>DASTKX010000045.1:0-12894 GCA_035715585.1 Thermoleophilaceae bacterium
CGACCGGCTGACGGCGATCTTCCATCTGATCACCAACGCCGACGGCCCGCCGCAGGTCAGCTGCGACGGCCAGTTCTTCGGCTCCGAGAGCCAGCTGCGCGCCACGATCCGGCCGCTGCTCGAGCACGGCGCCCAGCTCTCGATCGGGACTGAGGCCTACCTACCGCTGATGCTGCGCTGGGCCGGCTGCCTCGGCGACCCGCTGCGTTCCTGCCACACCCGCCACACCAGCAGCGGCGGCACGCTCCCCCGCGCCGCCTTCTACGCCAAGTCCGACTACGTCGACGAGCCGCTGTCGAGCGCCGGCCGCCGCACGATGATCGACTGGATCGAGCGCCGCAACGCCAACCCCTCGCTCGGCTCCGGAGCTCTGCTGCTCGACTCCTACGGCGGCGCGCTCAACCGTCCCAAGCCTGGCGCCACGGCCTTCGTCCACCGCAACGAGCTCTTCTGCATCCAGTACGGCGCCTACTTCGAGGGCGCCGCCGCCCAACGCGCCAGCCGCTCCTGGATCCGCGGCGCCCACCAAGCCATGCGCCCCTACGTCTCCGGCCAGGCCTACCAGAACTACATCGACCCTGCCCTACCCAACTGGAAGCGCGCCTACTACGCCACCAACCTCCCCCGCCTGCACCAGGTCAAGCAGACCTACGACCCAGACTTCTTCTTCCGCTTCCCCCAGGCGATCCCGCCTGCCGGCTGACGGCAGCTCACGGCGCTGGACTGGCGCCTGCCACTTCCGAAGGTCTTGAACAAGGTCGCGATAGAAGTCGATGGCTTGCGTGCGAGTCTCGCGGACGAACGAGCCGGCGTCCTTGCCGCGCTTTGCTCCCATCTTCCGTGTTAGCGCAACACGGAATGTGCGCGGCGGTCGTTTGGGGTCTGTACCGGACAGAAGCCTCGCCGGGGTCTCGTTTGCCTCGCTCAGCAGCAGTGAGCTCGTCTCTCGAGCATTGACGAAGCTCACGTCGATACGCAGATCAGGCGGTGCATGACGTAGCTGGCGCAAGAGCCAATTGATTCGTGTCTTCGGACGGCCATCGCGCGGTGCGGCTATCTCGACGCTGGTGGTCACTTTTCGTGTTCGAAGGTTCGCCTCCAGTTGGAGGTTCCCGACTGCGTCCGGGACTTTGAGCGCCGCCTCGAGCTCGCCGGTTTCTACTAGCCGTCGGACCGTTTCGTCGATACGGGCCTCTGATGAAACTCGCTTGGATCTGACGGGTACGACGTCGCGTCCTAAGTCCTGGCCGAGGCCGAGCGCGACATAGTCGACGAACTGCTCCCAGCGTTCAGCTACCTCGAGCGCTCCGGCATCTCTAGAACGCAGTGTCTCGTTAGCGGCCGCCGTACGGACCGTTACCCAGCTTTCGCCCATCCCCTGAAAACCGCTGGCCCCTGACTTGTGGTGATCGAGGTACGCGATCAGTTGCCCCAACAGCCAGGCCTGGTCCGGGTCGGAGAGGCCTCGGTGACGGTGCTGGACGATTGCCTCGGTGAGGATTCGCCACCAAGACAGATGGAATAAAGAGACCCGCTTGAGCTTCCGCTTGTCGACTGTGATCGGGATGTCGGATGCGGAAGCGGTGATCTCGTTCGAGATCGTCAACACCGCATCGAAGCCGTTGTCGCGCGCCCAGTCGAGATATCGCACCACCTGTTCAGGTTGCAGGTGTGCCGTTCCCGTCTTGACCTCGACCAGGCACTTCCACTCCTTGGACCCCCGAGTCACGACGACGGCTCCATCGGGAATGCACCGCTTGCCGTCCGCATCGCGGAGCTGTATCTCGGTGAAGGTCTCGATCCTGCCTTTTGGCGCTCCCAGGTCAGCCAGCAGGGAGTACGCGAACTCTGGCACCGCAAAGATGACCGCGAGCAATGATGACGTTGCTCGTTGCTCTTGCTCCTCCTGGCCGCGCAGCCCAACCGTTGGCAGTAGACGCGCCGTTTGCCAACCCTCTCGTCCCTCCGCCGTCGCCCCCACGGGCGGAGACCCTAGTCGATGCCGACGTTGCTACTCCGGCGCAGAGTCGTTACTCATGTAACACCGCTGCGAAACAGGCGACGCGAGAGTGCGAGCCGACTGGTCAAACCTCTGAATCTTCCGGGTAGCGGTTCCGGGACCGAGCCGCGGTTCTGGGAGGAGTGACCCTCTCAACAGGTCGCATAGGAGGCAGCGATGATCGAAGCCGTGACTTTGATCCTTGCGGTGATCGTGCTGTTCTCGGTCGTCGAACCGAGACGCGGTCAGTAGCCAGCCGCTCCGTCCCGGCGGGCGTCGGTCCCGATTGCCCGCCGGGACACCTAGAAATGCGAGAGGCCCGGTCGCCCGGGCCTCTCGAAAGCTGCGACAGCGAAGCCGCGACTTTGATCCACGGCCGATTGTAGACGGCTTGCTTGGCTACTTGTAGTTCTTGCGCTGGAAGACGTCGTTGGTGAGGGAGTCGACGCGGTCGAGGAAGAGGATGCCGTCGAGGTGGTCGATCTCGTGGAGCAGGCAGCGGGCCTCGAAGGCGTCGGTCTCGATGCGGTAAGGCTCGACCTGGAGGCCGGCGGCGGTGAGCTCGAGCGCGTCGGCCTCGACGGCGATCGCGGTGGCGCGGCGGACGTTGGCGGTGAGGTGGGGGATGCTCAGGCAGCCCTCGCGTGCGACTTCGGCGCCGTCCTCGGCGACGACGCGCGGGTTGGCCAGCAGCAGCAGGCCGCTCTCGGTTTGCGCTTTCTTGTGGCCAGTGACATCGACGGCGACGATCCGCGTCAGGTCGCCAAGCTGGGTCGCGGCGAGGCCGACGCAGTGCCCGAAGTCGATCATCGTGTCGAGCAGGTCGCGGGCGGCGCGCTCGGTGTCGGGTGAGTCGAGCGGCGCCGGCGCCGCGACGGCTTTCAGTGCGGGGTGCGGGTAGCGCAGTACCTCGCGGACCGCCACGACGCCGTCCCTAGAGCTCGTGGCTGTCGAGCTCGCGCAGGCTGACCTCGACGACCTCGCTGGCGGCGATCTCGGCGAGGGCGCGGTCGACGTCCGCGGGGTCGACGTCGTCCGGCACGGCGACCTCGATCAGCAGCGCGTACAGCGAGGGCTCGCCGTCGCCCTCGACGAGTCGCGTCTCGAGGTCGGTGATGTTCACGCGGTGCTCGGCGAGGACCCGGGTGGCGTGGTGGACGATCCCCGGGTGGTCGACGCCGTAGATGCTGAGGACGTGCGTCGCGACCGGCGCGGCTTCTGTAAGCGGCTCGACGGCGCTGAGCGCCAGGGCCTCCAGGCCCAGGTCGGCGGCCGCGACGTCGAGCTCGGCCTTCAACGACTCGCGGTCGCCGCCGTCGGGCAGGCCGAGGATCAGCGTCATCGCGAAGTGCCCGCGCAGGATCGACATCCGCGAGTCCTCGACGTTGACGCCGTGGCGCAGCAGCACCGCCGTCGTCGCCGCGACGATGCCCGGCCGGTCCCTCCCGACCGCTGACAGCGCAAGCTGTGGCATGCGGCGAGGATACGTCACGTGCCCAGGAGGCCCCTAGACTGATCGCGATGGCCTTTCCAGCGACCCGCATGCGCAGGCTGCGCGGTAGCGGCCTGCTGCGCGACATGGTGCGCGAGACGGAGTTGACGCCGGCGCACCTCGTCCAGCCGCTGTTCGTCGAGCTCGGCACCGACAGCCGCACCCCGATCGAGGCGATGCCCGGCGTCGAGCGGCTGTCGATCTCCCACGCGGTGGAGGAGGCCGGCGCGATCCAGGAGCTGGGCATCCCCGCGGTGCTGCTGTTCGGCGTCCCCGCCGAGAAGGACGAGCAGGGCGCCGGCGCCTACGACGACGAGGGCGTCGTCCAGCTCGCCGTGCGCGCGATCAAGGAGGCCCACCCCGAGCTGCTGGTGATCACCGACGTCTGCCTCTGCGCCTACACGTCCCACGGCCACTGCGGCGTCGTCCGGCCCGACGGCGCGATCGACAACGACGTCACGCTCGAGCTGCTCGCCCAGACCGCCATCTCGCACGCGCGCGCGGGAGCTGACGCCGTCGCGCCGAGCGACATGATGGATGGCCGCGTCGGCGCGTTGCGCGGCCAGCTCGACGCGGAGGGCATGAAGGAGACGCCGATCGTCGCCTACTCGGCGAAATTCGCCTCGGCCTTCTACGGGCCGTTCCGCGAGGCCGCCGACTCGACGCCCGCCTTTGGCGACCGGCGCACCTACCAGATGGATCCGGCCAACTCGGACGAGGCGGTCCGCGAGGCGCTGCTCGACGCCGAGGAGGGCGCCGACATCCTGATGGTCAAGCCGGCGCTGCCCTACCTCGACGTGATCGCCCGGATCAAGGCGGCGACCGGGATGCCGCTCGCCGCCTACAACGTCAGCGGCGAGTACGCGATGGTCAAGGCCGCCGCCGCGGCCGGCCAGATCGACGAGCGCGCGGCCGTGCTCGAGGCGCTGACCGCGATCCGGCGCGCCGGCGCCGACATCGTGATCACCTACCACGCGAAGGACGTCGCCGGATGGCTTCGGTGAGGGAGGCGGCGGCGATCCCCAAGACGCGCAGCCGCAAGGACGGCGCGGCGATCCCGCTCGACGACCTCGACAAGAAGCTGCTCAACCTGATGCAGGGCAGCTTCCCGGTCGCCGCACGCCCCTACGAGCACGTCGCCGGCCTCGCCGGCGTCTCGGAGGACGAGGTCATGCGACGCGTGCAGCGCCTGCTCGACGGACGGATCGTCCGCCAGGTCACGCCGATCTTCGACACCCGCGTGCTCGGCTACAGCTCGATGCTCGTCGCCGCGAAGGTCGATCCCGAGAACCCCCACCGCGCCGCGAAGGTCGTCAACTCGCACCCCGGCGTCTCGCACAACTACCTGCGCAACCACGACTTCAACATGTGGTTCACGATCGCCACCGAGCCCGGCTCGAAGCTCGGCCTCGACGGGACGCTCGACGTCCTCCAGGAGCTGACCGGCGCCGAGTCGATCCGCCAGCTGCCGACGATCAAGCTGTTCAAGATCCGGATGGACCTCGAGATGGAGAAGGGCACCAAGGATCTCGCGGCGATGGGCGTCGCCCAGGATCCGATCGAGCCCGACGCGATCGAGCCGACCGAGCTCGACGTGGCCGTCATCCGCGCGCTGCAGGGCGACATGCCGGTGGTCCCCGAGCCCTACGCGCCCGCTGCGGCCGCGGTCGGCATCTCCCAGGACGAGCTGCTCGCCCAGCTCGAGTCGATGCGCGAGCGCAAGGCGCTGCGGCGCGTCGCCGCGATCCTCTACCACCGCCGCGCCGGGTTCTCGGCGAACGGGATGGGCGTCTGGGCCGTGCCCGAGGAGCGGATCATGGAGGTCGCCCCGCTGATGGCCTCCTTCCGCGGGATCTCGCACTGCTACCAGCGTCCGACCTACGAGGACTGGCACTACTCGGTCTTCACGATGGCGCACGGTCGGTCGAAGGAGGAGTGCGACGCGATCCTCGACTCGATCGCCGAGGAGAGCGGCATCGAGGACCGCCGTACGCTCTACTCCTCGACCGAGTTCAAGAAGATCCGGCTGCTCTACTTCACCGACGAGCACCGCCGCTGGGAGGCTGAGCACGCTGGCTGACGATCGTTCGCGGGCGCTCTACGCCCGCGCCGTCGAGCTGCTGCCCGGCGGAGTCAACTCACCGGTGCGCGCCATGCGCTCGATCGGCCGCGACCCGATCTTCGTCGCGTCCGGCGAGGGCGCCGAGATCGTCGACGTCGACGGCAACCGCTACATCGACTTCGTCAGCTCGTGGGGGCCGCTGATCGCCGGCCACGCGCACCCGCGCGTGATCGAGGCAATCGCCGCCGCCGCCGCCCGCGGCACGACCTTCGGCGCGCCGACGGAGGCCGAGGTCGAGATCGCCGCCGAGATCGTCGCGCGGATTCCCAGCGCCGAGATGGTCCGGATGGTCAACTCCGGCACCGAGGCCTCGATGAGCGCGATCCGGCTGGCGCGCGCCGTGACCGGCCGCGAGAAGCTGCTCAAGTTCGCCGGCGCCTATCACGGGCACGTCGACGGCCTGCTTGCCGAGGCCGGTTCGGGTCTGGCAACCGCGGGCATGCCAGCAAGTCCGGGAGTGCCGGCGGCGCATGCCGCGGCCACCATCGTCGTGTCATGGAACGACCGCGCGGCGGTCGAGCGGGCGCTTGACGAGCACGAGTTCGCGGCGGTCCTGGCGGAGCCCTACCCCGCAAACATGGGCCTGGTCCCGCCAGCCGGCGCCCTCGGCGCCGAGGGCGGCCCCGACGGCGAGCCCTTCCTTGCGTTCCTGCGTGAGCAAGCCGACCGCAACGGCGCGCTGCTCGTCTTCGACGAGGTGATCAGCGGCTTCCGCGTCGCGCGCGGCGGCGCCCAGGAGCTCGAGGGCGTGATACCCGACCTGACCGTGCTCGGCAAGGTCGTCGGAGGAGGGTTGCCCGCCGCGGCTTATGCCGGACGGCGAGATCTGATGGAGAACGTCGCGCCGGCTGGCGACGTCTACCAGGCGGGAACGCTGTCGGGCAACCCGCTCGCGACGGCCGCCGGCCTTGCGACCCTGAAGCTGCTCGACGCCGACGCCTACGCGCGCCTTGACGAGCTTTCGTCGCGCCTCGCCGACGGGCTGCGCGCGGCTGCCGCCGACGCGGGCGTCGCCCTCCACGTGACCCGCGCGACCGGCCTGCTGACGCCTTTCTTCCGTGCGGGGCCCGTCAACGACTACGCGGACGCCCAGGCCGCCGACGACCACCGCAGCGCCGCCTTCACCCGCGCGATGATCGATCGCGGCGTCTTCCTGCCGCCCTCGCGCTTCGAGGCGTGGTTTCCCTCGCTGGCCCACACCGACGACCAGATCGAGCGGACGCTCGCAGCCGCCGCCGAGGCGTTCCGCGAGGTCGCCGCGTGAGCGCGCTGCGCGAAGTCGTCGCCGCGGTCGATCCCGCCCTCGCCGAGCACGCCGTCGCCGATCCCGGCCCCGACCGCTTCGCGGACGTCGTGTCCCACCCGGACCGCCTGTTCACGATCGAGGCGGTCCACGAGGGCTACCTGCTCCACTACGGCGAGCCGCGCGCGTTCGCCGGGATGGACGCCGATCTGCGCCTGCTGGCCGGCGACGCCCTCTACGCGCTCGGACTGAGCCGAGTGGCCGATCGGGGCGACCTCGAGGCGGTCGCCGAGCTGTCCGACCTGATCACCGCGGCCGCCCGCGCCCACGCCGAGGACGACCCCGCCCGGGCCGCCACACTCTGGTCTGACAGCGCGCGACGCCTCGCGTAATTAGAATCCGCCGTCGCGCGCCCGACCCCCGGGCGCCCTACTCCCCAGCAGCAGTGGCCGACCTCCCCGACAAGCACAAGCGCAAGTCGCGCTACACCGCCGACCGCAACATGCCGGGCGCCTTCGAGGGCGAGACGGTCACGCGGCGCACCTTCATGACCGGTGGCGCGCTCGCCTACGGCGGCATCGCGTCGGCGATGTTCGGCCTGCCGGCGCTCGGCTTCGCCCTCGGTCCGATGTTCGAGCGCAGCGCGCCCGAGACCTGGCAGGACGTCGGCGGCGTCGACGACTTCAACCCCGAGACCTACGTCCCGGTCGTGATGAACCTCGTGCCGTCGATCGGCGAGGCCGGCAAGACCACCGTCTACATCCGCAAGTTCGACCCGGGTCGCGACGCCGAGCGCAACTCCGACCTGCCCTACGTCGCGATCTCGACCCGCTGCGCCCACCTTGGCTGCCCGGTCCGCTACATCCAGGCCTCGCAGCGCTTCGTCTGCCCGTGCCACGGTGGCGTCTACGACTTCGAGGGCAAGGTCGACGGCGGTCCGCCGGTCCGCCCGCTCGACCGCTTCTACACGCGCCTGCGCAACGGCCGCGTCCAGGTCGGCGACCGCTTCTCGGTCAACTCCGAGCTCGAGCGCTTCCCGCACCCGCGCGACCCGTCGAACCATCTCGACGGGCTCTGGGAGTACCTCTACCCCGGTAGGCCGAGCACATGAGCCTCGTGCCGAAGTTCCTCCGCCCGGCCCCGCCGCGCCCCGCCGAGCGCGATGGCGCCGCGCCGACGCCGCTCGAGCGCGCCAAGCACAACGGCGCCGAGGCCGGCGCGGGCGTGCTCGGCTACCTCGACGAGCGCACGGGCGCCAGCCCGTTCCTGCGCGGCTTCCTCTTCCGCAAGGTCCCGAAGGGGACCAACTGGTTCTACACGCTCGGCTCGGCGACTATGTTCGCTTTCGTCTCGCAGGCTGTGACGGGCGTCTTCCTGGCGATGTACTACGAGCCGGACCCGACGCGTGCCTACACGTCGGCCGCCCACATCACCAACGACGTCTTCCTCGGCGAGCTCGTGCGCGGCATGCACCGCTGGGGGGCGACGGTGATGATCGTCCTGCTGTTCCTGCACATGGGCCGCACGTTCGTCTTCGGCGCCTACAAGTATCCGCGCGAGTTGAACTGGGTGATCGGCGTCGTACTGACCGTGCTGACGCTGATGATGGGCCTGACCGGCTACCTGCTGCCGTTCGACCAGCGGTCGTTCTGGGCGACGGTCGTCGGCGTCAACATCAACGCGTCCGGCCCGATCATGGGGCCGTACCTGGCCGACTTCATGCGCGGCGGCGCCGAGTTCGGCGCGACGACGCTGAGCCGCTTCTACGCGCTGCACATGATGTTGATCCCGGGCCTGATCGGCGCGCTGATCGGCGCCCACCTCTACCTCGTCGCGAAGCTCGGCACCAGCGCCCCGCCGTGGCTGAAGGCCGAGAAGAAGTCGCTCCAGCGCGAGGAGATCTGAGGTGAACGCGCGCGAGAAGGAGCAGTACCTCCGCGAGTACTCGATCCTCAAGACCCAGGGCAAGCCGTTCTTCCCCTACGCGGTCGCCAAGGACGGGGCGATGGCGATCGTCACGATGGCCGTGATCATCCTGATGGCGGTCCTGTTCGGCGCCGAGCTCGGCCCGAAGGCCGACCCCACGACCACCACCTACTCGCCGCGACCCGAGTGGTACTTCTTCTTCCTCTTCGAGCTGCTGCGCGTCGTCAAGCCGCCGGCGCTGGTGTTCGTCGCGACGATCGGCATCCCGACGATCGCGCTGATGCTGCTCCTGCTGCTGCCGTTCTACGACCGCAACCCGGAGCGCCACCCGATGAAGCGGCCGATCGCGATGATCGGCGCCGTCGCCACCGTCGCGGCGATGACCTACCTGACGGTGCTCGGCGCGCTCGCCGGACCGCCAAGCGAGATCGACATCGAGGTCGCGCCTCAGTATCAGCGCGGCGCCGACGTGGCCGCGGCCTCGGGCTGCCTCGGCTGTCACCGGATCGGCCACAACGGCAACTCGCTCGGACCCGACCTGACCGAGATCGGCGACCGCCTCGGCCGCGACGCGATCGCCCGCACGCTCATCAACCCGACCGCGCCGATGCCGTCGTACCAGAGCCTCCGCGACACCGAGCCCAAGCAGTTCGACGAGCTCGTCAACTTCATCGCCTCGCTGCGCGCCGACAACCACGGCGCCGAGCCCTCGGGCGGCGGCGAGTCCGAGTCCAAGTAGGCAGGCCCGTCCGGTGAGCGGGTCGCCCGCCAGCGGAACGCTTCCCGAGACGCAGGTCCGGGCGATGTTCGACCGCATCGCGCGGGTCTACGACCGGATGAACGCGGTCATGACGGCCGGCATGGACCGCCGCTGGCGCGAGCGGTCGGCGGATCTCGCGAACGTCGGCGCGGGCGACCGCGTGCTCGACGTCGCGACCGGCACCGGCGACCTGGCGATCGAGCTGCGCGGCCGTGTCGGCGAAGCCGGCGAGGTCGTCGGCCTCGACTTCTCCGACGGCATGCTGGAGCTGGCGCGCGAGAAGGCGCCGGAGATCCGCTTCGACCAGGGCAGCGCGCTCGAGTTGCCCTACGCCGACGGCGAGTTCGCCGCCGCCACCGTCGGCTTCGGCGCGCGCAACTTCTCCGACCTCGGCCGCGGCCTCGCGGAGATGCGCCGTGTCGTGCGCCCCGGCGGCCGTGTCGTCGTGCTCGAGATCACGACCCCGCAGCGACCGCCGCTGTCCTGGTTCTTCCGCTTCTGGTTCGACACCGCCGTCCCGGCGCTCGGCCGCTTCGCCGGCGACTCTGACGCCTACACCTACCTGCCGAGCTCGGTCCGCCGCTTTCCCGGCCCGAGCGAGCTCGGCGCGGAACTGGCCGCCGCCGGGCTGACCGACGTCCGCTGGGTGCTCACGGCCGGCGGCATCATCGCGATTCACGTGGGCTCAGTCCCGGAGGCGTAGTGAACACCGCCGAGCAGCTCGTGCCGGTGCTCGCCGCGGGTGGGCCCGGCCTGGCGCGCGGCCTGCGGCTGGCGGAGGCGCGTCTGGCCGAGGTGGCGGATGCCCACGGCGAGGTGCTCGCCGATTACGCAGGCGGGACGCTGAAGGCGGGTGGCAAGCGGCTGCGGCCGTTGCTCGTGTTCCTCTGCGCGGGGCGCACGGATCCGGACGAGCGGGTGGTCGCCGCGGCAGCGGCCGTCGAGCTGCTGCACATGGCGACGCTCGTCCACGACGACGTGCTCGATCGCGCGTCGCTGCGTCGCGGCTATCCGACCGTCTTCGCCACCGCTGGCCGCGACGCTGCGATCGCCACCGGCGACCTGCTCTTCTCGCGTGCCTTCGCCGAGCTCGCGGCGACGGGCAGCGCGCCCGCGGTCCAGGCGCTGTCTGCGGCCTCGACGGCGCTCGCCCGCGGCGAGCTGATGCAGCGCGACGACGCCTGGTCGCCGGCGGTGACCGCCGCGCGCTATCGCGAGCGCTGCGCGCTGAAGACCGGCAGCCTGTTCGCCGCTTCGTCTCGCCTCGGCGCCGAGCTGGGCGGTCGCGGATCGGCGCACGCGGACGCTCTCGCGACCTTCGGCGACCGCATCGGCGTCGCGTTCCAGATCCTCGACGACGTGCTCGACGTCTCGGGCCCGGTCGAGGAGACCGGCAAGCATCGGGGTACCGATCTGCTCGACGGGACGGTCACGCTGCCGCTGATCGTTGCCCGCGAGCGCGACAGCGAGCTGCGCGAGCTCGATCTGCGCACGGCCGCGACGACACCGCGGGAGGCGGAGGCCCTCTGCGACCGGATCGCCGCCAGCGGGGCGCTCGAGCAGTCTCGTGGCGAAGCGCTCGAGATCGTCGCCTCGGCCAAGCGCGACCTGGCCGAGATCGACCTCGAGTCGTGGCAACGCGAGGCGCTCGACCTCGTCGCCGACGGCGTCGTCGCCCGGTATGCCTGAGCTGAGCGGCTAGAAGTCCTCGGGCAGGATCGCTCCGGCGCGCAGCGCGCCGGCGAAGCGTTCCATCTCCGCGACGAGGTTGTCGCGGACCATCCGGCGGTAGGCGGTCGCCAGCTCGTCCGATCCTTCGTTGAGCTGCTCGTCGTAGGCGTCGACGACGCCCTGCGAGTAGATGCCTTCGCGGCAGTGCTCGCAGTCCGGGCAGCGCAGTCCGACGCGCCACGAGCCGCCGTCGGTCTCCTCCCACCACTCCGGCTGGACCAGCGGGGAGCCGCAGCGGGCGCAGACGTGCAGGCCGAGCTCGCGGCCGGTCGAGGCCAGCGCCGTCAGATCCTGTCGATCGTGTGGCTCCATCTCCGCCCGTATCGGTAGCGCATACCCGATCCTTTACGCGCCATCGGACAGGTAGGCGCTGTACGCTCCCCGAGCCGTGGTCCTCAGCGACAAGACGATCCGCACCGAGATCGAGGCCGAGCGCATCGAGATCGAGCCCTACGACGCGAGCTTGATCCAGCCGTCGAGCATCGACGTGCGCGTCGACCGCCGCTTCCGCGTCTTCCACAACGCGCGCTACCCGTACATCGACGTCCGCCAGCCGATGGAGGAGCTGACCGAGCTGGTCGAGGTCAGCGGCGACGAGCCGTTCATCCTCCATCCCGGCGAGTTCGTGCTCGGCCAGACGCTCGAGCGGGTCACGCTCCCCGACGATCTCGTGGCGCGGCTCGAGGGCAAGAGCTCGCTCGGTCGCCTCGGCCTGCTGATCCACTCGACGGCCGGCTTCGTCGACCCGGGCTTCTCGGGCAACCTGACGCTCGAGCTGTCGAACGTCGCCAACCTGCCGATCACGATCTACGAGGGAATGCCGATCGGCCAGCTCTCGTTCATGCGCATGGACGGGGCGGTCGAGGTGCCCTACGGCGCCAAGGACAAGGGCAGCAAGTACCAGGGGCAGGGCGAGCCGACGCCGAGCCGCTTCTACAAGAACTTCGATGCCGCGCGCTGATCCGCGCCGGACCTCCAGCCGAACAACTCCTCAGCCTCTACCATGAGAGCTGCCCCGATTCGCCAGGAGCCATCATGCCGACGCCCGGCCCAATAGAGATCGTAATCGTCCTCGTAATCGTCCTGCTCATCTTCGGGCCGAAGCGCCTGCCCGATCTCGGCCGTTCGCTCGGTGGTGGGATGCGCGAGTTCAAGGATTCGGTCACCGGCAAGAACAAGGACCGCGACGAGCTGGACGCCGCCGAGGCGAAGCCCGAGCCCGTCCGCGCCGAGCAGCCGTCCGAGCCGGCCCGCCACAGCTCCTAGCCGCCCGCTCGAGACCTAGGAGAGGGCGGATCTCATGCCGCGGGTGAAGCCTGTCTCCCACGAGGAGCAGCTGACGCTCGTCGACCACCTCGACGAGCTGCGCTCGCGGCTGATGGTCGCGATCGGCGCATTCGTCCTCGCCTTCGCGGTCTGCGGCTGGCAGAACCACCGCATCCTCGAGATCGTCAACAAGCCGCTGCCGGACAAGTACGACCAGCCGCTGACCTTCGGCGTCACCGAGCCGTTCACGACGACCTTCACGAACGCGGCCTATGCCGCGATCCTGCTGGCCCTACCGGTGATCCTCTACCAGCTCTACGCGTTCGTCCTGCCCGCCTTCAGCCCGACCGAGAAG
>DASTKX010000046.1:0-2329 GCA_035715585.1 Thermoleophilaceae bacterium
GGCTCGACCAGCAGCTGGAACAGGAACGCGTCGGCCTGCATCGAGCCGTTGGTCGCGATCACCTGCTCCTTGGCGACGCCCTGACGCTCGGCGATCCACTCGACCAGCGGCACGTAGCCGGCCGACGTCCCATAGGCGAACGTCCCCGCCGGATCGTTCTGGAACGCCCGGTCAGCCGCCGCGCGCAGCTCGTCGACGGCAACGATGTCGAGCGACGGCGCGCCCCTGGCGAGAGAGATGGAATCGGTCGGGCTCATCGGGCTCGCCACGATATCGAGATGCCCGCCGCAGCCGATTCTCAGCGGCCGAGCGTCCGCTCGAGCTTCGAGCGGAAGTCGGCGGCATCGAGCGACGGATATCTGAAGAGGTCAGGTTCGATCTGCTCGAACAGCTCTTCCAGGCGTTTGGGATCGACCAATCCCTGATCGATCATCGCTTTGACGTCCGCTCGATCGAGCTCGAAGTCGCGTGAGATCTTCGAAAGGGCCTGCGAGTAAGGGTCGAAATGCCGGACCGTGATCCGACCTTCGCCGAAGGCGAACGGCGAGCGCTCCCGCCAGCCCGGAAGCTCGGGGATGAAGTCGGGCGGCGACGCCAGCTCGACGTTGACGTGGAGCTCGTCCTTGACGGTTGCGATGCGACGCAGCAGCGTGTCGGAGTCCGGCTCGAGGCGCAGGTCGATGTCCACGGTTGAGTCGCGCCAGCCATGGAGTACCGCCGTCGCGCCTCCGGTTAGGTAGATCGTCGTGTCCTCGTCGGCGGTCCGGGCCAGCTCGCGGACGAGCTCGCGGATCCGCTCGGGATCAGCGTTGGGCCGCACGCTGCTCGGCGGCGCTCGCGAAGCTCGCCATACGGCCCAAGAGCGCGTTGTAGCGGCTGTAGGCGCCCGCGGGGTCGCTGTCGGAGAGAAGCTCATAGAGCCGGTGCGATCCAGGCTGATCGGACGCCGACTGGGGCACCGCGATGCCGATCTCACGCAGGCGCGGCGCGGCCATCCGGACGAGAGCGGCGTCCGGCGTGTCCCTCCCAGCTTGCAGGTCGGCCATCCCGGCGACCACGAGGTCGGCGCCCGGCAGGCCGTCGAGGTCAGCGCTCACGCGCCAATGGTACGTCGCTGGCCGGTCTGGCTAGCCGCGCAGCGTCTCGACGGCGATCTGGGCGACCTCCGTCGGGGTGCGGCCGACGCGGACGCCCTTGGCCTCGAGCGCCTCGGCCTTGGCGGCGGCGGTGCCCTTCGAGCCGGAGACGATCGCTCCGGCGTGGCCCATCGTCTTGCCGGGCGGGGCGGTGAAGCCGGCGATGTAGGCGACGACCGGCTTCGAGACGTTCGCGGCGATGTAATCGGCGGCCTGCTCCTCGGCGTCGCCGCCGATCTCGCCGGAGAGCACGATCAGCTCGGTCTCGTCGTCGGCCTCGAACAGCTCGACGACGTCGACGAAGCTGGAGCCAGGGACGGGGTCGCCGCCGATGCCGACGATCGAGCTGTTGCCGAACCCGCTCTGGGCCAGCTCGTAGCCGATCTGGTAGGTCAGCGTGCCGGAGCGCGACACCACGCCGACGTTGCCCTCCTTGAAGAAGGAGGCGGGGATGATGCCGACGCTCGCCTTGCCCGGCGACAGGATGCCCGGGCAGTTCGGCCCGACCAGACGCACGTTCGGGTTGCGCGCCAGGTGGTTGTAGACGCGCAGCTCGTCGTGGGCGGGGATGCCCTCGGTGATCGCCACGATCAGCTCGATGCCGGCGTCCTCGGCCTCGAGGATCGAGTCGGCGGCGAAGCGCGGCGGGACGAAGATCATCGCGGTGTTCGCGCCGCTCTCGGCGACCGCGTCGTGGAAGGTGTTGAAGACCGGGATGCCCTCGACGTCCTGGCCGCCCTTGCCGGGCGTGACGCCGGAGACGACCTGGGTGCCGTACGCGCGGTTGTTCAGCGAGTGGAACGTGCCCTCGCTGCCGGTGATGCCGGAGACGCAGAGGCGCGTGTCCTTGTCGACCAGAACGGCCATCAGCCCGCGACCCCCGCCTTGGCGACCTCGACGACCTTGGCGGCGGCGCCGTCCATCGTCGTCTCGGTGTGGACGTTCGGCAGGTTGGCCTCGGCGAGCAGCTTCTGGCCCTCCTGCTCGTTGGTGCCGTTGAGGCGGACCACGAACGGCACGGTCGGCTCGATCTGCGCGAACGCCTCGATCAGGCCCTTGGCGACCTCGTCGCAGCGCGTGATGCCGCCGAAGATGTTGAACAGGACGGCCTTGACCTTGGGGTCGGAGAGGATCACCTCGACCGCGCTGGTGATCGCGTCGGCCTTCGAGCCGCCGCCGGCGTCGAGGAAGTT
>DASTKX010000047.1:0-21603 GCA_035715585.1 Thermoleophilaceae bacterium
CTCTCGGCTCCGACGACCAGCGCCCGCGACTCCGGCTTCTCGAGCAGCGCCTGCGACGCCAGCTTGAACAGCGGCACGGCGCTCGCGCAGCCGACGCCGAGCACGTGGTACTTGTCGGTCGACGGGTCAAGGCCGAGCTCGTTGACGATCTTGTGGGCCAGCGTCGGGCCGCCGAGCGAGTAGTAGTTCGCGGTGATCACCGTCGCGATGTCGCTCGGATCGCAGTCGAGCTTGCCGATCGCGTCGAGCGCCATTGTCAGCAGGTGCTGCTCCGAGTACTCGACGCGCGACTGGAGCTTGCTCGCGAGCAGCTCCGGAGTGATCGCGAACTGGCGGTTCTGGACGCCGCAGACGTTGAAAATGTGCTCGGCGAACTCGTTGCCGCGCAGCCCAAGCAGTTCGAGCATCTCGTCCTGGGTATACGAGGCGGTGGGGTTGGCCGTGGCGAGCTGGTCGATGCGCGCCGCGAACCGCGGCGAGCCGCCTCTGGACTCGTTGCCCAGTGGGTGCTCCTGGCGGCGCCGGTGGGATGCGCCGCGCCTCATGCTCGCCCTTGACATCGCCTGAGTTATACCGAGCGTCCAAGCCGAGTTGCGGATTTGGGCTGATTCGGTCCCATTTCCCGCGGGGGTAGTCTCCCCGCCCATGCGAGCAGTCACGATCGCCGACGGCGCCCTCTCGGTGGCCGAGCGGCCAGATCCCAAGCCCGGACCCGGCGAGGCCTTGGTGGCGATACGCGCGGCCGGGATCAACGGCGCCGACATCCTGCAGCGCAAGGGCGCCTACCCGGCCCCGCCGGGCGCCCCGGCGGACATCCCCGGCCTCGAGCTGGCCGGCGAGATCGTCGAGTGTGGGCCCGGCGCCGAGCGCTTCGCGATCGGCGACCGCGTGATGGCGGTCGTCGGCGGTGGCGGTCAGGCGGAGCTGGCCGTACTGCACGAGCGCGCGGCGATGCCGGTCCCCGACGCGGTCGATTGGCCGCAGGCCGGCGGGCTCGCCGAGGTCTTCGTCACCGCCCACGACGCGATCTTCGGACAGGCGGAACTGCGCCCGGGCGAGCGTCTGCTCGTGCACGGCGGCGCCGGGGGCGTGGGAACGGCTGCGGTCCAGCTCGGCCGTGCCGCCGGCGCGCGCGTGACCGCGACGGTGCGCAACGAGGCGCTACGGCCGGAGGTCGCGAAGCTCGGAGCGACGCCGATCGCCCCCGAGGACTTCGAGGAGCACGGTCCGTTCGACGTCGTCCTCGAGCTGATCGGCGCGCCGAACATGGCTGGCAACCTGAAGGCGCTGGAGACCGGCGGCCGGATCGTCGTGATCGGGGTCGGCGCCGGCTACAAGGCCGAGGTCAATCTGCTCGCGGTGATGGGCAAGCGCGCGACGATCGGCGGATCGACCCTGCGCGCCCGCCCACTCGAGCAGAAGGCGCTCGCGATGCGGCGCGTCGAGGCCGAGGTGCTTCCGCTGTTCGAGTCAGGCGCCCTGACCGTCCCGGTCGCCGCGACCTTCCCGCTCGCCGAGGCCGAGGCCGCTTATGAGCGCTTCACCGCCGGCGGCAAGCTAGGCAAAGTGGTCTTGACCGTCTAGCCGGCTACGCGCAATCCGTCGAGCAGGCCGAGCAGGGCCGGCTCGACCTCGGCACGGGCGGCCTCGGGATCTGGAGCGTTGGCAATCACCATCCCGGCCTCGCCCATCGCCCCGAGCAGCAGGTGAGCCAGCGGGCGGACCGGCTGAGGCCGCAGGACGCCAGCGTCCATACCGCCCTGAAGACCCGCGATCACGATCCCGAGGCCGTGGCGCATGTCGATCTCGCGCCACTCCTCCCAGCCGAGCACCGACGGCGCGTCGACGAGCGTGACGCGCGTGATCGCCGGATCGGTGCAGACGTCGAGGTAGGCGCGCGTCCCGACGACCAGCAGCGCGAAGGGGTCGGCGTCGCCGGCGGCCATCTGCGCGCCGATCGACTCCATCACCTCGCCCTCGATCTGCTCGTGAACGGCGCGGAAGAGGTCCTTCTTGTCGGTGAAGTGGTGGTAGAGCGCCCCGCGCGTGAGCTTGGCGCGGCGGACGATCTCCTCGGTTCCGACGCCGCCGTAGCCGTGCTCGGTGAACAGCTCCCGGGCGGCGCGCATGATCGTGGCGCGTGTCGCCTCGCCCTGCTCCGCCTTTGTGGTCCTGGCCTCCAAGGTCGCCTGACCCTACCGCGTCGCAACACATACAAACAGTCTGTATGTTGATGGAATGAGCCATCTCACAGAGCGTGCAGCCTGGCGCGCCCCCATCCTCGGCGAGGGGAAGCTGCTCGATCTGCCGAGCGGTCGTCGCCTCAGGTACCACGACGTCGGCGCCGGCCCGCCGATCGTCTTCGTCCACGGCCTGCTGGTCAACGCCAACCTCTGGCGCAAGCTCGTCGAGCGGCTGGCGCCGGACTTCCGCTGCGTCGTGCTCGACCTCCCGCTCGGGTCGCACACGCTGCCGTTGGCGCCAGGTACGCCGAATGCCGTGCCGGACGTCGCGGCCTCGATAGCCGACGCGATCGAGGCGCTCGGCCTCGAGGACGTCACGCTCGTCGGCAACGACAGCGGCGGCGCGCTGTCACAGGTCGTCGTCACCACTCGTCCCGAGCGGATCGGGAAGCTGGTGCTGACCTCCTGCGACTACCGCGACAACTTCCCGCCGAAGCTCTTCTCCTACTTCAAGCCCGCGGCGGCCGTCCCGGGCCTGCTGTGGGCGCTGCTCCAGCCGATGCGGCTGCGCTCCCAGCGCCGCAGCCCGATCGCCTTCGGCTGGCTGACCAAGCGCCCGATCGATCGTGCGGCGGAGGACTCCTACGTCTTCCCGTCGATCCACAACAGGGCTATACGCGCCGATGCCCGCGCCTTCATCAAGGGCGCCGACACCGCGCAGACCAACGCCGCCGCCGATCGCCTGCCGCAGTTCGACAAGCCGGCGCTGATCGCCTGGGCCAAGGACGACCGCGTCTTTCCGATCGCCGATGCCCACAAGCTGGCCGCCGACCTGCCCAACGCCCGCGTCGAGCTCGTCGAGGACGCCTACACGTTCTCGATGGAGGACAACCCGGCCCAGCTCGCCGAGCTGATCGCGAGCTTCATGCGCGAGCCGGTCGGGGCGCAGCCGTAGCCGCGCCCCGCGGGAGCGGCTAGCTCAGCGCAGGTAGCCCGACCATCGAGCGGAACGACGCCGCGTCGTTGAGGTGCGGCATGTCGGTGTCCGGCACGGGGACCTCGAGGAACTCGCAGAGTGGCTCCCAGCCCTGCTTGATCTCGTAGACGAGCAGCTTGTCCGCGGGGACCTTGCTCTTGACGTCCTCGTTGTGGCGGTTGTAGACGTCGAGGGCGAACTCCTTGTCGTCGAAACGGCCGTCGAAGGTGCCGTTCCAGATGATGCCGTTGATCATCTTCATCGCCTCGGGTGAGACCGTGACGCTGCCGCCCTCGAGCTCGCCCTTGGCCGCCGCCTGCGCGGAGGCGTGGATGCTCTTGCGGCAGCTCTCGTACCAGGACTCGGGCTCGCGGACGCTGAGCAGCACCTTGGCGTCCGGGAAGGTCTCCCAGATCTGCTCCCAGAAGGTGCAGGCGGGCCAGTCGACGGTCGACTCCCAGCCCTCGAAGACCTTTGCCCAGTCGGCGGGCTGACCGTCGGCGGCGGCCTGCCACTGCGGCAGCAGCTCCGGGAAGCGCGCGACGTCGATCATGTGAAACGACGGGCCGAAGCCCAGCTGCTCGAGCGCTCCCTTGAGCGACATCGTCCCGGTGCGGCCGAAACCGGCTCCGATCACCTTCATCTGGCGGCGTCCTCCTCTTAGTTGGCCGGGAAAACCTATCCGTCCACCCCGCACGTGACCATTCCCGCGATGCCTTCAGGTGGGAAGAGCGGCGGGCAGGACGCCGCCGCACGCGCTATGCGCGCTCTGGAACGTGGCGCGACGACGCTCGGATCCCAGGTCGCCCGCTCGGTCCAGGAGCGCTGGGCGCGAATGCCGGCCGAGCGGCGCGAGAAGCTCGAGGCGCTGGTTCCGCCGCGCGCCGACGTCAGCGAGATCGAGGTGCGCGACCTGCGCGCCGATCTGGCGCGTGAGCTCGACCGGCTCGCCGGCGCCGACATCAGCGCGTCGCGCGGGTCCGGGAAGCTGGCCGACGGGCAGTTGTAGAAAGCGCGGCTAGGGTAGGACGCGGACGATGGAAGCCGCGACCCTCGCCTTCCAGGATGTGACCAAGCGCTACGCGGGGCAGGACGAGCCGGCCGTGGATCGGCTGTCGCTCGAGGTCCCGGCAGGCGACATCTGCGTGCTGGTCGGCCCGTCCGGCTGCGGCAAGACGACCGCGATGCGGATGGTCAACCGGATGATCGACATCACCGATGGCGACATCCTGCTCGACGGCTCGAGCGTCCAGCAGCGCAAGCCCGCTGAGCTGCGCCGCGAGATCGGCTACGCGATCCAGCAGATCGGGCTGTTCCCGCACCTGACGATCGCCCAGAACATCGCGACGGTGCCGAAGCTGCTCGGCTGGCCGAAGGACCGGATCGGCGAGCGCGTCGACGAGCTGCTTGCGCTGGTCCAGCTCGACCCCGCCGAGACCCGCGACCGCTATCCGGCCCAGCTGTCGGGCGGCCAGCGGCAGCGGATCGGCGTCGCGCGGGCGCTCGCCGTCGACCCGCCGCTGATGCTGATGGACGAGCCGTTCGGCGCGATCGATCCGATCAACCGCGAGAAGCTGCAGAACGAGTTCCTGCGCCTCCAGCACGACATCCGCAAGACGATCGTCTTCGTCACCCACGACATCGACGAGGCGATCAAGATGGGCGACCGGATCGCGGTGCTGAAGAAGGGCGGCAAGCTGGCCCAGTACGCGTCGCCAGCCGAGCTGCTGATGTACCCGGCCGACCCGTTCGTCGAGGACTTCGTCGGCGCCGATCGGGCGCTGAAGCGGCTGGCGTTGCAGCGCGTGCGCGACATCGACCTCTGGCGGCCGGGGCTGGTGCGCGTCGGCGAGCCGGTCGCCGAGGCGCGCGCCAAGGTCGCCGACTCCGACCTCCCCTACCCGCTGCTGATCGACGCCGACGGCAAGCCGCTCGGCTGGCTCAGCGAGCGCGCGCTGCAGGGCGAGCGCGTCGACGAGGTCCTGCGCTCGGGGCCGGAGCCGATCGTCGAGCTCGACGACGTGCTGCGCGACGCCCTCTCGGACCTGTTGCAGAACGAGGCGCAGTACGGGCCGGTCGTCAATGCGCGCGGCGAGGTCGCCGGCGTGCTGTCGATCGAGGTGATCGGCCATGCGCTGAAGGCCGATCCCGAGGACGTGCCGAGCGGCGCCGACGCACTGATCGGCGAGAGCTGACCGGATGCTCGCGCCACTCGCCCAGGTCCAGCTCCAGGATCGCTCCAGCGGCGAGGCGAGCTGCATCGCCGACAACGGCTTCTGCCCGAGCTGGATCGCCGACAACCTCGACCGCTACGTCGACCCGTTCGTCCAGCACGTCTTCCTGACGCTGGCCTCGGTAGCGGTCGGGTTCGCGATCGCCTTCGCGCTCGCGCTGATCGCCCACCGCCGCCGCTGGCTGATCGCGCCGATCACCCAGGTCACGGGGATCATGTACACGCTGCCGAGCATCGCCGTCTTCTTCCTGCTGCTGCCGCTGACCGGGCGCGGCAACCTGACGGCGATCGTCGCGCTGGTCGCCTACTCGCTGCTGATCATCTTCCGCAACGTCACGACCGGGCTCGACAACGTGCCGAGCGAGACCAAGGACGCCGGCCGCGGCATGGGCCTGACCGAGCGCCAGCTGCTCTGGCGGGTCGAGCTGCCGCTCGCGCTACCGGAGATCATGGCCGGGCTGCGGATCGCGACCACGACGACCGTCGGCCTCGCGACGCTCGCCTTCTTCGCCGGGGCGGGCGGGCTCGGCGAGCAGATCTTCGCCGACATCAACTTCAAGTCGAACGTCGTCGTGGCGGGCGGATTGGCGGTCGTGCTGGCGGCGCTGCTCGACGGTTTGATCCTGCTCGCCCAGTGGGCAATCACCCCCTGGATGCGGGCGAGGACGGCATGACGACGCTCGCCTTTCTCGGCCAGTTCGGCGACGCGATCCAGTTCATCTTCCAGGGTGAGACGTCGCGCGAGGGCGCCGAGATCGGCGGCTCGCAGTTCCTCGAGCTGACCTGGGAGCACGTCAAGCTGTCCGGGGTGGCGATGGCGATCGCCTGCCTGATCTCGATCCCGGCCGGCCTCTGGCTCGGCCACATCCGCCGCTTCAGCTTCGTCGCGATCAGCGCGTCGAACGTCGGCCGCGCGGTGCCGAGCCTGGCGCTGATCGCCTTCTTCGTCGCCTACCTCGGCGTCGGGTTCGCCAACCTGACGCTGGCGCTCGTGCTGCTCGCGATCCCGCCGATCCTGACCAACTCCTACGTCGGGGTGACCCAGGTCAACCCTGAGTCGGTCGACGCGTCGCGCGGGATGGGGATGACCGAGACCGAGATCGTGCGCAAGGTCGAGCTGCCGCTCGCGCTGCCGCTGATCTTCGGCGGGATCAAGACGTCGGCGGTCAACGTGATCGCGACCGCGACGATCGCGCCGCTGGCCGGGGTCTCGACGCTCGGCGACCCGATCATCAACGTGTCCGGCTACGGCGACACGGGCCGCCTCGCGGCGGCGATCGTCGTAGCCTCGCTGGCAGTGCTCACGGAGCTCCTCCTCTCAGCAGCGCAACGCGCCGCGACGCCCAGGGGGATCAAGCTCGAGGCGAACCCGTCGCGGCGCAGACGATTGCCAACCAGAATCGGGAGGGCAGCATCCACATGAATCGCAAGCTCTGGCTCACCGGCTTGACCACCATCCTGCTCCTGTTCTCGCTGACGCTCGCCGCCTGCGGCGACGACGACAACGAGAGCGGCGACAGCGTCACGACCGTCGAGGACACGACACAGGCGATCAAGTCGAACGCCGCCAACGGGGACGTGAAGATCGTCGTCGGCTCGAAGAACTTCACCGAGCAGAAGATCCTCGGCGAGATCTTCGCCCAAGGGCTCGCGGCGGCCGGCTACGACATCTCGACCGAGCTCAACCTCGGTGACGAGAAGACGGCGCTGAAGGCGGTCAAGAGCGGGACGATCGACGCCTACCCGGAGTACACCGGCACGGCGCTCGGCTCGTTCTTCGGCGTCGCGTCGGAGGACATCCCGACCGATCCGCAGGCGGCCTTCGAGGAGGCCAGGAAGGGCTTCGCCAAGGAGGGCTTGACGGCACTGCCGCCGACGCCGTTCACCAGCTCGAACGAGGTCGCGCTGACCGCCGACAAGGCAGAGGAGCTTGGCGTCGAGAAGATCTCCGACCTGCAGGGCAAGTCCGAGGACCTGACGCTCTACGGCTCTCCCGAGTGCCGCCAGCGCCAGGACTGCCTGCTCGGACTGCAGGAGACCTACGACCTGCAGTTCGAGAAGTTCGTGCCGGTCGACATCGCCCTGCGCCACGAGGTGCTCGAGAAGGGCCAGGCCGACCTGTCGATCGTCTTCACGACCGATCCACAGAACGAGCGCGACGATCTCGTGCTGCTCGAGGACGACAAGGGCATGTTCCCGCCCTACAACTCGACGCTCGTCGTGCGCGACCAGACCGTCGAGGCAGCCGGGCCCGACATGCCGAAGGTCGTCGCCCAGGTCGAGAAGGGCCTCACCGGCGCAGTCATGTCAGAGCTGAATGCCCGCGTCGACCTCGACAAGAAGACCCCGAAAGAGGTCGCGACCGAGTACCTGCAGGAGAGCGGCCTCATCAACTGATCCACTCGACACTCTGTGACGGCCGGCACGGACGCCGGCCGTCACTGGCGTCACACTTGTAACTATGGTCACACGCCACGTCCTGTCCGACGGGACGCAGGTCACGATCAGGCCGATCGAGGCCAGCGACAAGCAGGAGCTGCAGGACGGCCTCCACCGCCTGTCCGACGAGACCGTCCAACGGCGCTTCCTGGTGCCGAAGGCGCGCTTCACCAAGGCGGAGCTGCGCTACCTGACCGAGGTCGACGGCCACGACCACGTCGCGCTGGTGGCGGAGTCGGAGCGGTGGCCGGGGATGGTCGTCGCGGTCGCGCGCTATGTGCGCCTCGATGACGACCCCGACACCGCCGAGACGGCGATCGTCGTCGCCGACGGGCTGCAGGGGCAGGGGCTCGGCACGCTGCTCGCCGAGCGGCTGGCGTCGATCGCGGTGCTCCACGACGTGCGCCGCTTCAGCGCCGAGATGCTCGGCGACAACCATGCCGCCCACCGGCTGATGGACCGGCTGCAAGAACGCTTGCAAACTCGCCCGCTGGGCGCCTGACTGCCAGACTCGCCCGGTGCCTCGCCGCGCCCTGGCTCTCGCGGCCCTGACCCTCGCGGTCGGCCTGCTGTCCGTCGTTCCGGCCTCCGCCGGCGCCCAGGCCCCTGTCGTTCCGCCGTCCGGCACGCTTCCCGCTTCCGTTCCCGCCTTCGACGGCGACGCGATGTGGATCTGGTTGATGACGCGCAGCGAGGGCGGCAGCGCGACCCGGATCGCCGCGCGCGCCAAGCGCAGCGGGCTCGAGCTGGTGATCCTCAAGGCTGGCAACGAGCGCACGCAGTGGACCCAGCTCAACCCGTCGTTCGTGCGCACGCTGCACGCCTCGGGGATCAGGGCCTGCGGCTACCACTTCGTCTACGGCCGCCATCCGATCGCCGAGGCGCGGCTGAGCGCGCGGATCGCCAGGACGGGCGCCGACTGCCTGGTGATCGACGCCGAGAGCGACTACAAGGGCCGCTACCGCGAGGCCGAGCTGTACATGCGCGAGCTGCGCCGGCTGGTCGGTCCCGACTACCCGATCGGGCTGACCAGCTTCCCCTACGTCCACTACCACTCGACGCTGCCCTACTCGGTCTTCCTCGGTCCCCGCGGCGCCGACTTCAACGTCCCGCAGATGTACTGGCGGGCGATCGGCACGTCGGTCGACTCGATCTTCCAGATCACCTACATGCACAACCGGATCTACAAGCGGCCGATCTATCCGCTCGGCCAGGTCTGGATGCACCCGCGCCCGACCGAGATCCGCCGCTTCCGCGCGCTCGCCGCCGCCTACGGCGCGACCGGCGTCAGCTGGTGGTCGTGGCAGGAGGGGATCGCGCGCGACTTCACCGCGATCGGCGCGCCGCTGCCGCGGCTGCTCGCCAAGCCGCGCGATCCCGGCTACCCGCTGGTGACCCGGCTCTGGCGCGGCGACATCGTCGTGCAGGTCCAACAGCTGCTGCTGGCGGCCGGCGCGAAACTGCGCGTCACCGGGCGGATGGATCTGACAACGCGGCGGGCGGTGGCGGCGTTCAAGCGTGCCCGCGGGCTCGGCGTGAACAGCGTGGTGACGGCGGCGGCCTGGCGGGCGCTGCTCAGCTACGAGCCGGCGCCCGTCACCTGGCGTGCCCGCACTTACGGGCTGCCGCTGGCGCCAACCGCCGCTCGCTGACGACACTGGCCCGGCGTGTCAGCGGGTGTGGGTTATCCCTAAGCGCCGGAGCGCCGGCGGGCGGTAGCGTTGGCGCTCGATGCGCGCCGTCACCTTCCAAGCGCCCGGTGAGGTCCGGGTCGACGAGAAGTCCGAGCCGGAGATCGGCTCGCCGGACGAGGCGATCGTCCGCGTCGAGGCGAGCGGGGTCTGCGGCTCCGACCTGCACATCTACCACGGACGTGTCGGCGTCGAGCCGGGCTTCACGATCGGCCACGAGTTCGTCGGCGAGCTGATCGCCGCCGGCGACGGGGTCACCGAGCTGGCCGTCGGCGACCGCGTGCTCGGCTGCTACTGCTCGGCCTGCGGCCGCTGCTTCTTCTGCCGCCGCGGCGACTTCCACAAGTGCGACTCCGGCCGTGTCTTCGGCCACGGCAAGGTGCTCGGCTCGCTGCAGGGCGCCCAAGCCGACCAGGTGCTGGTTCCGAACGCCGACCTGACGCTGCGGAGGGTGCCGGAGGGGATGTCGAGCGACGTCGCCCTGTTCGCCGGCGACGTGATGGGCACTGGCTTCCACGCGATCGAGTCCGCCGGCCTCGATGCCGGCGACACCGCCGTCGTGCTTGGCCTCGGCCCGGTCGGGCTGTGCGCCGTCCAGGTCGCGCGGGCGCGTGGCGCGGCGCGCGTGATCGCGATCGACTCGGTCGCCGAGCGACTCGAGATGGCGCGCAGCTTCGGCGCCGAGCCGGTCCACCTGACCGATGAGAACCCGCGCGCAGCCGTCAAGGCGGCGACCGAGGGCCGCGGCGCCGATCTGGTCGTCGACGCGGTCGGCCACGCCGACGCCTTCGACATGGCCGTGCGACTGGCGCGCAAGGCGGGTCGCATCGCGGCGACCGGCGTCTACGCCGAGCGGTTCGAGGTCCACATGGGCCTGCTCTGGGTCAAGGCGCTGGAGATCCACAGCGGCCATGCCAACGTGATCGCCCACGTCGACCGCGTCCTGGAGCTGATGGACGCCGGCGTGCTCGACCCGACGCCGCTCGTCAGCCGCCACATGCCGCTCGACGAGGCGCCCGAGGCCTACGCCGCCTACGACCGCCGCGAGGCGCTGAAGATCGTGCTGACGCCATGACCGCCCCGGCCCTGCCCGACGAGCTGTCGTCCGCCGCGCGCGAGTTCGCGGCCGGCCCCCACCGCCTGCTGATCGGCGGAGAGCGCATCGACGCCGCCGCTGGCGCAACCTTCGCGACCTTCGACCCCTCGACCGGTCACCCGATCGCCGACGTCGCGCAGGCCGGTCCCGAGGACGTCGACCGCGCGGTCGCGGCCGCCCGCGCCGCGCTCGAAGGCAAGTGGGGCTCGCTGACCCCCGCCAAACGCAGCGCGCTGCTCTACCGGCTCGCCGACCTCGTCGAGGCCAACGCCGACGAACTCGCGCAGCTCGAGTCGCTCGACACTGGCAAGCCGCTCGCGCTGGCGAAGATCGTCGACGTCGGCAAGACCGTCGAGCACCTGCGCTACTACGCCGGCTGGCCGACGAAGATCGCCGGCCAGACGATCCCCGTCTCGCAGCCCGGCGTCCACGTCTACACGCGCCGCGAGCCGGTCGGCGTCTGCGGCCAGATCATCCCGTGGAACTTCCCGCTGCTGATGGCCGCCTGGAAGATCGGCCCCGCCCTCGCAGCCGGCTGCACGATGGTGCTCAAGCCGGCCGAGCAGACGCCGCTGACCGCGCTGCGGCTCGGCGAGCTGGCGCTCGAGGCCGGCTTCCCGGAGGGTGTGCTGAACGTCGTGACCGGCGACGGCGCGACGGGCGCGGCGCTCGTCGACCACCCCGGCGTCGACAAGCTCGCCTTCACCGGCTCGACGGCCGTCGGCCGCGCGATCGGCGCCAAGGCCGGCCGCGCGCTGAAGCGCGTCACACTCGAGCTCGGCGGCAAGTCGGCCAACATCATCCTGCCCGACGCCGACCTCGACGCCGCCGTCAAGGGCAGCTACCAGGGCATCTACTACAACACCGGCCAGGCCTGCAACGCCGGCTCGCGGCTGTTCGTCCAGAAGGACCAGTTCGACGAGGTGGTCACCAAGCTCGCCGCGTCAGCCGCCAAGGCGCGTGTCGGCGCCGGCCTCGCCGAGGGCACCCAGCTCGGCCCGGTGATCTCCGCCGAGCAGGCGGAGCGCGTGCGCGGCTACATCGACCAGGGCCGCCGCGACGGCGCCGAGCTGGTCGCCGGCGGCGGCACGCCCGAGGGCGCCGGCGACGGCTGGTTCGTCGAGCCGACCCTCTTCACCGCCACCTCGGACGACCTCGCGATCGCCCGTGAGGAGATCTTCGGGCCGGTGCTCGTCGCCCTCCCCTACGAGGACATCGAGGAGGTCGCCGCGCGCGCCAACGACAGCGAGTACGGCCTCGCCGCCGGCATCTGGACACGCGACGTCGGTAACGCCCACAAGCTCGCTGCGTTGCTGAAGGCCGGCAACGTCTACGTCAACATCTGGGGCCCGAGCGACGCCGCCGCCCCCTTCGGCGGCGTCAAGGCCTCCGGCATCGGCCGCGAGCACGGCCTCGCCGGCCTCGAGTCCTACCTCGAGGACAAGACCGTGTGGATCGGCCTGTAGCTACTCGCGACCGAGCAGCAGCGCGATCCCCTGGCCGCCGCCGATGCAGAGCGTGACGAGACCGAGCTCGTGGTCCTCGCGCTCCATCTCGGCGAGGATCTTGGCGGTGATCACGGCGCCGGTGGCGGAGATCGGGTGGCCGAGGGCGATCGCGCCGCCGTTCGGGTTGACCTTGGCCGGGTCGAGCTCGAGGTCCTGCATGACCGCGAGCGCCTGGGCGGCGAACGCCTCGTTGAGCTCGATCGTGCCGACCTCGTCGAGCGAGCGGCCGGCGCGGTCCATCGCCTTCTTGACGGCGGGAACCGGACCGATGCCCATGATCTTCGGGTCGACGCCGCAGTAGGCGTAGGAGAGGATCTTGGCGCGCACCGGGGCGCCCAGCTCGGCCGCCTTCTCCTCGGACATCAGGACGACCGCGGCGCCGGCGTCGTTCATCCCCGACGCGTTGCCCGCGGTGACCGTCCCGTCGGCCTTGAAGACCGGCTTGAGCTTCGCGAAGCCGTCGATCGAGGCGCCCGGACGGACGTGCTCGTCCTGCTTGAACGGGACCTTCTCGCGCTTGACCTTGATCTCGACCGGGACGATCTCGTCCTCGAACTTGCCGGCGGCGATCGCGGCCTCGGCACGGCGATGCGACTCGAGCGCGAACTCGTCCTGGGTCTCGCGCGAGATCGAGTGCGACTCCGCGAGGTTCTCCGCGGTCGTGCCCATGTGGACGTTGTCGAACGGATCGGTCAGGCCGCCGACGACCGGATCGACCATCTTCGTCTCGCCCATCCGCGCGCCGAAGCGGGCGGCCGGCATCCAGTACGGGCCGCGGCTCATGTTCTCGGCGCCGCCGGCGACGACGCATGCGGCGTCGCCGGTCTGGATCGCCTGGGCGGCGGAGACGATCGCCTGCACGCCGGTCCCGCAGAGACGGTTGACGGTGAAGGCGGGCGACTCCTTCGGGATCCCCGCCTTCATGCCCACGACGCGCGCCGTGTACATGTCCTCCGGCGCCGTGTGGATGACGTTGCCGAAGACGACCTGATCGACCTGGTCGGGCGCCGTCTGGGCGCGCTCGAGCGCGCTGGTCACCGCGGCCGCGCCGAGGTCGGTGGGCGGCACGCCGGCGAGGCTCTTTCCATACGAGCCGACGGCGGTGCGCGCGGCGGACGAGATCACGACTCCGGTCACTGAAACGATCCTCCTGGGTGGCTGCGGGGGCCGAGGGAGGCTACCGGCGTCGGCTACCCACGCGGCGCGAGGCGGAGGACGCCGCCCTCGAGCGAGACCGCGTAGACGCGGCCGCGGGCGTCCTCGCCGAACGAGACGAGCTGGGGAACGCTCGGACCGAGCGCGCGATCTCCGCGCGCGCCGCCGGACGACAGCCGCGCGACGCGCAGGCCGGAGTCGCAGAGATCGCCATAGACGTAGCTGCCGCGCAGCGCGCCATACGACCGAGGGCGCAACACATAGCCGCCGGTGATCGAGCAGCTGCCCTGGTCATGGGTCCGCTCGATGACCGGGGCGACGTGGGCGGGCGCGCTACCCGCGCCAAAGCGGCGGTTGCCCTCGAAGACCGACCAGCCGAGATTGGTCCCCCCACGCGGACCGCTGGCAGCGGACACCGCCGGCAGGAAGTCGATCTCCTCGACCTCGTCCTGCCCGACGTCGCCGATCGTCAGATCTCCGGTCGCGCGGTCGAAGGAGAAGCGGTACGGGTTGCGCAGGCCGTAGGCGAAGATCTCGCCGCGCGCGCCAGAGCGGCCGACGAAGGGGTTGCCGCGCGGGATCCGGTAGCCGCCACCCGGCTTCGGATCGATCCGGACCAGCTTGCCGAGCAGCTCGCCGAGGTCCTGGGCGTTGCGGTCCGGGTCGCCGCCGCCACCGCCGTCGCCGAAGCCGGCGTAGAGCATCCCGTCCGGGCCGAACTGCAGCTGACCGCCCTTGTGGTTGAAGCGCGGATGCGGGACCCGCAGCACCAGCCGGCCCGACCCCTTGCGCGTCGCGTTGCCGGCGGCGGTGGCGCGGAACTGGAAGATCGTCAGCGCCCCGTCGTTGGCGACGTAGTAGACGAAGTAGCGCCGGTTGCTCCTGTAACCGGGATGGAAGGCCATCGAGAGCAGGCCGCTCTCGCCGCCGGTCTCGACGCGCGACGAGATGTCGAGGAAGGTCGAGCGGCGACCTTTGCGCAGCAGCACGATCCGGCCCTCGCGCTCGGTCACGAAGCGCCGGGCGCGGTCGCCGGGCGGAGCGGCGAGATAGGTCGGCTCGTCGAAGCTCCCGACGCGCAGCAGGCGGACGCCCTTTGCCGCCGCGCCCGCTTGCGGAGCCGACCCGCCGGGGCTGGCTGCCTCTCGACCGGCCGTCTGGCTGCCGGAGCCGTCGCCGGACGAGGCGCACGCGCTGACCGCGAACGTCAGCGAGCAGCAGATGGTCGCGACGGCGACGGCACGCTTCACGCGCCGCAGTATGGCGATGGAATCGGCAACCCTGGGTAAGTCCCCCCAATGCGCGCATTGGTAACCGGAGCCACCGGCTTCGTCGGCGGCCGGCTCGCCCACGCGCTCGCCGACGACGGGATCGAGGTCCGCGCCCTGGTCCGCGACCGCGGCCGCGCGCAGTCGCTCGCGCAGGCCGGAATCGATCTGCACGAGGGCGACGTCACCCGCGCCGACAGCCTCGACGGCGCCGGCGACGGCATCGACGTCGCCTACTACCTCGTCCACAGCATGGGACGCGGCGGCAGCAGCGACTTCGCCCGGCAGGAGCGCGACGCCGCCCACAACTTCGCCCGGATGGCGCTCGCGGAGGGCGTCGCGCGCGTGATCTACCTCGGCGGCCTCGGCGACGAGCCGGGCTCCAAGCACCTGCGCAGCCGTCACGAGACGGCGATCACGCTGCGCCGCGACGGCCCACCGCTGACCTACTTCCGCGCCGGGATGGTCGTCGGCGCGCGCAGCGAGGGCTACCGCACGCTGCGCTACCTCGTCGAGCGGCTGCCGGCGATGATCGCGCCCGCCTGGCTGAAGACGCCGACCCAGCCGATCGGGATCGACGACGCCGTCGCATACCTCGCCGCGGCGCCGAGCGTGGCGGCGTCGGCCGCGCGCGAGATCCAGATCGGGGGTCCGGACGTGCTGGCCTACGGGGAGATGCTCGACCGGATGGCCGTCTCGCTCGGCCGCCGCCCACGACCGAAGATCCCGGTCCCGCTGCTCACCCCTTGGCTCTCCTCGCTCTGGATCGGCCTCGTCACCCCAGTCGACGCCGGCGTCGCCCGCCCGCTGATCGAGGGCCTGGCGACCGAGACCGTCGTCACCGATCCCACCGGCATGGCGCTCTTCGACATCGAGCCCGCCGGCTTCGACGAGACGCTGCGCCGCGCGCTCGCAGAGGACCCCGAGGGCGGCGCGCGATAGCCTTCGCTCGGCCACGGGCTGTGGCGCAGTCTGGTAGCGCGCTCCGTTCGGGTCGGAGAGGTCCCGAGTTCAAATCTCGGCAGCCCGATGTTTCCCATGCCCAGCGACCGCTTCTACACCCGCTTGTCGATGGCGGCGCCGGCGGGCGTGCTGCGGGCCGCCGGGAAGCTCAACATCCCGATCTATCGGCTCACCGGCGGCCGGGTGTTCGGCAGCCTCGACGGCACGCCGATCCTGCTGCTGACCACGACCGGGCGCAAGTCCGGCCAGCAGCGGACCGCGCCGGTCATCTACATGCGCGACGGCGAGCGGCTGGTCGTGATCGGATCGAACGCCGGCAACCTGAAGGCCCCGGCGTGGGCGCTGAACCTCGAGGCGAACCCGACCGCCGAGGTCGAGATCGGCCGCGATCGGCGCGGAGTCCAGGCCCGGATCGCGCAGGGCGACGAGCGCGCCGATCTCTGGCGGCGCTTCAACGAGCACTACTCCGGCTTCGACGACTACGCGTCGAACGTCACGCGCGACATCCGCCTGTTCGTGCTCGAGCCGCGCTTGTAGAGCTGGTCGCGCGTGCGGCCGCGCGGCCCGGATCATGGGCGGCCGCCTGGGCGTTTCGAGTGCCGCCGCGCGGGTACCGAGCGCGGCATGGCCCGGCTGCGGCGAGTCGACTGCGGCAACAGCGGATTCCGTCGCCGTCGTCACGGTCGCGGCTTCGTCTACCTCGACCACGACGGCGAGCGGATCGACGACGCCGAGACGCTCGAGCGGATCAAGGCGCTCGCGATCCCGCCCGCCTGGACGGACGTGTGGATCTGCCCGCTGCCGAACGGCCACATCCAGGCGACCGGGGCCGACGCGGCCGGGCGCAAGCAGTACCGCTACCACGACGATTGGCGCGTCCGCCGCGACGCGGACAAGTTCGACTCGATGGTCCGCTTTGCCGAGCACCTCCCCGAGGTACGCGAGCAGGTCGAACGCGACCTCCTGCTCGACGCCATGCCGCGCGAGCGGGCGCTGGCGTGCGCCGTCCGCCTGCTCGACCGCGGCTCGTTTCGGATCGGCTCCGAGGACTACGCCGAGGAGAACGAGACCTACGGGCTGGCGACGATGCGCAAGCAGCATGTGACCGTCGCCGACGACGTCGTCGTCTTCGACTATCCCGCGAAGGGCGGCCAGGCGCGGCGTCAGCGGGTGATCGACGAACAGGCGGCGGAGGCGGTCGACCTGCTGCTGCGCCGGCGCGGAGGCGGCGACGAGCTGCTCGCCTACAAGGACGGCCGCCGCTGGCGTGACGTCCGCTCCACGGACATCAACGCCTACCTCAAGCGGGCAAGTGGCGACGACTTCTCGGCGAAGGACTTCCGCACCTGGAACGCGACGGTGCTGGCGGCGATCGCGCTCGCCGTCTCCGGGCCGGTCGCCGCCGGCTCGCGCACCGCGCGCAAGCGCGCGATCCGCCGCGCCGTCGAAGAGGTCGCCCACCACCTCGGCAACACGCCTGCGGTCTGCCGTGCCTCCTACATCGATCCGCGCGTCTTCGACCGTTTCGACGGCGGCCTGACTATCGGGGGCGTGCTGCCCGAGCTCGCGGCCGACGCCGAGGGCTGGCCCGCCGTCCAGCGTGTCGTCGAGGAGGCGGTGCTCGACCTGATCGCCGCCGACGAGTCGTCCGACGCGGTCGAACGCGCCGCGTAGGCGCGCCGACCCGCCGGTCGCGTCAGGCGGTGACGACCGCCAGATGGACCTCGTGCTCGCCCTCGGCGAACTCCTCGACGATCTTCGCGCAGAAGGCGTCCAGATCGTCGGGACTGCGACTCGAGACGAGCCCCTGATCGGTCACGACCTCCTCGTCGACGACGTTGCCGCCAGCGTTGCGGATGTCGGTGCGGATGCTCGGCCACGACGTCAGCGTCCGCCCGCGCACGAGATCCGCCTCGATCAGGGAGGCCGGGCCGTGGCAGATGACGCCGACCGGCTTCCCCGTCGAGAAGAACTCCTGCAGGAAGCCGACGGCCTGCTCGTCCATCCGCAGCTTGTCCGGATTGACGGCGCCGCCGGGCAGCAGCAAAGCGTCGTAGTCCTCGACCGCCGCCGACGCCACCTCGCGGTCGACCTCGAACGTGTCGGCCGGCTCGATGTCGCTGTTCATGGCCTGGATCACGCCACTCTCCAGCGACAGCAGCTCGGTCTCGGCGCCGGCCTGCTCGACCGCCTCCCGAGGCCGCTCCAGCTCGACCTGCTCGACACCGTCGGCCGCCAGGATCGCGACCCTCTTGCCCTGTAGCTCGCCTGCCATCTGCCACTTCCTTCCCGGTTCGCTCGCTGGCCAGCACACCGCCCCTACCCCTTCCCGACGAGCGAAAACGCAGTCGCATCCGCATGCGCCGAGCGCCAGTCGGCCACGTTTCGGCGGGCATGGCGATCGGGTACATGTACTTCCACGACACGGATCCACGCCTCTGACTCAGGCCTATGGGGATCGCGCCGCTGGCCCACCCGAAGCGAGGAGCATCCATGTCAGTCTCAGCACCGCCACGTCCGAGCGGGATCGACCGATCCGCGAAGGACGAGTTGGTATCCAACCTGCTGCCGCTCGCAAAGCGGCTAGCGGCGCGTTACCGCCATGCCGGCGAGAGCCAGGAGGATCTCGAGCAGGTCGCCTGTCTCGGCCTCGTCAAGGCGGTCGACCGCTACGACCCCGCCGCGGGCCCGCTGGTCCGCTATGCCGTGCCGACGATCCTCGGCGAGCTGCGCCGCCACTTCCGTGACAAGGGCTGGGGCGTGCACGTCCCGCGCAGCGTCCAGGAGAACCTCCTGACCGTCAACAAGGCCACCGAACGGCTCGCGACGACGCTCGGGCGCACCCCGCGCGCTCGCGACATCGCCAACTTCACCGGCATGTCGCTCGACGACGTGATCGAGGCGCTCGACGCCGGCGCCTCGTACACCCCGGCAGCCCTCGACGCGCCACAGCGCGGCGACGATCCGGAGGCGCGCTCGCTCGGTGACGCGCTCGGCTCCGACGACCCGAACTACGAGCTGGTCGAGCTCGGCCAGTCGATCGGACCGGCCTTTCGCGAGCTGCCGGAGCGCGAGCGCGCGATCGTCCAGCTGCGCTTCTTCGAGGATCTCACCCAGGCCGAGATCGCGGAGCGGGTCGGCATCTCGCAGATGCATGTCTCACGACTGCTGCGGCGAGCGCTCGACACGCTCCACGGCGCGGTCGACGAGGCCGCCTGAGCCGCGAGCCGCGCTAGGCGGCGACGGCGTTGTAGTAGCGCACGGCGAGACCGGTCAGCAGCGCCTCGAAGCAGGCCTCCTGCGTCAGGTCGTGCTCGGCGGCGTAGGCACGGATGCCGGCACGCTCGATCGCCTCGCTCTGGGCGACGACGTCGTCGACGAGATCGGGATGCTCGTCGCTGAAGAAGGCCCCCATCGAATAGAGGCCGGTGTCCATCAGCGACTCGAGGAACGCGTCGTCGCTGCGCTGCGAGACGTCCGCCATGCGCCTCAGCGTACCCGGGAAGCGGTGCGGCTATCGTCTCGCCGATGGCCAGCCGCGACGAGATCGTCTCCTTCCTCGACGAGCTGCTCGACTCGCCCGGCTTTCCCGACTACGGCCCCAACGGCCTTCAGGTCCCGGGCGCCGAGCAGGTGGAGCTGGTGGTGACCGGCGTCTCCGCCCACCTCGAGCTGTTCGAACGCGCGGCGGCGGCCGGCGCTCAGCTGGTCCTCTGCCACCACGGGATCGTCTGGGGCTCGCGCCCGCAGGCGATCAGCGACCAGGCGAAGCGCCGCCTGCAGGCGCTGTTCGCGGCCGACATGTCCCTTGCGGCCTACCACCTTCCGCTCGACGCGCATCCCGAGATCGGCAACAACGCGCTGATCTGCGCGGCGCTCGGCCTCGAGCCGACGGAGCGGATCGGCGCGTACGACGGTCGTCCGATCGGCTTCGTCGGCCGCTCCGCCGAGGGGATCCCGCTGGCCGACCTGCGCGCGCGCTGCATCGCGGCCTTCGGCGGGCGCGAGCCGCTGATCCAGGGCGCCGGTCCAGGGCTCGTCCACAGCCTCGGCGTGATCTCCGGCGCCGCGGCCGCCTCCCTCGACGACGCGATCGCACTCGGTCTCGACGGCCTCCTGACCGGCGAGCCGTCCGAGCACTCGATGGCCGACGCCAGCGAGAACGGCCTCCACTTCGTCGCCGCCGGCCACTACGCGACCGAGACCTTCGGCATCCGGCGACTCGGCGAGATCGTCGCCGAGCGGTTCGGCGTCGAGCATCGGTTCATCGAGGTTCCCAACCCGGTCTAGACTGCGCCTGTCAACCGAATTTTCCTGGGGAGGAAACGATGGAGGGAGCGACAGCCGGCGCCGGCACGGGCTCGAAGACGATGGCGGACCTGCTGCCGCTGGCAGCCGCCCGCTATGCGGACGATCCGGCGCTCAAGCACAAGGTCGGCGACGAGTGGGTCGAGACCAGCTACGCGGAGCTCGGCGATGCCGTGAGCGAGACCGCGCGCGGCCTGATCGACCTCGGTCTCGAGCACGGCGACAAGGTCTCGATTCTCAGCCACACCCGCCCGGAGTGGACCCACGCCAACTTCGCGATCCTCTCCGCCGGACTCGTCTCGGTCTCGATCTACCAGACCAACTCCGCCGCGGAGTGCCATTACGTGCTCGAGCACTCCGAGTCGCGCGCGGTCTTCGTCGAGGACGCCGAGCAGCTCGCCAAGGTCCGCTCGATCCAGGAGCAGCTGCCGCGGCTCGAGCACATCGTGATCTTCGACCCCTCCGGCGACGTCGGCGACGCCATCCCGCTCGCCGACCTCCGCGATCGCGGCGCCGCCCGTGACGCAGCCGAGCTCGCGGCGCACACCGCCGCCGTCACCAAGGACGACCTGGCGATCACGATCTACACGTCCGGCACGACCGGGCCGCCGAAGGGCTGCCTGCTGACCCACGGCAACTACCGCGACGTCACGTCGATGACCGAGCAGGCGGGCGTGCTCGCCGCCGGCGACTCCGTCTACCTGTTCCTCCCGCTCGCCCACGCCTTCGCCGTGCTGATCCAGTTCGTCGCACTCGACATCGGCGGCACGATCGCCTACTGGGAGAAGGACGCCCAGAAGATCGTCCCGAACCTGATGGAGGTCAAGCCGACCTACTTCCCGTCCGTCCCGCGGATGTTCGAGAAGATCTACACGCTCGCGACCAGCGCGGCCGAGGATCCCGAGCAGCTGAAGCAGGCGATCGCGCTCGGATTGAAGGTGCGCGAGCTGCGGCGCACGGGCCAGGACGTGCCGGCGGAGCTGCAGCAGGCGTTCGACGCCGCCGACGAGAAGCTGTACGCCAACGTGCGGGCGCTGTTCGGCGGCCAGATCCGCGAGTGCGTGACCGGCGCCGCGCCGATCGCCCAGGAGATCCTCGAGTTCTTCTACGCCTGCGGCGTGCCGGTGATGGAGGGTTACGGGATGACCGAGACGTCGACGGTCGCGAGCGCCAACACGCCGGGGAGCTTCCGCTTCGGATCGGTCGGCCAGCCGCTGCCGGGCGTCGAGGCGAAGGTCGCCGACGACGGCGAGCTGCTGCTGCGCGGCGCGAACATCTTCCAGGGCTACTACAAGAACGCCGACGCGACGGCCGACACGCTAGTCGATGGTTGGCTGCACACCGGCGACCTCGGCAAGATCGACGACGACGGCTTCATCTACATCGTCGGCCGCAAGAAGGACATCATCATCACCGCCGGCGGCAAGAACATCACCCCCGCCAACCTCGAGAACGGCCTCAAGCAGAACCGCTGGATCTCTCAGGCCGTCGTGATCGGCGACCGCCGCCCCTACCTCGTGGCCCTGATCACGGTCGACCCCGACGAGCTCCCCGCCTTCGCCGCCCAGCACGGCATCGAGCCCGACCAGGTCCCGGCCTCCGACGAGATGCGCGCCGCCGTCCAGGAGACAGTCGACGCCGTCAACGCCACCGTCGGCCCCGTCGAGCAGATCAAGTACTTCGAGATCCTCCCCCACGACCTCACCCAGGAGACCGGCGAGCTGACTCCCACCCTCAAGGTCAAGCGCAACGTCGTCGCCGACAAGTTCGCCGACGTCGTCGA
>DASTKX010000048.1:0-24466 GCA_035715585.1 Thermoleophilaceae bacterium
AACGGCAACTACGACGACGTCAACCGCCTCTGCACCGAGCTCGCGGGCGAGCGCGAGTGGGGCTTCGTCAACGTCAACCTGCGGCCGTATTACTCGGAGGGGTCGAAGACGGTCGCCTTCGAGATCGCCGAGCAGCTCGGCTGGGAGCTGCCGGACCGCGTCGTCGTGCCGATCGCCTCGGGCTCGCTGATCACCAAGATCGCGCGTGGCTTCGAGGAGTGGCTCGAGGTCGGTCTCGTCGAGGGCGAGCTGCCGCGGTTCAACGGCGCCCAGGCGGCGGGCTGCTCGCCGGTCGCCCAGGCGTATGAGGCAGGGCGTGACTTCTGCGCGCCGGTCAAGCCGGAGACGATCGCCAAGTCGCTGGCGATCGGCAATCCGGCCGACGGGCCGTACGCGCTCGATCTCGCGCGCCGCACCGACGGCGGCATCGACGCCGTCACCGACGACGAGATCCGCGCCGGGATCAAGCTGCTCGCCGAGACGACCGGCATCTTCACCGAGACCGCCGGCGGCGTGACCACCGCGACGCTGGCGAAGCTCGCCGAGCGCGGTGAGATCGGCCGCGACGAGCGCGTGGTGCTGGTGATCACCGGCGAGGGCCTGAAGACCCTCGACGCGGTGCGCGGCAGCTTCGAGACGATCGACGTCGAGCCGACGACCGAGTCGTTCGCCAATGCGGCGGGCGTCGAAGCCACCGTATGACAGCGACCGGCCAGGCGCCACGGGGTCCGGGGGCGTGAGCCCCCGGTCTCGGTAGTCTGCACGCCGAAATGAGCGTCACAGTCAAGATCCCCACGCAGCTGCGCAGCGTCACCGGCGGCGAGGCCGAAACGGCGGTCGAGGAGGCCACCACGGTCGGCGAGGTCCTCGACGGTCTCTACGACCGCTTCGACGGCCTGCGCGACCGGATCGCCGAGGACGGCGGCCTGCGCCGCTTCGTCAACGTCTACGTCGGCGGCGAGGACATCCGCTTCCTGGATGGCCTCGAGACCGCCGTCGACGACGGCGACGAGGTCACCATCCTGCCGGCCGTCGCCGGCGGCTAGCCGCACCCGCGCGTGAGCTGGGCCCCCGCCGACTCGACCGTCCTGGTGACGGGCGCTCAGGGGTTCATCGGATCGTGGCTTGCCGAGCGGCTGCTCGACGACGGCGCACGCGTCGTGGTCCCACGCCGTGACTTCGAGCCCGACGCCCGCTTCCGTACCGACGGGATCGACGAGCGCTGCGTCGTCGCGGCCGCCGACATCCAGGACTACGAGGCGATGACGCGCGTCCTCAACGAGCATGGCGTCGACACGGTCTTTCATCTCGCTGCCCAGACGATCGTCGGGACCGCGAACCGCTCGCCGCTGTCGACCTTCGAGGCGAACGTGCGAGGCACCTACGTCCTGCTCGAGGCGTGCCGCGCCGTCGGGGTGGTCGGGGACCCGGTGGCGCGCGTCGTCGTCGCCTCGTCCGACAAGGCGTATGGCTCGCACGACGAGCTGCCCTACCGCGAGGACTTCGCGCTGCAGCCGACGTTCCCCTACGACGTGTCGAAGGCCTGCACGGACATGATCGCACGCAGCTTCGCCGCGACTTACGACCTGCCGGTGGCGGTCACGCGGTTGGCCAACGTCTACGGCGGCGGCGACCTCAACTGGTCGCGCATCGTGCCCGACACCTGCCGGGCGCTGGCGAAGGGGGACACGCCCGTGATCCGCTCCGACGGCACGCCGGAGCGCGACTACCTGTACGTCGAGGATGCCGTCGGCGCCTATCTCGCCATCGCCAGCTCACTGGACGACGAGCGACTGCGCGGGCGCGCCTGGAACGCCGGCTGGGGCTCGCCGCTGGCGGTGCGCGAGATCGTCGACCGACTGATCGCCGTCTCCGGATCGGATGTCGTTCCAGACATTAGGGGAAACGGCGCCCAGCACGGTGAGATCGACCGCCAGTACCTCGACTCCTCGGCGATCGGGACTGAGCTTGGCTGGCAGCCGCGGATCGGGCTCGACGAGGGCTTGCGCCGCAGCTACGACTGGTACGTGCGGCGGCTCGCCTGACCGGCGTTCGCGCTCAAGCGGATCGACGGTCGCTGGGAAGCCTGCTCGGGGTCGTGTCGCCATCCGACGGGGACTCTGGCGCCGCCAATAGATATCCGCGCGCCAGCAGATGGATGTCATGCGCCTGCAACATCGAGGGCATGTCGGGAACGGCCATCAACACACCGACGCCGTCGTTCTCGGCGAGGCGCCGGAGGATCCCGCAGACGTGCTCGCGGTCGAGGATTCCCAGTCCGGCCGTGGGGTCGTCCGCGATCAGCAGCTTGGGCATGCGGACCGTCGCGTGCGCGATCGCGCAAAGGACGCGAGCGATGTCGGGCAGGTCGCTCCAAGTTCGCTTCGCGCAACCGTCGGCGCCCACCGCGTCGAGCGCCTCGAGCGCGCGCTGACGCGCCTTGCGCGGACCGACCCGGCTATAGAACGGCAACGCGACGAATGTTCCAACGTCCAACTCGCCGCTGTGCGGCCCCGCTCGATCGACCCAGCCGATCTCCTCGCGCTGGATGGAGGCGAGCTCCGTGCGGGCGATCCCCGCGAGGTCCTTTCCGGCATACGTGACGCATCCGCTGTCTGGCCGCTCGAACCCGCCCGCAATCCTGAGCAGCGCGGTCTTGCCGGAGTTCCGCTTGCCGTAAACCGACACCAGCTTGCCAGGATCGACTGCGAGCGACGCCCCGCGTAGCACCTGCGTCTGTTGGCGACCACGCCAGTAGGACGTCGTCACGGACTCGAGATGAAGCAGTGACACCGCGAACCCTCCTCCCAATCTGGCTCACCGACGCGTGGCGTAGAGGGGAGGCGACGCGCGAGTGTCTGGCGGCACTCAAGCGCATCGACCTCCCCTCGTCGCCCGGCCCGGCCTGCCCACCGTTGGAGGGGAGTGGGAAACCTTGCCGGTGACGGGCGCCGTAGACGGAGTCTCCGGCCTTCCTGTCACACGCAGGCTCAACGTAGTGGCCCGCTGCGCGTATGGCAATGCCTGCGCGAGAGTAGTCTCGCGCAGGTAGCGTCAGCGTCCGGCTACTGTGACGGCGATGCGTGCCGTCTCAGCCCTCGGAGTCGTCTGGCTGGCGCTCGTCGTCGGAGCGTCCGCCACGGCGCCGCCGAGCCATGCGGCTGGCGCGCCGATCGTTGTTGGCCGGACGGTTGGGGACCTGCCCATCCGCGCGTGGCGAGTAGGCGCAGTCGCGGATCGTGTCGTTCTTGTCGTCGGAGAGATCCACGGCAACGAGCCGGCGGGGCGTGCCATAGCGCGTCGGCTGCGCGCGACACGACTGCCGCCCGGCGTCACGCTGATGCTCGTCGACAGCGCGAACCCGGATGGCGGGCGAGCCGGCGCGCGCTGGAACGGGCACGGGGTGGACCTGAACCGCAACTTCCCGTTTCGCTGGCGGCCGATCGGCGCGCCATTCGACACGTATCACTCGGGACAGGCGCCGCTCTCCGAGCCGGAGTCGAGTGCGCTGGCCGCCCTGATTCGACGCGTTCGGCCCAGGGTGACCGTGTGGTATCACCAGCACCTGCGGCTAGTCGATCGTTCCGGCGGCGACCCTTATCTCGAACAGCTCTATGCGCGCCGCTCGCGATTGCCCTATCGCCGGATCGCGCCGCTGCCCGGCACCGCGACGAGCTGGCAGAACAGCATCTATCCGCGTGACAGCGCATTCGTGGTGGAGCTGCCGGCTGGCCGTCTCGACAGGCTGTCCGTCGGTCGTCACGCCGCGGCGGTCGTCGGGCTGGCGAGAGCGATCGCGCCGCCACGCGTGGTCCAGACGCCGATCCCGTATGGGCCTCGACGACGCCGTGAGATGCGCGCCTATTCGAAACGCCACTATGGGATCGAAGACCACCGGCTGCGTAGTCCGCGCGTCATCGTCGAGCACTACACCGCGTCGAACAGCTTCTCCGCGGCGTTCGACACCTTCGCCGCAGACACGCCGGACGTCGAGCTCGGAGAGTTGCCGGGTGTCTGCGCGCACTACCTGATCGATCGCGACGGGACGGTGCATCAGCTGGCGCCGACCGCGATCATGTGCCGCCACACCGTTGGCCTCAACTGGACCGCGATCGGCATCGAGCACGTCGGCGTCGGCGACGCGCAGGTGATGGCCAATCGTCGCCAGCGCGTGGCCTCGCTGCGGTTGACGCGAATGCTGCAGGGGCGTCACCGGATCACCACGCGGAATGTGATCGGCCATGCCGAGAGCCTCTCGAGCCCCTTTCACCGCGAGCGGATTGGGCGCTTTCGCGGACAGACGCATGGCGATTTCAGTCACTCGACCATGCGTCGCTACCGCGATCTGCTGGGGCGCATGGCCGCCCCCGACTCGCTGCGTTAGGCGCGAGGGTCATGCCGGCGGGCTCGAGGGGGAGGCGGACCCGCGGCGCGGGTCCGCCTCCCAGCACTCTCCCCCCCCCCGTGGGGGGGCAGGCTCTGACCGGGGCAGCGCGCTGTGATTTGGGATGTCGCAGTGACGTGCCCGGCCGATTTCACGGTAGGGCGCGTCGATTCGAATGTCCACCCTGCGCGAGGCTAGTCTCATGAGGGCATGGCAGATGGTCGTCAGCTAGGTCGACTGCTGGCGGTACGCCACTCTCCATGCGCGTAGCACTGGGACGAGGATCCGGACGAGCGACCCGCCGGACCTCGCGAGCGCTCGGCGGGTCCTTCGTGTCAGCGCGCTGCGGTCGCTCTCCTTGGAGATGTACATCGCGACCATCGCGCTGACGATCACGGCGTGGCGCTCGCCGCGCGGCAGGGCCCGCGCGCCTGTCGTGGCTCGCGTGATGTGCGCGCAGAGGCGGCGGACTCCGAGCGTGCCGTCGCCGTAGTGGGTGAAGTAGTTGTGGTTGCCGTTTGCGACATCCTCGTCCTGGTCGGCGTAGTTGTCGAGCATCGTCGTCGCCAGCGAGACCCAGGGCCAGTAGGCCGCGTAGGTCGCGACGACCTCGCTGTGGCTGACGTCGGTTCTCGCGCTCAAGGCGAGCAGGGGGAGGATCACGAGCGACGCGCTCGCGGCGGCGGTCAACTCGAACCACTCGACCTCCTGGTCCGCCGCGAGCTCGTCCCTCGCCCAGCGCTCGAGCGAGGCGTCGCGGTGGCGCCTGTCAGGAAGATGATTCAGCGCCTGCACCTGCGCGCGCTTGGCCTCTTGTACGAGCAGCGGGCGCACGAGCTCGTAGGACGGCAGCGTGCGGCAGCGGTCGCGACAGGATTCGACCAGCGCCACTAGGTAGCCCCCGTCCTCACACCACGGATGGTGGCGGTAGTAGTTCGACAGCGGGCTGTCGGGCTGCAGCGCGTCGACGAGCGCGAGGTGGAGTTCGCGTCCGTTGGCCTCGGTCGGATGGCGCTCGCCGAGGCTGTCGAGAAAGTCCCAGATCGCTTGGTAGATGGCTAGCAGGAGCAGGAGGTCGCGGTGACGGCGGTCGAGCAGTGTCGAGAACACGGCGGCGCCGTCGGTGTTCGTCCGCTTGTGCGCGAGCGCATCGAGAGCGTCGCATCGAATCGTGTCGTCGGGGATGGACTCCGCGCGTCGTCGCCACCGGCGGAGCTCGCGTGCGACGTTGCGCAGTCCCCAGATCAGCTCGCGCCCGGCTGCGAGCGTCAGCGCTCGCAGCTGAGCAGGCGTGAGCGGCGTTGGATCTGCAGACCGACAGTGCGACATCCCACCAGCCAGCCTATGCGCGGCGGGACAACAGGTGGCCTAACTCCTGTGGCGGGCCTAGGCGGGATGGTGTAATGTCGCGTCCATACCTTGGGGGAGGGGTGAGGGTGAGCAGGCTTTCAACGAAGCATGTCGTGCTCGGTCTGATGATCGAGCGCCCGAGTTACGGATATCTGCTGCAGCAGCAGCTGGCGGAGCGCCTGGGGTTTCTTGGGCTGGCTGACAGCGCCGTCTACAAGACGATCGAACGGCTCGAGGCCGACGGTTGGGTCGAGGAGGTCGGGGGAACCGCGGCAGTCGGATCCGTCGCGCGCGGCGCCCGCTCGCGGCGGGTTCTGTATCGCGCCACTCCCCGGGGGGTCGACACCTTCAAGGAGTGGATGGCGGAGCCCTGCGACCGGGCGGTCTTGCGTGACGAGCTACAGGCCAAGCTGGCGGTCTCGACGTCCGCCGACCTTCCTCGGCTGATGGAGATGGCGGAGCGTCAGGCGCAGGCGTGCCTCGCCGAGCTGGCCCAGATCCAGCGACCCCGCTTGACCCTCGCCGGCACGCCGGACGTGCCTTGGGCGGTGGCCGCGCGGATGATGGCTGACGACTTCCAGGCCCGTTGGCTGGAGGGGCTCGTTGACTGGCTGAACGCGATCTGCGAGGTCATGGAGGAGCGCCTCAAGCGTGTGCCGGCCGATGGCTGAGCCATTGCTCCGGCTCGATTCGGTCAGCCGTGCACATCTGCGAGGGCTCGATCGGATCAAGGTTCTGAATGATGTCTCATTGGAGGTTCGCCGCGGTGAGCTCATGGGCGTCTACGGTCAGCGCAGCCGAGGCAAGACGACCTTGTTGAGAGTGGCGGCGGGCTTCGAGGCCCCTGACGCCGGCGTCGTGGCCTTCGAGGGTCGTGACCTGGCGAGCGTGACGCGTCGTGAGCTGGCGCGGCTGCACCGCGAGGAGATCAGTTGGGTCGAGCGCGGCGGACCGCACATCCGCGAGCTGTCGGTGAGCGCCTACGTCGCGCTGCCACTCTGCGGCAAGCTGTCGGCGTCAGAGGCCAAGTGGCGGGCTACGGCGGCGCTGGGGCGAGTAGGGGTGCGCGAGTACGCGAGCCAGCGCTGGGACGACCTCTCCGACACCACGCGGATGCTCGTGGCGATCGCTCATGCGATCGTCCGCCGCCCGAAGCTGGTCGTCGTCGACGATCCGACTGCCGGTCTGGGCACGCTCGATCGCGACCAGGTCGTCGCGTTGCTGCGGACGGCAGCTGAGGAGGACTCGTTCGGCGTGCTGATGGCCGTTCCGGACATGCCGGCGATGCTTCAGGCGACCGAGATCCGGCTGCTCAGCCGCGGCCACCTGATCGCGCCTCAGGGCCCACGGCCAGACGGCCAGGCGAACGTCGTCGACTTTCCCCAGCATCGGCGCGGCCAGTGATTCGGCTCGATGGGCTGGTCAAGCACTACTCGTCGGGCGCGGACGAGGTCGTCCGAGCGCTCGACGGCGTGTCGATGGTCATCTCCCCAGGTGAGCTGGTGGCGCTCTACGGGCCGAGCGGATCTGGCAAGACGACGCTGTTGAACGTCATCGCCGCGCTGATACCACCTGACAGCGGCACCGTCCTGGTAGGCGGGGAGGACGTGGCGGCGTTCTCGGCGCGCGAGGCTGCGCGCTATCGGCGAACCGCCCTCGGATACGTCAACCAGACCCCGGATCTGCTGTCGGGCGTGCCGGCGATCGCCAATGCGGCGCTGAAGCTCTATGGCATCTGCCGCGTGCGCGAGGCTCACCGTCAAATCACTCCGCTGATGGAGCGGCTGGGGCTCGGCGACCGCCTGCGGCATCGCCCCGACGAGCTTTCCGCGGGGGAGCGTCAGCGGGTCCTGATCGCGCGTGCCTTGTCGACCGAGCCACGCCTGGTGCTCGCCGACGAGCCGACCGGCGCGCTCGACTCGCAGCGCAGCAAGGATGTCCTGACATTGCTGACGGATGTCTGTCGGGAGCAGGATGCGGCCATGCTGCTCGTGACGCACGATCCTCAGGCGGCGGTCTTCGCGAGCCGGATGCATGCCCTGCGAGATGGGCGACTGGAGCCATACGACCCGGCTCGCGAAATGCTCTTAGCCGGTCCGTAGAGGTAGATGGGACTGTCAGGTCTCTTGAGCCTCTATGTGGTTCGACTGCGGTCGCGCCTCGTTCAGGAGGCGCTCGCCGTCGCTGGCATAGCGATCGGAGTCGCGCTCGTCTTCGCGGCGCTGGTCGCCAACACGAGCTTGACGGGCTCGATGGAGCAGCTGACCGCTGGCATCGTCGGCGACGCGAGCCTCCAGCTCGTCGCACGTGGACCGCGCGGCTTCGACGAGCGGCTGCTATCCGACGTCGAGCGGCTGGACGGGGTCGAGGCCGTGGCCCCGATGGTCGAGGCGCGGGCGAACGTGGTGGGGCCGCAGGGGCGGCGATCGGTGCTGCTCGTGGGCGGCGACCCGCGCTTCGCGAGGATCGGCGGTCCGCTGGCCCGGCCGTTCGGAGCGAGTGCGCCCGGGTCGGCGCGCTACCTCAGCAAGGCGCAGTTGATCGCCGTCCCGGCGCCGATCGCCTCGTCGCTGGGAATCTCCGTCGGCGCGCCGATACGGATCGAAACCGACGTCCGCAGCATCGACGTGCCGCTCGGAATCCAACTGCAGGAGAGTGACATCGGCGTCCTCGTCGAGAGTCCGGTCACGCTGGCCCCGCTCGCCTACGCACAGCGGATCAGCGGGCTGGACGATCGTCTGACACGCGTCTTCGTCAAGCCGCGTCCAGGGCGGGAGGCCGACGTCGAGCACGAGTTGAGACAGCTCGCCGCTGGCAAGATCAACGTCAGGGCCGCCGACGCCGATATCGCGGTGTTCGAGCAGGCCGCGTATCCGACCAAGCAGTCGACCACCCTGTTCTCGGTTCTCAGCGCGCTCGTCGGCTTCCTGTTCGCGTTCAGCGCCGTGTTGTTGACGGTCGCCCAGCGCCGCGGCTTCGTCGCCGATCTCCAGATGGCCGGTCACGACATGCGGACCGTCGTGACCGCGTTGCTCTTCGACGCGCTGATGCTCGGGGTCGCCGGCTCGCTGGTCGGGCTCGCGCTTGGCGACATGGTTTCGCGCCACCTCTTCGACGAGGTGCCGGACTACCTGTCGTTCACGTTCTCGATCGGTGTGCGACGCACCGTCGCCTGGCACAGCGTCGCGATCGCGGTAGGCGCGGGGCTGCTCGCGGCCCTGCTCGCGGTGTTCGTGCCGCTGCGCGACGCTGTCGCCACCCATCCTCTGATGGCGCGTCCGCCGGCGCATCTCTCTCACGCGACCGCTCGGCTGACGGTCGCCGGCCTCGGATTCCTGTTGCTGGCGACCTTGGTAGTGGTCACGGCGCCGGATCTGGCGATCGTCGGGCTGGTCGCGCTCACCATCGCGCTGCTGCTCCTGCTGGCGCCGCTGCTGCGCCTTGCCACGGACGTGCTCGCACGCGTGACGCAGGCCACGAACGGCTCGTCCGCCCTGTTGGCGGTCCTCGAGTTGAGGTCGCGCGCCTCGCAGCCGCGGACGTTGGCCGTGGCCGCGACCGGCGCGCTGGCGTTGTTCGCGACGGTCTCGATCGCGGGCGCGCGGGCAGATCTCCAACGCGGTCTGGACGCCTCGACGCGCGACAACGTCGGCAATGCCGACGTCTGGGTCACCTTCCCTGACGCGCCGAACGTGCTCGCCACGACGCCGTTTCCGGACTCACGCCGGCAGATCGCGGCACTGGAGCGACTCCCGGGCATCAGCGCGGTGCACGTCTATCGCGGCAGCCTGCTCGACGTCGGCGACCGCCGCGCGTGGGTGCTCGCGCCACCACGCGCCGCGGCGCAGCTGGCGCCGCCGAGTCAGATCCGGGAGGGGGATGCGCGGCTCGCCACCGCGCGGCTGCGTGGGAGCGGCTGGATAGTGCTATCGGAGACCATCGCGGCTGCCGAGCACGTCGGCGTCGGCGACCGCGTGACGCTGCCGTCGCCGGTTCCGACAACCTTCCGCGTCGCGGCTGTCTCGACCAACCTCGGCTGGTCACCGGGGGCGATCGTGCTCAATGCCGACGACTACGCGCGGGCTTGGGGGACGACCGAGGCCAGCGCGCTCCAGATCGACCTCGACCCAGGCGTCTCGCCAGGCGACGTCAAGGACGAGATCGAGCAGGCGCTCGGATCCGCGGTCCCGCTGCAGGCCGAGACGGTGACCGAGCGCATCGCACGTCACTACGCCGCTTCGCGCGACGGCCTCACCCGCCTCTCGCAGATCTCGGCGCTGGTGCTGGTCGCGGCGATCCTCGCGATGACCATCTCGATGGGAGGCATGATCTGGCAGCGGCGGCCGACGTTGGCCCGGCTCAAGGTGCAGGGCTTCTCCGAGCGCGAGCTCTGGCGCGCGCTCCTGCTCGAGAGCGGACTCTTCCTCGGAACCGGCTGCCTGGTCGGCGCCGTGTTCGGCCTCTACGGGCAGATACTGCTGAGCCGTGCCCTGGAGATCATCACGGGCTTCCCGGTCTTCTACTCCATGGCCGGCGTCCTGGCGATCACTGTGCTTGCGGTAGTCACGGTGATCGCCCTCGCGATGCTCGCTCTCCCCGGCTGGCTGGCGGTCCGGGTACGAGCCACGCCGGGCGCCTCCGCCTAACTCGCCCGCAGCGTCTCGCACTGGACGAGTCGGCCCTCTATGGTCCCGCTGCATGTTTGATGGGCGTAAGAGCGACGAGGGACTATGCGATGGGCCGCCCGACTTCGTCGGCGTTGGGGCGCAGCGGGCGGGCACTACGTGGTGGTACTCGCTCATTACGGCGCATCCCGGCGTCGAGGCATTCCCACAGAAGGAGTGTCATTTCTTCGATACGTTCTGCGATCGTCCGTTCGACGCCGAGGACGTGCAGCGCTACCGCGCGCAGTTCAGAAGGTCGCCAGGAACGATCACGGGCGAGTGGACGCCACGCTACGCCTATGACTTCTGGACACCGCAGCTCCTCCAGCGGGCGGCGCCGAACGCGAAAATCCTGTTCCTGCTGAGGAATCCGATCGAGCGGTACCGGTCCGGCCTTGCGCTGCTCGATCGCCAAGGGCTACCCCGGTCGTCACCGGAGTTCGCGACCTTCGCCGGCGACGCGGCCCATCGTGGTCGTTATGCGGAGCAGCTGCGCCGCTTGCGCAACTACTTCCCAGCGGAGCAGATCCTCGTTCTTCAGTACGAGCGCTGCCAAGAGAGTCCAGTCACGGAGCTGCGACGAACGTACGCGTTCCTCGGGCTCGATGACTGGTCGCACGAGGTCGACGTCCGGGAGCCGCGCGGAATCCCGAGCGCGGAGAGCAAGCCGGAGCTGACCGATGCCGTGCGCGATGAGTTGGTCTTCCACCTCGAGCGGGATGTGGACGAGTTGAAGACGATCGCGCCGCAGATCGAGTTAGACCGTTGGCCTGAGTTCGCCCACCTGCTCGGCTGACGCGCCCGGCTGGATTCGAACCAGCGACCTTCCGCTCCGGAGGCGGACGCTCTATCCACTGAGCTACGGGCGCTTGCGCGGCCCGAGGATAGGGCTTCTCGAATCGCCGATGCGGTCCTCGGCCCTCTCAGCGTCCAACTTGCAGCTCCTAACTCGGAGCGAGGCCCGTCCGCCGAGCAAGCAACATCGCTAGGCGGCGCGTCGTGTCCCGTCGCGAATCTCGCCGACGAGCTCCTCGAGCACGTCCTCCAATGCGACGATCCCGATCAGCTCTTGATCGCCATCGACCGCCTGGGCGAGGTGCGCGCCCGAGCCCTGCATCGTGGCGAGCACCGAGCGCAGTGGGTCGGTGGCGGGGATCGCGGGCAGCGGCCGGACCCACCGCCGGGCGATTGGGCGGTTGCGATGGACGTCCTTGGTCTCCAGAGCGTCTTTGAGGTGCAGGTAGCCGATCAGCGTGCCGTTCTCGTCGCGGACGGGGAAACGTGAGAACCCGGTGCGGGCCGCAGCGCGCTCGACCTCGTGCGGCGTGACGTCGATCGGCAGGCTCTCGACGTCGTCGAGGAGCAGCAGGACGCTCGTGGCGGTGCGCTCGCCGAACCGCAGCGCTCCGATCAGGGTGCGCTCCTCGGACGGGTGCAGCAGCCCCTCGCGCCGGGACTCGTCGACGAAGCCGGCGACCTCCTCGCGGGTGAAGCTGCTCGTCACCTCGTCCTGCGGCTGCACGCCCGCGAGCCGGAGCATTCCGTTGGCGATCGCGTTCAGCGCGGCGATCGCGGGCCGCAGCAGCCTCACGATCAGCAGCAGCGGCGGCGCGAGCGCCAACGCGGCGCGGTCGGGCTTGGCGAGGGCGATGTTCTTCGGCACCATCTCGCCCAGCACCACGTGCGAGACGCCGACAGCGGCAAGCGCGATCGCGAACGCGACGGGATGCCGGAGCGCGTCGCTCACCCCGAGCGCGCCGAAGGGACCCTCGAGCAGGTGCGCGACCGCAGGCTCGACCACCGCCAACAGCAGCAGAGAGCAGATCGTGATGCCGAGCTGGGCGCCGGCCAGCATCAGCGAGATCTGCTCCATCGCCCTGATCGTCACCTTCGCTCGCCGCGATCCCTCTTGTGCCTTCGGCTCGATGGCGCTGCGCCGTGCGGAGATCAGGGAGAACTCCGCGCCGACGAAGAACGCGTTGAGCGCGAGCAGAAAGCCGCCCAGGCCGAGGGCGAGCCAGTCGTTCACTCGTCCTCCTCGTCGGGGAGCGCCTCGCCCAGCCGCAGCCGGACCCTGTCGACGCGCCAGCCGTCCATCCGCGCGACTGTCAGCTGCGCCTCGCGCCGAAGCCCCGCCGCGTCGCGGACCTCCAGCGACACGCGATCCTCGACGTGGGGGATGCGCCCGAGCTCGGTTCCGATCAGCCCGCCGAGGGTCTCGTAGTCGTCGGACTCGGGTAGCGCGGCGCCCACGGCGTCGCTTGCCTCGTCGGGGCGCAGGAGGCCGGACAGGACCCAGCCGCCCGCCGGGTCTCGGCGGATCGCGGGGTCGCGGCGGTCGTGCTCGTCGAGAACCTCGCCGACGATCTCCTCGACGATGTCCTCCAGCGTCACGAGCCCGTCGATGCCGCCGAACTCGTCGACCACGACGGCCAGCTGCAGGCCGCTCTGGCGCAACTCGCCGAGCAGCGGATCCAGCTCCACCGTCGAGGGAACCACCACCGGGGCCACCATCGCGTCGGCGACCCGGGCGGTCTCCCTGCGCTCGGGCGGCACGCCGACGGCGTGCTTGACGTGCACGACCCCGACAACGTCGTCGGGCCCCTCGCCTAGCACCGGGAACCGCGAACGGCCCGTGGCGCGCGCCAGGTCGATCACCGCCTGGACCGGCTCGGTGGCGCCGATGGTGTGGAGCCGGGTGCGGGGAGTCATCACATCCTGCGCCTGACGCTCGGCGAACGCCAGCGACCTGCGCAGCAGCGCGGCCGTCTCCTCCTCCAGCGTGCCCTGCTCAGCCGAGCGCCCGATCAGCGAGCTCAGCTCGTCGGGCGAGCGGGCGGACGCAAGCTCCTCCTGCGGCTCGATCCCGAAGCGCCGGAGGACCCTGTTCGCGGCTCCGTTGAACACCCTGAGCAACGGCGCGTTGACGCGGGTGAAGCCCCGCATGAAGCCCTGAACCGCTCGTGCGGTCTGCAGCGGGCGAGCGATCGCGAGGTTCTTGGGCACCAGCTCGCCCACCACCATCGTCGCTGTCGTCGCCGCCGCCAGAGCGAGGACGAGCGCAACGCCGGTGACGATCGCCGCCGGTACGCCGGCAGACTCCAGCGGCCCGTCGATCAGGTCGGCGATCGTCGGCTCGGCGAGGAAGCCGATCAGGAGGTTGGTGAGAGTGATCCCCAGCTGGGCGCCCGACAACTGCGTCGAGAGGCTGCCCAGCGCTCGCAGGACGCCGGCCGCGCCGGCATCACCGCGCTCGGCCGCCCGCTCGACAGTCGAGCGGTCGACCGTCACCAACGAGAACTCCGCCGCGACGAACGCCCCGCACGCGAGCACCAGCACAGCCGAGACGACGAGGAACAGAACCTCGATCATCGGCCCCCGCCATCGCCCATAGGCGCCGGTCTAAAGCTCGGACTCGGAGGCTCGTCGTCGCCTGGCTCGCCCTCTGGCATGCACGCACAGAAATAGCAGAGAACTCAGGCCACGCCGTCGGGGCGACGGCTCGAGTGGCCGGTACGCGCACGAGGGCCATGGCACGATCACATACGCGCGAGGTCGCCAGCGCCCATAGGATCGGCACCCTTCGCATTCACTAGGAGGAGGAGACGCGTGAAGCTGATCGGAGCGGGCCTGCCCCGCACGGCAACGACGACCCAGCTGGTCGCGCTCGAGATGCTCGGGCTGCCCTGCTACCACATGCGCGACATGATGGCCGACCCGGCCACCAGCATCCCGCAGTGGCGCAAGGCGTTCGAGGGCAACGGCGACTGGGATGCGCTCTTCGCCGGCAAGGAGTCGATCGTCGACTGGCCCGGCTCGTACCACTGGCGCGAGCTGATCGACGTCTACCCCGACGCCAAGGTGCTGCTGAGCGTCCGCTCGCCCGAGAGCTGGGTCGAGAGCATGCACAACACCATCGCGCAGATCTGGTTCGGCGACACCCTCATGCACCACTTGGCGATGGCCCAGTACCACGTCGACCCGCTCTACGCATCCTGGCTCGATCTCCTCAACGACATGTGGACCAAGGCGGACATCATGGTCCCCAGCAAGGGCGATCCTGAGGAGATGGCCGCCGGGATGGAGCGCTGGAACCAGGAGGTCATCGACACGGTCCCCTCCGACCGGCTGCTCGTCTGGAACCCCGCAGACGGCTGGGAGCCGCTCTGCGAGCTGCTCGGCGTCCCCGTTCCGAGCGAGCCGCTGCCGAACGTCAACGACACCGAGAACTTCCAGAAGAACCTGATCATGCGCCCCGCGATCGACGCCATCAACGCGTGGTGGGAGCAGAACCAGGGCCCTGCGGACAAGGTCGCGGAGCGCTAGGAGACCTAGGTCACGGGCTCGCCGCTGGGCTTGACGACGAGCCAGAGGCCGCCGAACTCGTCGACGTTCTGGCAGAGGATGTTGCCGGGCGAGTCGTCCTTGTAGTAGTAGAGCGGGTGGCCGGCGTAGGTCACCTGGAGCTTGCCGTCGCGGCGCCTGGTCGTGCTGAGCAGCTCTTGCCTGGCGCCGTTGCCGGCGCGTGGCCGACCCTTGGTGAGCAGCGGCGGCCAGGCCGTCGCGCACTCGCCATAGCACTCGCTTCTACCGGCGCTCTCGCGGTCGAAGAGGTAGAACGCCTCGCCCTTGTGGTCGGCGATCACGCGGCCGTAGTCGGAGGCGACGACCTTGACGACCGCACCCTTGGGCTTCGGCCTCATCCCGGCGTTGGCTGCCGGCGCACCGTCGCCGGTTACGGTCGTGCTCTGGGTGTTCGCGTTGGTGTCGCTTGTCTCATCGTCTCCACAGCCCGCGGCGATCAAGGCGCAGAGCGCGACGGTGAGAAGCGCAAATGTGGTTGCACACGCCCTGTCCGCACCTTTGCGCGTGCGGGCGTGTCGTATGAGGTGAGGTGGATGCAGGTCGATCGACTGAGCCGTCGGGCGTCGCGACCGCGAACGGTGGGTAGTAGATCGCGGAGATGGCGGCCGGCGGCTCACTCGGCTGGATGACCGGGCCAGGAGCACGCCGGGTGCTCGCGGTGGCCTGCGTGGTCCTGGCGTCGGCGGCCGCCGCGGTTGGCGCGTTGGCGATCTTCCAGATCGAGCGAGACCTCTCGGTCGGGACGGTGCGGGTGTCGACGACCCCGGCGCCGGAGGGCGCGCTCGATCTCTACGTGCCGCTGGTCGACTGGGGCGTGCGCTTCCCCGGCACCGTGCGGCTCCCGGCACGGCTCTCGGTCGACCTGCGTACGGTCGATCGCGCGGCGGCTCAGCGTCTCGCAGGCGGCGACCTGCCCGAGCTCGACCACGTGCGCGACGAGGCGGCCGACGCGATCGCCAGCTACATCCGTCTGCTGATCCTCGTGACCGCGATCGCGGCCCTAGCCGTAGGTGGCCTGGTCGCGCTCGCGCTGCGCGGCACGACGACGCGGCTGGCGTTGCTGCTCGCCGCCGCCGGCGCGGCGACAGTCGCGTGCTGCGCCGCGATCGCTCTGCTGCTGCCACCGCGAGGCGATTTCCAAGATCCGGAGTACTACGCCCACGGGCCGGACATCCCGGCCGCGTTGCGGACCGTCGACCGCGCGACTCGCTCGTCGGAGGTGCTGTCGGAGGAGCTGAACTCCCAGCTCGTCGGGCTCGCCCGCCTGATCGCCGCGCCAGCCGCCCGCGGCGGTCCCGGCGCGCCGCGACGACTCACGCTCGCCTCCGACCTGCACAACAACCTGCTCGCGCTGCCGACGCTCGAGCGGGTCGTCGACCGCGGCCCGCTGTTCTTCGCCGGGGACCTCACGGCGAGCGGGTCGCCGTTCGAGACTGCGCTGACACGACGCGTCGCGCGGATCGGCAATCCATTCGTGTTCGTCACCGGCAACCACGACTCGGACGCGCTCGCCCGCCGTCTCGCCACAGCCGGCGCGATCGTCCTCAGCGAGCGCGGGCGGCTGCGCGCCGACGGGACATACGGCCCGACCGTCGTGCGAGTCGCCGGGCTGCGCGTCGCCGGCTACGCGGACCCGTTCGAGCGCCGCCGTTCCCAGGACTATCGCGATCGCTACGACGACCGCGCAGCCGCCAGCCAGCGTCGGCGCAAGTTCGCCCGCTGGCTGAGAGGGCTCTCAGGCCGCGTCGACGTCGTGATGGTCCACTCGCCAGGCCTGGCGAAGCTCGCCGTGCGCCAGCTTCGCGCGAACCCGCCCGCGACGCCCCTGGCGCTGCTGACCGGCCACACCCACCGCGCGCTGGTGGCGACCTCCGACAACCTGCTCGAGCTCAACGGCGGAACGGCCGGCGGCGGCGGGGTCGGAAACCTCGACGAGGGCCAGCCCTTCGGCGTGGCCGTGCTGACCTACACCACTGCCGGCGGGTTCCGGCCGCTGCTCGCCGACACCGTCGAGATCGACGCGCACAGCGGAACCGCCAGCGCGCAGCGCACGCCGCTCACCGTCGACAACGCATCGGGTCGGTAACGGCCGACGATCCGCGCCTGCTCCTAGAACGGCCGGCGCGGGTGGCGATGCGTGCGGCGCGCGCTTTCGGCGAACGGCCGCCAGCACGCAGACCCGCGACAGGAACGCAGACGGGCGAGTCGCCGAGCGAGCGCCGCGCGCACCGCTGCCAGCCTCGGACTGGCGTGCAGGCTGCGCAGCTGGTGTGGGTCGCGGGCCATGTCGTAGAGCTCGCTGGCGCCGTTGACATGCTCGGCGTACATCCAACTGCGGGTGCGGATCGCGGTCGTCAGCATCCCGGCGCCCTTGGCAATCTCGACCAGGACGGGGCGGTTGGCGCCGAGCGCGGGGTCGCGCGTGAGTGGCAGCAGCGAGCGGCCGTCGAGGACGCGGCCGGCGGTCGCGCGTGCCGCGTCGAGGATGGTGGGGGCGAGGTCGGCGTTGACGACCATCTGCTGTGGCCGGACGCCGGCTGGGACGCCGGGGCCGCGGATCATCAGCGGGACGCGGATCGAGGGGTCGTAGGCCTTGGCCTTGCCGTGGGGGAGGCGGTGCTCGCCGGCCAGGTAGCCGTTGTCGGAGGTGAACACGATCAGCGTCTTGTCGAGCTCGCCGCTGCGCTGCAGGGCGGCGACGATCTGCTCGACCGCCTCATCGACGGCGATCAGCGACTCGAGCCGCTGGCGATAGAGCGCCTCGATCCCGGCGATCGTCCGCGGCCGCAGGCGCGGCCGGCGCAGGAACGGCGGCTTGTCCGAGACGTCGACCTCGTCGAAGGCGCCGCCGCGCGGCAGCGCCAGGTGACCGAAGGCGCCGCGATGGCGCGCTGCGATGGCAGGGGTGCCCAGGCCGACCGGGTCACCTGGCTCATGCGGTCCCCCGGTGTGCGGAGCGAGGAACGCCACCGAGAGGAAGAACGGTTGCGCGGCCGGCGCGAGCCGCTCGACGATCCCCACAGCTCGGCGCCCGGCGAAGTCCGTCGAGTACCAGCGCGGGTCGCGGTCGCGGCCATAGGTGCGCAGGCTTCCGTTCTCGTTGACGGTATAGCCGGAGTAGCGGTAGGTCGTCGGGTCGATCGTGCCGTACCACTCGTCCCAGCCGGGCGGGACCTCGGTCGGGTCGTCGAGGCCGTAGTGGTTGAGGAACTTGCCGGTGTGGACTGTGCGGTAGCCGGTGGCCTGGAGCCAGGTCGGCAGCCAGTTCGAGGTGCCGCGCAGCTGTTGCCAGCCGCCGATCGGCGGGCCGTTGGTAAAGACGCCGTTGTTGTGCGAGTACTGGCCGGTGAGGAACGTCGCGCGGGACGGACAGCAACGCGGGTTGCTGACGAACGAGTTCGCGAACCGCGCGCCCTGGTCGCCGATCAGCCACCTCGTGCGCGGCATCGCGCGCATCGACCGCAGCGTCTGGTCGTCGGTCATCAGCACGACGACGTTCGGCCGTGGGTCCGCCTGGGCGGCGGCCGACGTTGGGCCGCCCGCGCTCGGGGCGGCCAGCAGGACGGCGCACAAGGCGCACGCGAGTGTGAACGGGAGCTTTCGCATACGAGTTCGAAGCCCCCCGAACACGTCAAGAGAAGGATCGGATCTTAGCGCCGCACCTTTAGTCGGCCGGTCGAGTTGTCATCGGTGGATGGCGCACGCGACCGGCGACGGCGAGCGGAACGGCCTGAGCCGGCGCGAGCTGCTCGGGGCCGCTGGCCTGGGTGTTGCGGGGCTGGGGCTCGGCGCGGGCGGCCTGCGAGCGATCGAGGGTGCGCTCGCCGCCAGCGAGCGCCGCAACGTGGTGCTGATCGTGATCGACAGCCTGCGCGCCGACCACGTGCGCAGCTTCGGCGCGCGTGGGATGCGTACGCCGAACATCGACGAGCTCGCCCGCGGAGGCGTGCGCTTCACCAAAGTCTTCCCCGAGGCGATGCCGACCGTCCCCGCGCGGCGATCGATGATGTCCGGCCGTCGCACCTACCCATTTCGCGGGTGGCGGCCGTGGGAGGGGATGGCCGGCCGTCCCGGCTGGCAGCCGATCAAGCCGGGCGCCGAGACGCTGATCAGCGCGCTGCGCCGCGCGGGCTGGTGGACGTCGTATGTCACCGACAACCCGTTTCTCGGCTACACGGGCAGCTTCGAGCCGTTCCGTCGCTCGCCGCATCGCTTCGTGCGGATCGAGGGTCAGCGCGGCCAGCGGCGACCGGCGCGGCTCGTTCCGCGCGACGCGGCGCTGCGCCGGCTGCCGCCGGGACCGCTGCGCAACGACCAGCGGATCGCGTCGATCCAGCAATACCTCGCCAACAACGGGCGTGGCCGCGTCGAGGTCGAGCAGTGCGCCTCGCGCGTCTTCCGCGCCGCCGGCGACCTGCTGCCGACGGCGAAGCGCCAGAGCCGGTTCCTGATGGTCGTCGACAGCTTCGACCCACACGAGCCGTGGACGCCGCCGCGGCGCTACCTCGACATGTACGGCGACCCCGGCTACCGCGGCTACGAGATCGCCGACGTCGGCTACACCCACGCCTCCAACTACCTCAGCGACAGCCAGGTCGCACGGTTGCGCACCACCTACAAGGCGTCGGTGACGATGACCGACCGCTGGCTCGGCCACTTCCTCGACCGCCTCTGGGACCTCGGCCTCGACGACTCGACGGCGATCCTGCTCGTCTCCGACCACGGCGTCTTCCTCGGCGAGCACGACTGGACCGGCAAGGGCCCGGCGCTGCTGCACCCCGAGCTGATCCACGTGCCGATGATCCTGCGCGAGCCCGGCGGCGCGGGCGCCGGGCTCGCCAGCGAGTGGTTCGCCTCGACCCACGACATCGCGCCGACACTGGCGTCGCTCGCAGGGGTCCGCCGCCCGGCCACCTTCGAGGGCGCCGACCTCACACCGATCCTCAGCGGCGGCCTCCCGGCCGAGGACCGCGCCTACGCCGTCGGGGGCTACGGCAACAACTCCTACGTCCGCGACCACCGCTGGGGCTACATGACCCAGAACGACTGGCGCCGCGAGAAGCTCTACGACCTCGCCGCCGACCCCGCCGAGCGCCGCAACGTCGCCGCCGACCGCCCGCGCGTGGTCAAGGAGATGCGCCGCCGCGTCCGCAAAGCCGCCGGCGGCAAGCCGCCCCACTACAGCGACGCCGTGATCGACGGGCCGCGGCGGGGCTAGCCCGAATCGAGTCCGCGAATACCGGCGGCCGCACGGCGCTGTAGGCTCGGGGGAGGTGTGCCGGGAAGACTGGTCGGCGACTGTCTCGTCGATCCGTAATGGAGGCTCCGCTGGTGACACCGCCGTTCGATCTCGCATTTCGCCGTAGGCCGGTCGGCCGGTGACGATCGCGATCGCGATCTTCGTCGTCGCGCTGGCGGCGATCGCCTCCGAGCGCGTCGACCGCACGAAGGTCGCGCTGCTCGGCGCGACGCTGATCGTGCTGACCCAGACGATCGACCAGGAGCACGCGATCGAGGCGGTCGACTGGAACACCATCGGCCTGCTCGCCGGGATGATGCTGATGGTCAAGCTGACCGAGACGACCGGCGTCTACACCTGGGTCGCGATCCGCGCCGGCCAGCTGTCGAAGGGCCGGCCGCTCGCCGTGGTGCTCGCGCTCGCGATCACCACGGGCGTGCTCTCCGCGTTCCTCGACAACGTGACGACCGTCCTGCTGGTCGTGCCGATCACCTTCCTGCTCGCCGACACCCTCGACGTCGATCCGGTGCCGTTGATCGTGATCGAGATCGTCGCGTCGAACATCGGCGGCACCGCGACGCTGATCGGCGACCCGCCGAACATCCTGATCGCCGGCCACACCGGCTTGTCCTTCGGCGCGTTCATCGTCAACCTCGCGCCAATCGTGATCCTCACCCTCGCGGTCGTCATCCCCGTCCTCTATCTGGCATTTCGGTCGCGGCTGCGGATCGTCCCCGAGGCGCGCGAGCGGATGATGCAGCTCGACGCCTCCCGCTCGATCGAGGACGCCGCAGAGGCAAAGCGGACGGTGCCGATCCTCGTCGCGACGATCCTCGCGTTCTTCGCCCACAAGGCGCTGCACATCGAGCCGGCGACCGTCGCGCTCGCGGGCGCGAGCGCGATGCTGCTCGTGACCCGCCAGTCGGTCGAGGACGCGCTGAGCGGGATCGAGTGGTCGACGCTCTTCTTCTTGATGGGCCTGTTCGTCATGGTCGGTGGGCTCGAGGCCACGGGCGCGCTCGACGAGGTAACCGACGGCATCGCCTCGGTCACCGACGGCCAGCGCACCGCCGAGCTGCTCGGGATCCTCTGGGTATCGGCGTTCGGCTCCGGCCTCGTCGACAACATCCCCTTCACGGCGGCGATGATCCCGGTAGTCGACTCGCTCGGCGGGGCGACCGACGACGCCTACTGGTGGGCGCTCGCGCTCGGCGCCTGCTTCGGCGGCAACGCCACCATCGTCGCGGCCGCGGCCAACGTCGCCGCCTCGGGCATGGCGGCGAACGCGGGCCGGCCGATCGGCTTCCTCTACTTCCTCAAGTACGGGCTCGCCGCGACGACGATCTCGCTCCTGCTGGCAACCGGCTACGTGATGGTGAGGTACGCATGACACCGAGAACGATCAGCGACGACATCCTCCGCGACGCGCCGCTGCTCCACGCAGACGACGTGATCGCCGACGCCACCCCGATCCTGCTCGAAAGCGGACTGCCCGCACTCGCGGTCGTCGACCGCGAGGACCGCTTCGCCGGCATCTTCGGCGAGCGCGAGTTCATGACCGCCGCCTTCCCCGGCTACCTCAAGGAGCTCAAGTTCGCCGGGTTCGTCTCCCGCACCCTCGACGACGCGCTCGAGCGCAACGAGGCCTGCCGCCAGGACCCCGTCTCCAGACACATGAACACCGAGCACGTCGACGTCGGCCCCGACTACTCCGACCTCCAGATCGCCGAGACCTTCATCCACCACCGCGTCCTGATCGTCCCCGTCGTAGACAACGGAACGGTCAAGGGGATCATTACCCGCTCGGACTTCTTCGCGATCGTCGCGAGGCGGCTGCTCGGATGACGCGCGCCACCGACGGCATGACGCGCCGCCGGCTGATCCAGGCAGGCGCGCTCGCGGGCGCCGGCGCGGCGCTTCCGCTCGCCGTCTCCGCATGCGCGGACGACGACTCCGGCGAGCGCGAGGTGCGCAACGTCGTGCTGATCGTCCTCGACAGCGTGCGGCCGGACTTCGTCGGGGCCTATGGGTCGCGACGCGTCCACACGCCCAACATGGATGCGCTGATCGCACGGGGCCTGCGGTTCAACCGCGCGTTCCCCGAGGCCCTGGTGACGGTGCCGGCTCGGCGGTCGATCTACACCGGCCAGCGGATCTTCCCCTACCGGAACTTCGAGCCGCGCGCGGATCTTGGCGTCAGCCCCGGCTGGTCGCCGATCGAGGACCTCGACCGGACCGTGGTCAAGGTGCTGCGCGACGCCGGCTACCGCACCGTGCAGGTAACCGACAACCCGCCGGTCGGGTTCAGCAACTCCTACCGGCCCTTCCGCCTGAGCTGGGACACGTGGGTGTCGATCGAGGGCCGCGTCGGGACGCGCAACCCGCCCGAGACGGTGTCCGACCGCGAGGTGCGGCGCTGGCTGCCCAGAGAGCTGTGGTCAAACGACCGCTATGTCAACGGGATGAAGAAGAACCTCGCCAACACCGGCTACGGCCGCGACGAGGAGCAGTCCGACGCCGCGCGCGTCTTCAACGAGGCCCGCAACCAGCTCGACGGACTCGCGCGCGACGGCCATCCGTTCCTGCTCACGATCGACAGCTTCGATCCCCACGAGCCGTGGTCGCCGCCGAAGGAGTACCTGGACCTCTATACCGACGAGGACTTCGGCGGGCCGGTCGGCGTCGTCCAGTACGGCCCCGACGGCTACCTGTCCACCGAGGAGCTGCGCCGCGCGCGCGTCTCCTACGCCGCCGCGACCACGCTGACCGACAAGTGGCTGGGGCACTTCATGGATCGCTTCTATGAGCTCGGCCTCGACTCCGACACCGCGATCGTGTTCCTGTCCGACCACGGGTTCCTGCTCGGCGAGCGCGGCTGGGTCGGCAAGATCCCCGACGAGCTGCACCCCGAGATGGCCCAGGTGCCGTTCGCGATCGTCCACCCCGACGGCAGGGCCGCCGGAGAGGTCAGCTACCACTTCGCCTCCACCCACGACGTCGCGCCGACGATCCTCTCCATGCTCGGCGTCGACACCCCGCGCTGGATGAACGGCCAAGACCTCTCGACGCTCCTCGCTGGCGAGCGCCCTCCGGCGCGCGACTGGCACTACGGCGGCATGTTCAACCGCTACTTCGTCCGCACCGACGAGTGGGTCCTGCTCGGCGACAACCTCGGCGGCAACCGCAAGCTCTACGACCTCAACCTCGACCCCAACGAGATCCGCAACGTCGAGCCGGCCAACCGCAAGGTCGGCGAGGAGCTCTACCGGCAGCTGCTCGCAGAGACCGGCAAGTTGCCCTACTACGACGCAGACGACCTCGAGCGCAAGATCGCCATCGAGCGCGAGCGAATCGGCTGGCAAGACCCGCAACGCAACTGACGACAACGGAAGGCACGACCTAGATGTCCTCAGACCACACGCGAACCACCAGGCGCGGCGCATCGCACCGGCGCCGCCGAGAGCACCCGTTGGGCAATGAGTCCGAGGGCGGCTCGCCGCGTTTTGCGGCGCGGATCGACCAGCTCGCGACGGTTAACCCGACCGCTTCCTACAGCCAGGACGAGATGCTCGATCTGCTCGGTTTGCGCGGCAACGAGTTCGCCGAGCGGATCTTCGACGTCTGCGGCGTCCAGCAGCGGCAGTTCGCGATCACGCCGGAGCTGCTGGCCAGCCGGCTGCAGTCGCGTGTCGAGTGCTCCGAGGATCACCTGCTGGAGATGGCGCTGGAGGCGATCGGCAAGCTCGACTGCGATCCCGGCGACATCTCGACGGTGGTCACCGCCAACTACTACTCGCTCGGCGGCCCGACGCTGGCCCACAAGCTCGTCGCCGAGCTCGGCCTCGACCCGTCGACCGACAAGTACCACGTGCTCGGTGTCGGTTGCGCCAGTGCGGTGCCGCTGTTCAAGCTGGCTTCGCAGGCGCTGCTCGAGAAGCCGGAGTCGCGCGCGCTGGTCGTCGGCGCCGAGAGCATCACCGGCTTCCTGACCTCCGTCGGCCCCGACGACGAGAAGACGAAGATCGTCGGCTCGTCGCTGTTCGGCGACGGTTGCGCGGCGGCGGTCCTGACCCGCGACGCGGCATCGGCCGGCCCGGCGCTGCTGGCGTCGAAGGTCCATCAGGTCGAGGACACGCTCGGCTCGGTCCAGTTCCGCGTCAGCGCCGACGACAGCTACATGCACATGGGCCGTGAGCTGCCGACGATCGCCCGCGAGGGCGTCGCCAAGCTGGTCGACGACTTCCTCGCCGAGCGCGGCCTGACGCGCGACCGGATCGAGCACTGGATGATCCATCCCGGCGGGCGTGGGATCATCGAGGGCGTCGAGGAGGGTCTCGGGCTCAGCCGCGAGGACGTCCAGGTCAGCTACGACACGCTCGCCAACCACGGCAACATGGGCACGCCGTCGAGCTTCTACGTGCTCAAGGGCGTCGCCGAGCGCAACGAGCCAAACCCGGGCGAGCT
>DASTKX010000049.1:0-12656 GCA_035715585.1 Thermoleophilaceae bacterium
TCTTCGTGTCCTCGCCGAACGAGTCGCCGAAGCCGAGCCGGAAGTCCATCGGCACGCCGATCACCAGCGCGACGTCGGCCCCCTTCAGCCCCTGGCCGCGCGCCCGCGAGAAGGCGAGCTGGTGGTCGGCCGGGATGCAGCCGCGCCCCAGCCCGTTGACGAACACCGGGATCCGCAGCTCCTCGGCGATCGCGCGCAGCGCGTGCTCGCCGTGCGCCCAGTAGAGGCCGGTGCCGGCCATGATCACCGGCCGCTCGGCGCCGCGCAGCAGCTCGGCCGCGGCCTCGACACCCTCGGCAGCCGGCACGAGCAGCGGGTCGACCTCCGCCGCCGGACCGTCCGCGTCGACGTCGACGTCCATGAAGACGTAGTCCATCGGGAAGTCGAGGAAGGCCGGGCCGCCGGGCGGTCCTGCCGCAGCCGCCAGCGCCTCGTCCATCAACGCCGGGATCTCCGCCGTCGACCCGGCCGTCTTGGCAAGCCGCGCCAGCGGCGCGGTGAACGGCACGTGGTCGATCTCCTGCAGCGAGCCCATCCCCCAGCGCATCGCCGGCGCGCGCCCGCCGAGCACGACCATCGGCGAGCGGTTCATCAGCGCCGAGCCCATCGGGCTCATCACATTCGTGACACCGGGACCCGCCGTCACCGCGCAGACGCCGGGCTCGCGCGTCGCCTTCGCCCAGCCCTCGGCCGCGAACGCCGCCGACTGCTCGTGGCGGGTGTCGACGATGTCGATCCCCTCCTCGCGACAGCCGTCGTAGATCGGGAAGATGTGGCCGCCGGAGAGGGTGAACAGCTTGGTCACGCCATGCGCCTTCAGGCGCTTCGCGATCAGCCTCCCTCCGTGCAGCCTTGCCTCGGTCTCCTGCTCCGTAGTCCCCATCGGTTGATCCTAAGCCTTAGCCCTTAGGGTCCATTGGCATGAGCGCGACCACACGCGAGATCCGTCTCGCCTCACGACCCGACGGCGAGCCGATCGACGACAACTTCGAGATCGCGGAGACGGCGATCCCCGAGCCCGGGCCCGGCGAGATGCTCGTCCGCAACAGCTATCTCTCGGTCGATCCCTACATGCGCGGCCGGATGCGCGACGTCAAGTCGTACCTGCCGCCGTTCCAGGTCGGCGACGTGCTCGAGGGCGGCGCGGTCGGGCAGGTCGTCGCCTCCAACGGCGGCCAGCTCGAGGAGGGCGCCTGGGTCCAGCACCTCGCCGGCTGGCGCGAGCACTCGGTGATCGACGGCGGCTACCCGGTCGACCCGTCGATCGCGCCGATCTCGACGTCGCTCGGCGTGCTCGGCATGCCGGGCCTGACCGCCTACGCCGGGCTGACCGACGTGGCGCCGGTCGAGGAGGGCGAGACCGTCTTCGTGTCCGCCGCCGCCGGCGCCGTCGGCAGCGCCGCCGGTCAGATCGCGCGGCTGCGCGGCTGCCGCACGATCGGCAGCGCCGGCTCGCCGGAGAAGGTCGCCTGGCTGACCGACGAGCTCGGCTTCGACGCCGCCTTCAACTACAAGGAGACGCCGGTAGCCGACGCGCTGCGCGAGCACGCCCCGAAGGGGATCGACGTCTACTTCGACAACGTCGGCGGCGACCATCTCTCGGCCGCACTCGCCCGAATGCGCCTGCACGGCCGGATCGCGCTCTGCGGCGCGATCGCCCAGTACAACGAGGAGCAGCCGCAGCCCGGCCCGGACAACTTCCTCGCCACGCTGCCGATGCGCCTGACGATCCGCGGCTTCATCGTGCTCGACCACTTCAGCCTGATGGGCCGGTTCGCCGAGGAGGTCGGCGGCTGGGTCGGCGCCGGCGACCTGCGCTACCGCGAGACGATCGTCGACGGGATCGAGAACATGCCGTCGGCCTTCAACGGCCTGCTGTCCGGCGACAACATCGGCAAGATGCTCGTCAAGGTCGGCCCCGACCCGGCCTAACGACCGCGCGCGTCGCGACTCCCCGCTAGGGCGCGTTGCTCGCGCGCCGCAGCGACGGCGGCGGCCAGTGGGCGACCGCCGGCGGGCGGTTGGCCGCCGCGCCGATGCTGACGACGTTGCCCGGCAACACGGCGGCGACCGCCCCCGAGCTGACGAAGGCCACGTCGAGCACCGCCGTCCCGTGCTCGCGCGCTAGCCGGCCGGCCTCGGCGACCGTCCATGGCCGCTCCGCCTCGCCGACGTGGCAGGCCGCGAGGAACTGCTCCGCGAGTCCGCTCGCCGCGTCGTCGGCGTCGACCTCCAGCTGCTCGTGGCGCGCGCCGGCCGCGCCGGTCGCGCCCGTCGGGCGGATCAGCACCGCGGCCATGTCGTCGGTCACCAGGCGCGCCTCGCTCGCCACCCGTTCGAGCAGCGCGCTCGCCGGCGCGGTCGCGCTGAGCTGCTCGACGAAGTCGCCGAGCCGCGGCCGGCCGAGGATCCGCGTCGCCTTGCGCGCCTCGGCGAGGCCGTCGGTGTAGAGGCAGATCGTCGCGCCCGGCCGCAGCGGCAACGTCGTCTGGCGCAGCCCCGTCTTCAGGTCGAGCCCGATCGGCGGCGAGGAGGCCGCCAGCACCGCCTCCGGCCGCTCCGGCCCGACGACCAGCGGCGGCGGATGGCCGGCGCAGGCGTAGACGAGCGAGCTGGTCGCCGGATCGTGGACGGCGATCACGGCCGTCGCGAAGACGCCGCCGTCGAGATGGTGGCTGATCACCGGGCCGGCGACCTGGAGCGCCTCGCGCGGCGCCATGCCCGCCTCGAGGTAGGCGCGCAGCGTGAAGCGCATGAAGGCCGTCTGCGCGACCGCCTCGCGGCCGTGCCCGGAGACGTCGCCGAGGATGAACGCCGCCCGGTTGCCCGGCAGCGTCAGCGCGTCGTAGAAGTCGCCGCCCGCCCCCATTCCCTCGGACGGCCGGTAGGCGACCGACGTCCGCACGGCGCCGAGCCGTTCGGGAACCGGCGGCAGCAGCGCCCGCTGCAGGACGCCGACTTCCGCGATCAGGCTCGCGTGCTGGTCGCCGAGCCGGCGGGCGCGCGCCGACGCCGCCAGATAGCCGACGCTGAGCGCCAGCGTCAACGCCAGCGCTGCCAGTAACAGCACGCCCGAACCCATGCGTTCGCATCGACGCCCGGCGAACGGCCGATGAGAGCCGTCCATTCCCGTCGAACGTCCGTCTACCATCGACCTGCCCGGGTAGCCGAATTGGTCCAGGCAGCGCGCTTAAAACGCGTGACCCCACGGGGTGTGCGGGTTCGAATCCCGTCCCGGGCACTGCAACAGCTCAATCTGACCGCAACAAAGCGCCCGCTACCGTGTCTGGAGGGGCAGGGATGCGGGTATTCCCAGGTTGACGCGTGGAGGCTTCCGCACTGACAAGCCAAGCAGGGCTCGCCGGCGCCGCCGGGCGGTCGCCGCTGCTGCGACTGCGCAGCGACGAGCAGTTGATCGCGATGACCCGCCGCGGCAACCAGTCCGCCTTCGAGATGCTGGTCCAGCGCTACCAGTCGCGGCTGCTGGCCTTCTGCCGCCACATGCTCAACTCGAAGGAGGACGCCGAGGACGTCCTCCAAGAGGTCTTCGCCGCCTCCTACAACGCGCTGCTCGCCGACAACCGGCCGATCAACACCCGCCCCTGGCTCTACCGGATCGCGCGCAACCGCTGCCTCAACCACCTGCGCAAGCCGCGCCCGTCGGGCCAGGACTCGATGGACATCTTCGAGCGCGACAACGGGACCTCGACCGCCGACACGGTCCACCGTCGCGAGGAGTTCCGCCAGATCGTCGCCGATGTCGGTCTGCTGCCGGAGACCCAGCGCTCCGCCCTGCTGCTGCGCGAGATCGACGCGCTCTCCTACGAGCAGATCGCCGAGGCGATGGACACGACCGTGCCGAGCGTCAAGTCGCTGCTCGTGCGCGCGCGCGTCAGCCTCGCCGAGGCCGCCGAGGCGCGGCTGCTGACGTGCGCCGAGGTGCGGCTGGAACTGGGCCAGGTCGCCGAGGGCCTGGCGAAGACCTCCGCCCCCGTCCGCCGCCACCTCAAGAGCTGCCCGCAGTGCCGCGTCTTCCGCGGCGAGCTGCGCCAGACGACCAAGGCGCTCGCCGCGATCGCCCCGATCGGTCCGCTGATCGTCCTGCAGAAGCTCGGCCTGGCGAAGCTCGGCTTCGGCGGCGCGGCGGCTGGCGGCACGGCAGCGACGGCCGGTGGCGCCGGCTCGGTCGCCGGTGGGGCTAGCGTCGCCGCCGGTGGCGCCGTCGCGGCCGGTGGAGGAGCGGCGGCGGCCGGCGGAGCGCTCTCGGCGATCGGCGGCGGTCTCGCCGGCAAGGCGGCCGCCGGCATGGCAGCCGCCGCGATCGTCACCGCCGGAGCGGTCGAGGTCAAGCACGTCACCAAGCCGGTCGCGCCCGTCACCGCCCAGGTCCAGGCGATCTCCAGCCACCCGGCCCCGCCCGCCGCGAGTGCCCAGGCCAAGCCGGCGAGGAAGAAGGTCGCACCGGTCAAGCCGGCCGCCGAGCCGAAGCCCGAGCCGGTCGCCGTCGCGCCGGCGCCGGCGCCCGTGGTCGAGCCGGTCCCCGCTCCCGTCCCGGCGCCCGACCCGACCGTTCAGGAGGACGAGGGAACCGTCACCCTGCCGACCGACGGCACGACGACCACGCCCACCACCCCACCGGCGACCACCACCCCGACGGCGCCTCCCACCCCGCCGCCGGCGGCCACGACACCCACGGCCCCGCCGCCTCCACCGCCCGTCGTCCCGCCGACCACCGGCACGACGCCCTCTCCGCCGCCGCCACCCCCTCCGCCGGCCTTCTAGCCGCGCTCAGGCGACGGGCGCCAGCCCGATCACCTTGAGCCGCCGCTCGAGCGCCTTCAGCGCGAAGGCGCGCGTGTCCTCGAGGCTGTAGCCGAAGATCACGTCGTCCTCGGCCGCCCACGGCGGCAGCAGGACGCCGTCGGCCGCCGGGCCGCACTCGACCAGCGTGCGCTGGATCGCGTCGCGGTAGCGCTCGTCGCGCCCGGCCATCTCGCGCAGGAAGCGGGCGCCGAAGGCGACGTGGCGGTGCTCGTCGCGAGCGACCTTGTTGAAGCCCTCGACAAACCCCGGCAGCGTGCCCTGCTGCTCGTTGAACTCGAGGATGAAGTGCTGGCCGGTCAGGGCCAGCATCCCCTCGATGACCATGTGGTAGAGCGTGATCGCCTCGACGAGCGTCTCGAGGTCCTCGGGATCGCGGGCGAGCTTGTCGACGCGCGAGGCGAGCATCTCGTCGAACAGCACGCCGAAGTTCTCGTTGAGGTGGGCGCTCGTCTCCTTGAGCCGATCGTCGAGGTTGTCGGACTCGAGCACGCCGACCTCGCTGTAGAAGCGGTCGAAGAACGCGACGTGGCGGGCCTCGTCGGCGATCTGCGTGCAGAGGAACAGCCGCATCTGCTCGTCGGGCGCGGCGCGCATCATCGGCCCGAGCTCGGCCGCGACGCGCTGCTCGCCGATGAAGAACGACGACAGCCCGTACATCCGCTGGAAGCGCTCCTCGGCGTCGATCCGCTCGTGCCAGTCGACGCGGTCCTGGCTGAAGTCGATGTCCTGGACGCGCCAGTGCTGGCGCTCCCAGAGGTTGTAGAGCTGGTCGTAGCCGAGCAGCTCGGAGTGGCCGCGGTCGGCCGACTCCTTCAGCGCGGGGTCGCCGGTTGCCTGGAAGTCGTCGCGGTCGGTGCGCGACATCGTCGGCTCGCTCATCTCGCTCCTCCGTTCGCGGTGGCGGGAGGAAGAGCGTAGCGCGCGATTGGCTGGCTGGCCAGCCTACGGACCAGGCTCGGCGTTGGCGACGATCGTCACCTTGCCCTGCGGTCCGCTCAGGACCAGCTTCTCTCCGCTGCGCAGGCCGTCGAAGGTCGTCCCGGCAGTCTCGATCTCGCCGCCGGCCTTGACGGTCCTGCCACCGCCGCTCAGCTCGTACTCGACCCCGTCGGCGGAGCGCAGCTGGACGCGGATCGCGATGAACGGCGGCACCCGCACCGTGCCCGGGCTGAGCTTGCCGCCGTCGCCGGTGATCAGCGCCTGCGAGCTGGCCGGAACCTCGTCGCCGGCGCCGCCCTCCTGGTCCTCGGGCGACGTCGCAGGCGGCTTCGCCCCGCCGCCCTCGGCCTCGCCGCCGGTCTCGGTAACGGTCTTCGAGGTGTCGGCCGGCGCCGTGTCGGTGGCCTCGGTCACGGTCTGGTCGGTCTTCGACCCGGATCCGTAGCCGCTCCCGTTGCCGTCCTCGTCGTCACCGCAGGCCACGAAGGCGAGCGCGAGGACGGTGGCGAGCATTGCCGCTGAGCACTTTGGGATTCGAGGCATGGGCGAAACGGTAGCCAGCGCGGCGGGCGCTACGCGCTATGCGTCTCGCCCGGCTGCAGAATCACCACGGACGAGCTCGTCTGGGCCTCGACCTCGGCCTTGAACGCCTCGGCGTCGGCCTCGATCGGCGGGAAGGTGTCGTAGTGGCAGGGGATCACCGTCTTGGCGCCGACCAGCTCGGCGGCCGCCACGGCGTCGCGGCGATCCATCGTGTAGTGGCCGCCGATGTTGATCAGCGCCACGTCGAGGTCGTCGCGCTTGCCCGGCAGCGCCAGATCGGAGAACAGGCAGGTGTCGCCGAGGTGGTAGACGGTCGTGTCGCCGAGCTTGACGACCAGCCCCGCGGGCGTGTGCGGCGTCCCGTCCGGCGTCACGGCGGTGTGCCAGGCGGGCACCAGCCGTACCCAGCCGCCCGGCAGCTCGACGGTGCCGCCGAGGTTTGGGTCGACGATGTCCTCGACGCCCTTGCTCGCGATCTCGTTCGCCAGCTCGACGATCGCGATCACCGGGGCGCCGGTCCGCTTGGCGATCTCGACGGTGTCGCCGTAGTGGTCGGCGTGGCCGTGGGTCAGCAGGATGTGCGTCGGATCGACGTCGTCCGCGGCGACCGCCGCCTTCGGGTTGCCGGTCAGAAACGGGTCGATCAGCACCCGCGTCTCCCCCTCCACCAGCTCGAAGCACGACTGTCCTAGAAAGCGAATCTCCACTTTGGCCTCCTCCTCTATTTCCGGTTCAACTCGAGCTCGAGCGCCAGCTCCCAGCCGACGGCGACCCCGACGAACATCCCGAGCCGCGCCTCCTCGGACATCAGCCGGCTGATCGCCGCCATCCGGTCGGCGGGATCGGCATGGCCGGCCGCCTCGCGGATCTGCTGTGCCTGGACGGTGTCGAGCAGCCCGCCGCTGCTCGCCATCGCCTCGTCGAGCACCCGCTGCAGCTGCGGCGCCGCGCGCATCACGCGCGCCTCCGCCGCCCGAAACCGCTCGGGGTCGCTCAGCGCCGCAACCGCGGCGTCCAGCTCGGCGTCGCTGTAGCTCTGCTCGGCCATCGGCGTCCGATCATAGGCGCGCGGCGGAATGCCGCCAGGCTCAGCGGCGCGAGACCAACGGCAGCAGCAGGCCGAGCAGCGCGCCGGCTGCCGCGCCGACCACCCCGGCGACCATGCTCGCCTCCGGCGCCGCGAGCGGGATCAGCAGCAGCACCGCCGCGAAGACGGCGACGCCGATCATGTCGTTGCCGCGCTCGTCGCCGCGCCGCGCCGCGCGGCGGTCGTCGACCAGCCAGGCGCTCAGCAGTCCCAGCGCCGCGCCGTTGGCGCCGAGGATCCAGTAGCCGATGCCGAGTTCCGCGAGCGGCGGCGAGAGGTCGACCGCAACGGCGGCGGCCGCCCCCGCCGCGCCCGCCAGCAGGAAGACCGCGATCGGCGCCAGGAAGCCGAAGCGCCGCTCGATCAGCGTGCCGAAGACACCCACCGCCACCAGCGCGACGAACTGGTAGGCGAGGTTGTCGAAGACGAACAGGGTCGTCACGTAGCGCCAGGGATCGTCGTCGAGTGGCAGCCAGATCCCCCCGACATCGTCGAGCGCGACTTGGTTGGTCGCCAGCGCCAGCGTCACGGCCAGCGACAGGCCGATCAGCAGCAGCGTCGCGACCGGCCGCGTGTCCGGCGCGATCCCCTCGATCTCACCGGCGCGCAGCCGCGGCAACCGCGGTCGCCGGCGACGCTTGGGCCGTCCGCCGCCCTCGTCGTCGCGCTCGATCTTCGGCGCCCGCTTGCGGATCCGCTGGCCGCAGTAAGGGCACTCGGTCACATACGGGCTGACCTCAGACCCGCAGTTCCGGCAGACCACGAAAAGGTCAGGCTGACTCACTCACTTGAAGATACTGGGCGCCCGGCGCCCTCACTAGCGCTCAACCCTCCAGCGGGGCCGACGGCGCCGTCTTCGCGACTATCTCCCCCACGACCTCGAGCAGATCGCGGTTCGCCGCGTAGACGACCAGCTGGCGCGCGCCGCCGTTGCCGTGTTCGATCAGGTCCTCGATCGCGGCCAGCTCGTCGGCGGAGCCGAGATCCTCGGCGTGTCCGCGCAGGCGGTCGACGAGCCGCCGCGCGAGCGCCTTGGTGCTGACGCGGTCGCGGCTCGGCAGGTCGACCAGCTCGCCGTCGAGGCCGTGGCGCGCGGCGAACCACTTGTTCTCGTCGAGCATCTCGAACGGGTAGCGCGAGAGCTGCTTGCCGGCCTCGAAGTGCTCGCCGAGCTCCTTCGCCATCGCCTGCACCAGCGCCGCCAGGCCGAGCGTGTGCTCGAGCCGCGTCTGGGAGTCCATCACGCGCACCTCGACGGTGCCGAACTTCGGGTGCGGACGGACGTCGTACCAGAGGTAGGTGTAGTCGGGGATCGCCTTGCTCTGCACCATGAAGTCGATCCGCTGCTCCCAGTCGGCCCAGTTCTCGTAGCGCGGCGGGATGCCGACGCGCGGGAAGGCGCGGAAGATCGGCGTGCGCGACGACAGCAGGCCGGTCGCGTCGGCGCGCCAGAACGGCGAGTTGGCCGACAGCGCGAGCAGGATCGGCAGGTGGACGCGCATGCCGTTGGCGATGTGGATCGCCTTGTCGGGGTCGTCGACGCCGACGTGGACGTGGATGCCGAAGATCAGCTCCTGGCGCGCCACCCACTGCAGGCCGGCGACGAGCTCGCGGTAGCGCGGCCGCGACACGATCCGCTGGTCCTCCCACATCGCGAACGGATGGGTGCCGGAGGCGCCGATCGCCAGACCGCGCCGCTCGGCGGTCGACATCACCAGCCGCCGCAGCTCGCCGAGCTGGACGCCGATCTCGGCCGCGTCGGCGCACGGCGTCGTCGCGATCTCGCAGACCGACTCCATCAGCTCGGGCTTGACCTCGCCCGCCGCGTCGTGGCCCTCGAGGTCCGCCAGCAACCCCTCGATCGAATTGGCCAGATCGAGTGTCTCGGCGTCGACGATCATCAGCTCCTCCTCGACACCGAGCGTGTAGGAGGGACCCGTGAACCGATGCTCCACGCAGCAAGGGTATCCCCCGGACCGGCCCCGCAAACGCTCTGGGACGGGGGTATCCTGGCTAGTCCACGAAACCTTTAGGAGGCAAGACTCCGAATGAGCCTCGGCTACGACGGCAAGCTGTACATCCTCGCGTTCGACCACCGCGGGTCCTTCCAGACGAAGATGTTCGGCATCGAGGGCGACCCCACGCCCGAGCAGACCGCGACGATCGCGGACGCGAAGCATCTGATCTTCGAGGGCATGGCGAAGGCCGCCGAGCGCGGCGCCGATCCGGCTGCCAGCGGAACGCTCGTCGACGAGCAGTTCGGCGGCGACATCCCGCGCGACGCGAAGGCACGCGGCCTGAAGCTCGCGATGCCGGTCGAGGCGAGCGGCCGCAACGACTTCGAGTTCGAGTACGGCGACGAGTTCGGCGAGCACATCCTGAACTTCGATCCCGACTTCTCGAAGGTCCTCGTCCGTTACAACCCGGACGGCGACGCCGAGATGAACGCGACCCAGCTCGGCAAGCTCAAGCGCCTCTCGGACTGGCTCAAGGAGAACGACCGCAAGTTCCTCTTCGAGCTGCTCGTTCCCGCCGAGCCGGCCCAGCTCGAGTCGGTCGGCGGCGACACCGACCGCTACGACGCCGAGCTGCGCCCGCAGCTGATGCGCGGCGCGATCGAGGCGATCCAGGACTACGGCATCGACGTCGACATCTGGAAGATCGAGGGCGTCGACGAGCAGTCCGACTGCGAGATGCTCGCCCAGGTGACCCGCCGCGACGGCCGCGACGGCGTCGTCTGCGTGCTGCTCGGCCGCGGCGCCAGCGACGCCAAGGTCGACCACTGGCTGCGCCAGGCGGCCCCGGTCGACGGCTTCGTCGGCTTCGCGATCGGCCGTTCGATCTGGTGGGACGCGCTGAAGGGCTTCCTCGACGGCTCGATCTCCCGTGAGGACGCTTCCGACCAGGTCGCAGCCAACTACCTGCGCTTCGTCGAGGTCTACGAGGGCGCGGAGCGGGGCGCGCACGTCTAGGGTTCCTCGGATGCGCATGCGCCAGTCGCTCCATCAGTTCGAGGCGGCCTTCCGCGAGGAGGCCGCCGATTCCGTGCAGCGCCGGGAGCGTCTGCGCCGCGAGGCGGCGCAGCGCTCGCGGGTGCGGCGGGTCGAGAAGGTGCACAAGCACGGCACCCTCCGCTTCATCGGGCTGATCGCGACGATCCTCGCCACAACGGCGGTCGTGACCTGGGTGATGTTCCAGGTGCTGGCGTCGGTCGCCGGCTAGGGGAGATCCTCGTGCGCATCCGGCAGAGCCGGCTGCTTCGCTAAATCGCTAGTCTCCCCGCCGCTTTGGCACGCCGATCCCTAAAACCACAGCTGAACCAGATCCGCACGTGGGTCCGACAGGGCCGCACCGATGCCTGGATCGCCCACCAGCTCGAGGTGTCCGTCAAGGACGTCACGAACTTCAAGTCGGAGCACGATCTCGAGGCGGGTGAGACCGAGGGCGTCGAGACCGACCTCTTCGGGCCGCGCGTCGACGAGGAGGAGATCGATCTCCGCGCCGAGGACGAGGCGCTCGTCGCCGCCGCGCTCGAGGAGGAGGCCTCACGCGAGGCCGAGCGCGAGGAGGACGACGAGGAGCCGTCCGAGGATCGCGAGGGCGAGGACGGCGAGGGCAAGGCACGCCGTCGCCGCGGACGTCGCGGTGGCCGCGGCCGCAAGCGCGGTGGGGCGAAGAAGGGGCTCGAGGGCACCTTCGACCACGGCGAGGACGGCTACGGCCTCTGGCTGGATCCCGCGATCCAGGACGACGCCCTCTACGCCGAGCACTGGGCCGGACACCGGCCCGTGAAGGTCACCGTCGAGGCCGACCGCATCGTCATCGAGCGGCTCGGCTCCGGCAGCGACGACGCGTAGCGCCTACTCCTACTCCTCCTCGAAGCGCTGCATCCGCCCGCCGGCGAAGTCGGCGGCCTGCTGCGCATAGCGCGCGAACGCGGCGTCGATCGCCCAGCTGGAGTCGGTGCCCTGGGCGTGCCGTTGGGCGACCTCTGACGCCCAGTCCGTCCCCTCGCCGTAGAGGTCGGCGAGCTCGGTGATCTGGAACACACCGCCGAGCCGCTTGCGCAGCTCCGCCAGCACGGCGTCCGACGCCTCGGCGAGGTCGGGATCGCCGATCACCCGGCTCTGCCCCATGCGCCACTGATCGAGCGCGAGATCGACTGGATACGACACAGCCGGCGAGGTTAGCGGCGCGACGCCGCCGCAAGCGCCCGGCTCTGCCGGGCGCCCGCGGAACTGCCTACTCGGAGGGCTTGCGGATCACGAACGCCCGCTCGTCGCTGCGCGTCATCCCCAGCTTGCGCGCCTCGAGCTCGAGCGTGTCCGGATCCGCGAGCAGCGCCGAGCGCTCCCGCAGCCGCTTGTTCTCGGCCTCGAGGTGCTGCAGCTCCTCGCTCTGCGCCGAGGCCGTCCGCGACGACTCCCACCAGTGCTTGGCCGGCGAGACGTACATCAGCAGGATCGCCCCCAGCAGCACCAGCAAGGCCACCCGGCTCAACCGGTCCCAGCGGATCCCCCCGGTCTTCAGCCCCGACGAGGCGCGGCGGCGGGGAGCACGAGCGGTAGCGGTGGCCATCCAGGCCACCTTCTACGCCCACCGCCCCGCTCCTTCAGCTGCGAAAGACGCTGCGGCCCGGGTAGACGGCGGCGGAGCCGAGCGCCTCCTCGATCCGCAGCAGCTGGTTGTACTTGGCGACGCGGTCCGAGCGCGAGGGAGCGCCGGTCTTGATCTGGCCGCAGCCGGTGGCGACGGCGAGGTCGGCGATCGTCGTGTCCTCGGTCTCGCCGGAGCGGTGCGACATGACGGCGGTGTAGCCGGCGGCGTGGGCCATCGCGATCGCCTCCAGCGTCTCCGTGAGGGTTCCGATCTGGTTGACCTTGATCAGGATCGAGTTGGCGGTGCCGCTGTCGATGCCGCGCTTCAGCCGCTCGGTGTTGGTCACGAAGAGGTCGTCGCCAACGAGCTGGACCCTGTCGCCGAGGCGGTCGGTGAGCGTCTTCCAGCCGTCCCAGTCCTCCTCGTCCATGCCGTCCTCGATCGAGAGGATCGGGTAGCGGCCGGCCATCTCGGCCCAGTAGGCGGCCATGTCGTCGGAGGAGAGCTTGCGGCCCTCGTGCTCGAGGTCGTAGCTGCCGTTCGCATAGATCTCGCTGGTGGCGGGGTCGAGCGCGATGCCGACGTCCTCGCCGGGCGTGTAGCCGGCGGCCTCGATGCCGGCGATCAGCATCTGCAGCGCGGCCTCGTTGGAGTCGAGGTCGGG
>DASTKX010000050.1:0-13501 GCA_035715585.1 Thermoleophilaceae bacterium
ATGGTCGCGGCGGGCACTCTGGGCGGGTGTCTCGGCGATCAGCTCACGTGCCTGGGCGAGCGCGCGGTCGCGCCCCTCGGGCGTGCCGAGCTGGGCGTCCGCGAGCACCCGCCGGACGGCGAACTCGACGACCGACAGCGCTCCCTCGAGGCGGCCCGTGATCGCATCGGCGCCCTCGCCGGCGACCAGCTCGGCGGGATCGACGCCCTCGGGCATCTGGACGACGCGCAGCTCGACGTCGCGCTGCTCGGCCAGCTCGGCGGCGCGCAACATCGCCTGCTGGCCCGAGCTGTCGGCGTCGAGCGCGAGATAGACGACGCCCTCGCCCCCCGCGGCGCGCGCGAGCTCCGCCAGCTGGTGCTCGGTCAGCGCGGTGCCCATGATCGCCACGGTCTCAGCGACCCCCGCCTGGTGCAGCGCGAGCACGTCGGTGTAGCCCTCGACGACCACCAGCCGGCCCGACTTGGCAGCGGCCACGCGCGCCTTGTCGATGCCGAACAGCTGCCGGCCCTTGTGGTAGATCTCGTTCTCGGAGGTGTTGATGTACTTGGCCGGCTCGTCGGGACGCAGCGTGCGCGCTCCAAAGCCCAGTACCCGGCCGCGGGCATCGGCAAGCGGGAACATGATCCGCTCGCGGAAGCGATCGACGCCGCCCTTGCCGGAGCGCTTCGGCTGCGCGAGCCCGGCGGCGATCAGCTCCTCGAACGCGAAGCCGTCGCGCTGGGCGCCGGTCAGCAGCCTGTCCCAGCCGCTCGGCGACCAGCCGACGCGAAACGTGCGCAGCGTCTCCTCGGACAGCCCACGGCCAGCCAGGTAGTCGCGCGCCGCGCGTGCGTCGTCCGAGGTCCATAGGTACTTCTCGTAGAACGCGGTCGTCCGCTCCAACAGTGCGAGCAGCCGCCCACGGCGCTTGCGGCGCTCCTCCTCGGCGGGGTCCTCGCGCTCGCGCTTGAGCTCCACGTTGTAACGCTCGGCCAGCATCTCCACCGCCTCGGCGAAGTCGAGCGCCTCGGTCTCGCGCACGAAGCCGATCGCGTCGCCCCCCACGCCGCAGCCGAAGCAGTGATAGAGCCCCTGATCGGCGTTGACCGAGAACGACGGCGTGCGCTCGTCGTGGAACGGGCAGAGCCCGACCCAGCGCGAGCCGACGCGGCGCAGATCGGTGCGGCTGCCGACCAGATCGACCATGTCGACCGCCTCGCGCAGCCGCTCGATCGAGTCCTGGGTGTAGCGCGCCGGCACTAGTAGTAGCCCTCCGGCAGCTCGAGCTCGGCGAGCGCGCGGATCGCAAAGCGGTCGGTCATCCCGGCGAGGTAGTCGACGACGCGCTCGTGATCGGCGGCGTCGGGCACGACCGCGGGCGGCAACTCGACCGAGTAGTGGTCGAACAGCCGCTTCAGCAGGCGCTCGATCCGCGGCCGCTCGCGCTGGGCGTCGGCGGCCAGGTAGACGCGCTCGAACATGAACTTGCGCAGGCGCAGCATCGCGGCGCCGACTTCGTCGCCCTGGACGATGTCGTCGCCGGCCGCCGCCGAGTGGTCGATCAGGTCGCGCACGAGCGTCTCGATCCGCTCCGAGCCGGTCTCGCCGAGCGTGGCGATCTCCGCGGCAGGCAGATCGGCCCGGTCGATCACCCCGGCGCGCAGCGCGTCGTCGATGTCGTGGTTGATGTAGGCGACGCGGTCGACGACGCGGACGATCCTCCCCTCGAGCGTGTCGGCCTTGTCAGGGCCGGTGTGGTTGAGGATGCCGTCGCGGACCTGCTCGGTCAGGTTCAGGCCGCGGCCGTCGCGCTCGAGCCGTTCGACGACACGCAGCGAATGCTCGTTGTGGCGGAAGCGAACTCCGTAGCGCTCCTGGAGGCACTCGTCGAGCACCCGCTCGCCGATGTGCCCGAACGGCGGATGGCCGAGATCGTGGCCGAGCCCGACCGCCTCGGTGAGGTCCTCGTTGAGGCCGAGCGCGCGGGCGACGTTGCGCGCAATGCCGCAGGTCTCGAGCGTGTGGGTGAGCCGGGTGCGGTAGTGGTCGCCCTCTGGGGCGATGAAGACCTGCGTCTTGTGCTTCAGCCGCCGGAACGCCTTGCAGTGGACGATCCGATCGCGGTCGCGCTGGAACGGCGTGCGGTGTGCGGCGTCGGGCTCGGGCTCGACGCGGCGCGCCGGATAGGACCTCGTCGCCGCCGGCGCGAGCTGCTCGTTCTCGAAGCCGGCAATCCGTTCAGCGAAGCTCGTCAAGTCGGGTTGCCCGATCACCACCGTTCGATTGTCCCAGGCCGCCAGACGAACGCGGACCGCCCGCGAGCCGCTCCGACGGCCTGCCGCGCGGGACGCCGCGGAGGTAGGCGGTCTTCTTGCGCGAGAACGCCTCTGGGCCCGTAACGCCTAGCCAACTCCCGAAGCCGCTGTCCTTGCCGCCGCCGAACGGAGCCACGGGACTGAGCACGTCGAGAAAGCTGTTGACCCAGACCAGGCCGGCGTCGAGCTCGCGCACGAAGCGGATCGCGCGGTCGATGTCGGCGGTCCAGACGCCGGCGGCGAGGCCATAGCGAGTCGCATTGGCCTTCGCGAGGGCGTCGTCGTCGCCGTCGAAGGCGTTGATCGCGAGCACTGGCCCGAACACCTCCTCGCACCAGACCTCCATCGTCTCGCTGACGCCGTCGAGCAGCGTCGGCGGGAAGAAGAAGCCGCGCTCTGGCGCTTCCGCCTGAGCGTGGATGCGCGCGCCCTCGGCCACCGCGCGCTCGACGAAGCCGGCGACGCGATCGCGGTGGAGCTCGCTGACCATCGGGCCGACCTCGGTCTCCAGGTCAGCGGCGTTGCCGACCCGCAGACCGCGGATCCGCTCGGCGGCGCGCTCGACGAACTCGTCGAGGATCGAGCGCTCGACCAGGATGCGGGCGCCGGTGCAGCACTCCTGACCGCCATTGGTCAGGGCCCCGCGCAGGATCGGGTCGAGCGAAGCCTCGACGTCGACGTCGGCGAAGACGATGTTCGGGCTCTTGCCGCCGGTGTCGATCGCGCCCGGGGTCCCGTTCTCGGCGATCGCGCGCAGCACCGAACGACTCGTCTCGACCGACCCCGTGAAGACCATCTTGTCGATCCCCGGATGCTCGGCGAGCCGCGCTCCGGTCTCGTCGCCGCCGGTGACGACGCCGACGCAGCCGGCGGGGACGCCAGCCTCGACGGCAATCTGCGCCAGCTCGAGCGTGCTCAGCGGAGCCTGCTGGTCGGGCTTGGTGACCACCGCGCAACCGGCGGCCAGCGCGGGCCCGAGCGTCGTGGCGGCGATCAGCAGCGCCGAGTTCCACGCCGTGATCAATCCGACCACGCCGATCGGCTCGAGCAGCGTGTAGCAGAGCGTCCCCTGCTCGGACAGCGGTATCTGCGCGCCATGGGCCCTCGCCGCGTGCGCGGATAGGAAGTGGAAGTGCTCGGCCGCGAAATCGATGTCGTCGTAGCTGGCCACCAGCGTCTTGCCGGTGTCGTCGCTCTCGAGGCGCGCCAGGCTGTCCCTGCGCTCCAGGATCAGATCGCCGATCCGGTGCAGCGCACGCTCGCGCTCGTACGGCGTCAGCGCCCACCACTCTCGCTGCGCCAAGCGCGCCGCCACGACCGCGCCGTCGACGTCCTCCGCAGTGCCGTCGGGCACCTCGGCGATCGGTTCGCCAAGGCTCGGATTCCAGACCGTGATCATCGCTTCTCCTCCTAGTTGGCGCTGCCACGAGTGATACCGGGCGCCGCGCAGCCACGCAGCGCACCGAAAGCTTCGACGCCCGTCGACATCCCCGCGAGCTGGAACGCCTGCCAGAGCGTGACCTGATTCGCGACGAGCAGCGGTACCGACAGCCGCGGGGACAACTCGCGCTGGAGCTCCAGGCCCCATACGGCGGTGTCGGGGATGAGGATCGGCCGATCCTCGCCGACAGCCGCGAGCGCGGCGTCGAAGTCACGCTCGGTCAGCTGCTCGGAGGCAACCCCCGACGGGGAGTCCATGTGAACGACGTTCGCAACCTCGACGTCCCACTCGCGCAGATACTCGACGAACCGCGCCGTCGCCGGCTCGGGATAGGGAGCGACGACGGCGACCTCCGTGACGCCGAGCGCCGCGACGGCCTCGGCAAAAGCGAGCGACGTGCTGGTCACGGGCACGCCCGCCACGGCCTCCAGCCGCGCGACCTGGTCGAGCGCCCGTTCCTTGCCGTCGACGAAGGACCCGCTCGTGCACGCCCATGCGACGACGTCGGGCCGCCAGCGCAGCATGCGCTCCACGCCGGCGCGCAGCGCCGCGTCGCCTCCGGTCGCGCGCAGCGCCGATATCTCGTGGCTGTCCTCGGCCTCCGTGATCACCTGCCAGTGGACGGCCTCCTCGCGAGCCGCGGCGATCGTGTCGCCGAGCTCCCCGGGAAGCTCGCGAAACGGCGCCAGCAGACCGATGCGGTACATGCGCTACGACCCGGTCGCGGCATCGGCCGCGCGCTCGGGAACCGCCGCCCGCACGAGCGCGTCGCCGCTGTCGCGATCGAAGAACTCCAACCTGCCCGGATCCAAGACGAGCGTCACGCCGTCGCCAGCTGCCGCTCGTTGCGCCGCGTGGAATCGCCCGCTGAGCCTGCCCTGGCCGTCGCCCGCGGCGTCCCAAGTCGGAAGCGCGCCGCCGCCGTCGTCTCCGCTCGGGGCTCGCGCCTCGACCTCGACATGGACGAGCCACTCCGATCCCAGCAGCTCGACGAGATAGACGCGGCCGGGCAGGCCGGCAGGGTCGCCCGGAGCACCCAGCTCGAACGCATCCGGTCGCACGCCGACGATCAGCTCGCGTCCGGCGTAGGCGCCTATGTCCGGCCACGCGGCCACCAGCGACGGCGGCAGCCTGACGAGCGTCTGGCCGAGGCGGCAGGCGAGACCGGCCCCGTCCGCGACGATCTCGCCGAGCAGCAGGTTGATCGGCGGACTGCCCATGAAGCGAGCGACGAACACGTTGGCGGGCATCTCGTAGAGCTCCTCCGGCGTGGCGAGCTGGAGTATCCGGCCGCGATCCATCACCGCCACCCGCTGGCCCATCGTCATCGCCTCGACCTGGTCGTGCGTGACGTAGATCGTGGTCGTGCCGAGCTCCCGCTGGATGCGCACGATCTCGCCGCGCATCTGCACACGCAGCCGCGCGTCGAGGTTCGACAGCGGCTCGTCCATCAAGAAGACGCGCGGATCGCGCACGAGCGCCCGACCCATCGCCACCCGTTGGCGCTGGCCTCCGGAGAGCTCGCGCGGCTTGCGGTCGAGCAGCGGCTCGATGTCGAGCGCCTTGGCGATCCGCAGTACACGCTCGCGCTGCTCGTCGCGCGGCACGCGCCGGGCGCGCAGCCCGAACGCGACGTTGCGCGCGACGGACATGTGCGGGTAAAGCCCGTAGTTCTGGAAGACCATCGCCACGTCACGGTCAGCCGCCGTCGTAGCGCCCACGTCGGCTCCGGCGATCTCGACGGAGCCGGAGCTGAGCTGCTCGAGGCCCGCGACCGCGCGCAGCGCCGTCGTCTTGCCGCATCCCGACGAGCCGACGAGCACCACCAGCTCGCCGTCGCCAACCTCGAGGTCGATCCTGCACAGCGCCTCGACGCCGTTTGGATAGACCTTGCGCGCGTCTCGCAGCGCGACCGAGGCCATGGCCTAGCGCTCCCCACCCTCGACGAGACCGCGGACCAAGGCTTTCCTGCCGACCAGGAACGCGATCGCCAGCGGCAGCACCGAGATCGTCACCCCCGCCATCAGCAGCGGTATGTCCTGAGCGCCGCTGCGACCCGGAGCGAGCACCGCGAGCCCGACCATCAGCGTCGCCAACTGCTCGGTCTGCCAGAAGATGAGCGGGATCAGCAGCTCGTTCCAGGCGTACATCGCGCAGATGACCATCGTCGTCACGAGCGCCGGTACCGACATCGGCAGCGCGATCTCGACGAACTGCCGCCAACGCGACGCGCCGTCGACCTCGGCCGCCTCGAACAGCTCGTGTGGTAGCTCTCGCATGTAGGTGAAGAGCAGGAAGGTCGCGAATGGGACGTTCAGGCCCGCCTGGACGATGATCGCCGACGACATCTCGTTGACCAGCCCGAGGTCGCTCATCATCACGAACAGCGGGACGATCACGACGATCGGCGGGATCGCCATCGTGCCGATGAGCGCCACGAGCAGTACTCCGCGCCCGGCGAAGCGGAAGCGCGTGAAGCCGTAAGCGGCTCCTGCCGCCAACAGCACCGCGATCGCCGCCGAGGACAGGCTGAGGATCGTGCTGTTGACGAACATCCGGTCGAAGCCGAACTCGTTCCAGACCTCGGTGTAGTTCTCGAACGTCGGATCGAGCGTCGGCAGCAACCCCGACCCGCTGAGGCTGGTCGCGCGCTGGAACGAAGCGACCAGCATCACGTAGAGCGGGAACAGCGACACCAGCGCCACGGCGAGCAGAAAGCCATGCTCGCCCGCACGTGCCGCTCGCCGCCGCGCCGTCCTCATGCGAAGGCCTCACGCTGCGCGCGATAGACGCGGTAGGCGGCAACCACCACTGCGGAGAGCAGCAACAGCACCGCCACCGCCGCCGCCAGCCCTACCAGCCGCTGGTCGAACTGCAGCTTGTAGAGCAGGTACTCGAGCGTGTAGGTAGAGCGATCCGGACCTCCCTGGGTGAGGATTGCGATGTAGGCGAACGTCCAGGAGAACGCCTCGATGAAGCCGAGGACCGCCGCCAAGCCGATGATCCCGCGCATCTGCGGCACGGCGACCTGCCAGTAAGCCCGCCCCCAGCTCGCCCCGTCGACCGCGGCAGCGTCGAACTGGGTGCGGTCGATGCTCGCCATGCGCGCCATGAACAGCAGGACAGTGAAGCCGATGCGCTTCCAGAGCACGACGCCGAGGATGCTCCAGATCGCCGTCTCCTGCTCGCGCAGCCATGCGTGCGTCAGGTCGCCGAGCCCGACGCCTCGCAGCACGTCGTTCAACGGGCCGCCGTTGCTCAGCAGATAGAGGAAGACGACGGCGATCGACGCGATCGCGGGCAGGAACGGCAGGAAGATCACCAGCTCGTAGATCCGGCTCCCGCGCACGCCGCGGTAGAGGATCCCCGTGATCGCGAGCGCCAGCGCGATGCTCAGCGGAACGCTCAACAGCAGGATGAGGTTGTTCTTGACTGCGCGCCAGAACAGCTCGTCGTGGAACAGCTGCGAGTAGTTGTCGAGCCCGACGAAGCTGCCGTCGAGGAACGTCGTGCGGTCGGTGAGGCTGTACTGGACGACCTTGAGGATCGGGAAGCCGAGGACGAAGCCGACCAGTGCGATCGCCGGCAGCACCCAGAGCCAGCCCCGTGTTCGCCGCAGTAGGGCCGACGGACCGCTCACCTACTCGATCGTGTCCACGTACTGCCTGTAGACCTCCATCTGGGCACTGTTCTGCTCACGGTAGCGCGCCAGCCGCTCCGTGAATGCCTTGCGCAGCGCAGCCGGGCTCTCACCGTCGAAGGCCTTCGGCCCGAGCTCGAAGACCACGTCGACGCCCACCGTCGGCATCCTGTCGCGCGGCCAGGTCACGATCTTGCCCGGCCCTGGATTCGTCATCTGCTGCCACGCCGTGCGCTCGAGCTCGCCGAGGTCGCTCGGGTCGAAGTTGCGATTGCAGGGAAGCTCGCCAGTGATCTTGGCGAAGAGTTGGAGCTGCTCCGGCTCCTGCATGAAGTCGGCGATCCTGCCCGCCGCCTCCTTGTTCTCGCCGTAGCTCGTGATCAGCAGCAGGTTCCCGGACACCGCGATCGGCGCCGCATAGCGCCCGGGCCCGTTCCAGTAGCCGACGACGCGGAACTGCTCGGGGTCCTTGTCGAAGATGATCCCGGGATACAGCATCGCGAAGGCGCCCTCGCCGGCGAGGAAGCGGTCGAGCGACTGCGCCTCGGTGATCTTCGTGACGTCGTCGTTGATGTAGCCGTCGCGGTGGAGCTGGTTGAAGTGGTCCATCCAGCCCGTGACGACAGGCTCCTCGGTCGGGAGCTCGCCGAGCAGGTTGAGCGGCAGCTGCTTGACCGACTGCATGTACTCCATGCTCGACGCCAGCGCCCACTTGTCGCAGGCGAAGCTGTCGCCGGCCCCGATCATCACCGGCAGCTCGCCGCTGCGCTTGATCCGTGCGCAGGCATCCATGAAGGCGTCCCACGACTCAAGCCGGTCGCCGATCTCGACGCCAGCCTTGCGGAGATGCTGCTTGTTGGCAATCAGCAGCGACTGCTCGGCGTAGAAGGGCATCCCCCAGTACTTGCCGTCGATCTGTGTCGCGAACAGCCAGTCGTCGGTGGCGCCGTCGCGAACGTGGTCCTGAACCGGGCTCAGCGCGTCCTGGGTGATGAACTCGTAGATGAACCAGTTCGGAAACCACGTCTCGAACGTCGGCCCGCGGCGGGCGGCGTGATTGCTGTTTATGCGCGCCTCCATGTTCGCGTAGTTGACGAAGGCGAGGTCGGTTAGACGGGCGTCGACGTCGGACTGCTCGAGGCGATCGCGCAGCGCCTTCCAGTAGCGGTTCATGCTGCCTGGCTTGCCCGCGTACTCGAAGTCGAAGACGGCTGCGACGTCGCGGCCACCGCTTGAGCTCGAACCACCACCGCAGGCGGCCAGGTAAGCGGCTCCGACTCCCGCGGCTCCCACTCCGAGCGCCTGTCGGCGCGTGTAAGCGCGGTTCCAGCTTCCAGCCATATCTCCTCCTCATCCCCTGAGCGGTGCGGCCGCCGCTACCGTAACCGAACCGTCGGCCGATGCCTAGACATACGTTTAAGCGACGACCTGGGGGTTGCATTCGTCCGTGCCGGCTGTAACATGGCTAAGACCAAAGTGGTCAGTCCAATTTCTCGGCTGTGTCTTCCGATCTTCCTCAAATCTGCGACTCGCGCCCCCATTCCGGGCTGCGGATCGATCAAACACCGGCTGCGGTCAGCGCAGGCATGCATCACGGACCGAACCCTCCCCGTGAGCCCGCCCGCGCCGATTCGTAGAGCTACGCTCGCCGGCGGCGGTCTGCCCATCCCTCCGGGCACCGCCGCCGGTGCCGGTGCTTACATGCACAGCGGCTATGAGCACTTTGGCTGGCTCGGGCCGATCGTGTAACCCCGCGTTAGACTCAGCGAGTGGATACCGCAGCCGATCGCGCAGCCAGCGGAATCCGGGCGCTGATCGTCGCTGGTGAGTACGAGCCGGGCAGTCGACTGCCGTCCGAGCGTGAGCTTGCCCAGCAACTCGACCTCTCTCGCCCGGCCCTACGCGAGGGCATCCGCCGGCTGCGCAGCGGTGGTGTGCTCGAGTCACGGCGCGGATCGGGGACGTATGTCTCCACGATCGATCCGCATGCTGTTTACGACATACGGGTTCGACTGGAGCCCTTGGCGGCGGAATGGGCGGCACTCCGCAGAACCAGCGACGAGATCGCGGAGATGCGACGGCTAGTGACGCTTATGAGTGACGAGATAGACGATCCCGACGTCTTCAACATCACCGACGCGCGATTCCACAACCTGATCGCCCACGCTAGTCGCAGTCCGGTCTTGATCGGCACGCTCGATCGCCTCGACGAGCTGGCGCTGTTGACCCGAACCGCGATCGCCAGCGACAAGCGCCTGCGCGTCTCGTCGCTGACCGACGTCGAGCGCGTCTGCCTGGCGATCGAGCGCAAGCATCCCAAGCGCGCCGCGAACGCGATGGAACGCCACATCCTCAACGTCCGCGCCGACTATCTCGGCGTCCAGGGCAAGGATGGCCGCCCCGGATCGATCCGGGGCGTCAAGACTAGGTCGTAGGCCGTGTCGCCCGAGATCCTGCTCGCTCGCCACGGCGAGACCGAATGGAGCCGCGACCTGCGTCACACCGGCCGCACCGACGTCCCGCTGACGGCCGTGGGCCGGTCCCAGGCGGCGGCCTTGACGCCGCGCCTCGCCGGTCGCGAGCTGGAGAACGTGCTCGTCAGCCCGCTGTCGCGTGCCGTCGAGACCTGTGAGCTCGCCGGCCTCGGCGACCGCGCCGAGCGCAGGCCCGAGCTCGTCGAGCTCGACTACGGGGACGCCGAGGGCCTGACGACCGACCAGCTGCGCGAGCGCTACCCGGGCTGGACCGTTTGGACCCACCCCACTCCGGGGGCGGAGACATTCGAGCAGGTCGAGGCGCGGCTCGAGCCGTTGATCGCGGAGCTGCGCGACACCCGCGGCGACGTCGCGATATTCGCCCACGGCCATGTCCTGCGCATCCTCGCGGCCCTCTGGATCGGTATGCCACCACAGGGCGGCGCCCGTCTCGCACTGGCCACCGGCAAGCTCAGCGCGCTCGGCTGGGAGCGCGAGACCCAGGTCATAAGAGCCTGGAACACGTGACCCTGCCGTTCGACTAGGCGACGCGCCGGAGCCGGACGTGGGCGTGGTGCTCCAGCGTCTCGCCGATCGCGCGATCGGCCTGGCCGAGCGCCAGGTCCGACGCCTGTGGCGCCTGGGCCAGCGGCCGGCCGAGCGCCTCGACCAGGAAGCCGTGCGCCTCGGCGCCGAGCGGGAACGAGCCGGCCTCGCAGCTCGCGCAGACGACACCGCCCGCCGAGGGCGAGAAGCCGGCCAGGTGCTCCGCCTCGCCGCAGGACGCGCACGACGCAAGCTCCGGAGCGAACCCCGACGCCAGCAGCAGCTTGACCCGGAACGCCAGCGACTGAGCGCGCGTGGCGCTATCGGGATCGCCGTCGAGCAGCGCCAGTTGGTTGCAGAGCAGGTGGTAGGCCGCCGGGTTGGCCTCGCCCGAGTCGAGCAGCCGCAGCACCGACTCGCACGCCTGGGAGGCCCGCTCGAGCGACGCCCGCCGCTCGCGCAGCCCGGCATGGGCGTTGACCGTGTCGACCGAGGAGACCGTGCAGAGGTCTCCCCTGCCCTGGCGCAGCACGAGCCTCACGCGCGACAGCGGCTCCAGCCGGCCGCCCATCCGCGACCGCGTCCGGCGCACCCCCTTGGCGATCGCTCCGACCCGACCGCGGTCGAGGCTGTAGAGATGCAGCACGCGATCGGCCTCTCCGTAGCGGATCGACCGCAGCACCACCGCCTCCGTCTTGAAGCTGCCGGCCACCCCTCCATGCTGCGCCCAGGCGCGGACGGATCGGCTCAGACCCGCGGTTTCGGCTGGCACTTGGGGCAGATGTAGGTTCCCCGCCCCGCCGCGCGCAGCTTCACGATCGTCGTGCCGCAGCGTGGGCACGGCTCGCCCTCGCGGCGGTGGACCAGGAAGCGGTCCTGGAAGCTCCCGCGCGCGCCGTCGGTGTGCCGGAAGTCGTCGATCGACGCGCCGCGGGCGTCGATCCCGGCCTCCAGCGACTCGACGACCGCCGCGTGCAGCGCCTCGACCTGCGGCCGCCGCAACGTCCCGACCGGCCGCAGCGGGTGGATCCGCGCCCGGAAGAGCGCCTCGTCGGCGTAGATGTTGCCGACGCCGGCGATCCGCTCCTGGGACAGCAGGAACGCCTTGACCGGCGACCGTCGCCCCTTCGCCAGCGCCTGCAGCGCCTGCGGCGTGAAGTCCGCGCTCAGCGGCTCGACCCCGAGCCGCGCCGCGAAGTAGTCGTCGCGCGCCTCGTCGCCGAGCAGCACGAGCCCCGTCCCGAACCGGCGCGGGTCGGCGAACAGCACGGTCGAGCCGTCGTCGAGCTCGAGCCGCACCCGCACATAGGGCTGCTCGCCCGCGCCGCCGGGCGGAACGAGCAGCAGGTTGCCGGTCATCCGCAGGTGCATCACCAGGTGCGCCTCGCCCTCCAGCTCGACGTCGAAGTACTTGCCGCGCCGCCCGACCGTAAGCACCTCGCGGCCCTCGACCGCGTCGGCCAGCTCCGCCGGCGCCGCGGGCTCCGACCAGCGCGCGTCGAGCACCTCCGCCCGCACGACGCGCCGCCCCTCGAGGTGCGGGGCCAGCTGCCGGCGAATCGTCTCGACCTCGGGAAGCTCGGGCATCGGCCAGGGCTTCTATCAGTCGCAGCGAATCCCAGGGTGTGGCGACCGCCGTCGCACCCCCCGAGAGCCGCCCCTACGAGCACCTCGTGCTCGACTTCGTCGCCTACCTCGAGTTCGAGCGCGGCCTGTCGCGCAACACGCTCGAGGCGTACCGATCCGACCTGCTGCAGTTCGGGCGTTTCCTGGAGGCGCGCGGAGTCACGGCGCTGACGGCGGCTCCGGTCGACGTCGCCGACTTCCTCGCCAGCCTCGGCGGCGTCGACGGAGCGACCGCCTCGCCCGCGACGATCAACCGCAAGCAGGCGTGCCTGCGCTCGTTCTACAAGCACCTGCGCCGCGAGGAGATCGTCGAGATCGACCCGACCGCCGACCTCGCCGCGCCGCGCAAGGGGCGCAAGCTGCCGCAGGTGCTGACCCAGGGCGAGGTCGACAAGCTGCTCGACCAGCCCCAGGGAACCGAGCCGATCGCGCTGCGCGACCGGGCGCTGCTGGAGCTGATGTACGCCTGCGGGCTGCGCGCATCGGAGGCGACCGGGCTCGCGGTGACCGACCTCGACCTCGACGAGCTGGTCCTGCGCGCTCACGGCAAGGGCTCCAAGGAGCGCCTCGTCCCGATCGGCCGGACCGCCGCCGACGCCGTCCGGCGCTACCTCGAGCGTGGCCGCCCCCAGCTGATCGGCGGCTCGGTCGAGCCGCGCCTGTTCGTCAACTTCCGTGGCGGCGCGCTCTCGCGCCAGGGCCTCTACAAGATCGTCCAACGCCACGCCCGCTCGGCCGGTCTCGCCGATCGCATGAGCCCCCACACCCTCCGCCACACCTTCGCCACCCACCTGCTCGCCGGCGGCTGCGACCTGCGCGCCGTCCAGGAGATGCTCGGCCACGCCGACGTCGCGACCACCCAGCTCTACACGCACCTCTCCAGCGACCGCCTCAAGGACGTCTACTTCGACGCCCACCCGCGCGCAACCGTCTAGCCGGCGTAGAGCGCTTCGATCTCCGCGGCGTACTTGTCGTCGATCGGGCGGCGCTTGAGCTTCATCGTCGGGGTCAGCTCGTCGCCGCCGGGCGGCCAGTCCTCGCCGAGCAGCTTGAACCTCTTGATCTGCTCGACGCGGGCGAGCTTGGCGTTGGCCGCGTCGACGCCGCGCTGGACCTCGTCGAGGATCGCCCGCTCGCCGGCGAGGTTGGCGAGCGCGCCGTCCTCGACGCCGTTCTGCTGGGCGAACACCGGCGCGAAGTCGGGATCGAGCGTGATCAGCGCGACGTTGTAGGGACGGCCGTCGCCGATCGCGATCGCCTGGCCGATCAGCGGGCTGGACGCCTTGAGGTGCGACTCGATGTTCGCCGGCGACATGTTCTTGCCGGCGGCGTTGATGATCAGCTCCTTCTTGCGGTCGACGATCCTCAGGTAGCCGTCGTCGTCGAGCACGCCGATGTCGCCGGTGCGCAGCCAGTCGCCGTCGAAGGTCTCGGCGGTCTTCTCGGGCAGGTTGCGGTAGCCGACCATGATCCCCGG
>DASTKX010000051.1:0-5285 GCA_035715585.1 Thermoleophilaceae bacterium
GCGGCGCCGAAGACGATCCGCGTCGGCACCGTCAGGCGCAGGTCCTCGAACGCGCGTTTGACCAGCACCGTCCGGAACGAGCGGACGAAGCTGCGGTAGAGCAGCAGCGTCGCCCGCGCGCTCTCGGGCCGCTGCAGCCGCATGGCGTAGCCCTGTGCGTCGGCGCGCGAGATCCCGTCCTGGACGCGGTCGCCACGCAGCATCCGCGCGATCAGGCTCGGCCGCTCGAGCACGATCGACTCGCCCCACGCGGCCAGCAGGAAGACGTACCACGAGCGTCGCAGCTCCCAGAGCAGTCGCGGCGACAGCTCCAGCCACGGCGGCGACGTGTTGAGCACGACCAGGCTGGCGATCCGCGCCGGGGCTGCGATCGCCGCCGCGAACGCTCCGAAGCCACCCCAGTCGTGGCCGATCAGATGAGCGCGCTCGATCTCGAGCGCGTCGAGCAGCGCGATCGCGTCCGCGCCGATCGTCAGGCCGTTGTAGCTGCCGCCGACCGGCGCGCCGGTCTGGCCGAAGCCGCGCAGATCCGGCGCGATCAGCCGGTAGCGGTCGGCCAGCAGCGGGATGACGTGGCGCCAGCACCAGGCGTCCTGCGGCCAGCCGTGCAACATCAGCACCGGCGGGCCGTCACCGGCCTCGTAGTAGTGGACGTCGAACGGCCCGGCGTCGTGGCTCTCGATCGTGACGGTCCGCTGCTGCGCGCCCTGGATGTCCGGCGCGGACGGCGTGGCGACGGCTGGCATTGGCGCGACCCTAGCGCCGCAGGGTCGTGTCGGCGAAATCCACCAGCTTGCGCGCTGCTCGGACCGCCTTGGTGAGCTCGCCCGGGCCCACGGTGTAGAAGCCGTACTGCGCATCGTTCTTGAGCGCGACGAGGGCGCGCAGGTTCTTCGCCGCGGACAGTCCGTCGGGTGCGATCTGCTCGACTAGCGATGTGGCCTGATCGTGGTCGTCGGTTCGTGAGCGTCGCCCAAGCGCCTTGCAGCAGGCGGCGTCGGCGGCGGCGATTCCCGCCAGCACAGCTAGCGTCGCGGCGGCGTTGCCGTACTCCAAGCTGCCGTCGTCGCGTTGGTCCTCGGCTGCCAGCTCGGCGACCTCGAGAAACTGCTTGGAGTGCTGAAGGCGGCGCCGGGCGTCTGCCTCGTTGCAACGCTGAGTTCGACCGGATCGCGGTGTCATGTCGTTTTCTCGCGGAAGAGGCGACGCGCGTCGGGGCCGACCAGGGTGATCGCGTCGGCCTCGATCGCGTCGACGACCGCTGGCCGCTCGTCGGCGAGCCGCGCTATGTCGGCGTCGGGAAGCTCTGACGTGCTCAGAGCGTTGCCGGTCCAGCGCTTGACTGCGTAGCTGAGCCCGTCGAGTTGACCGCGCCAGCGCGGATCGTCCGCGGCTATATCGCCCGGTCGCACCACCAACAGGTCGATGTCGCTACCGGCGTCGGCGTCGCCGCGTGCGACGGAGCCGAAGATCGAAGCGTGCGCCGGCTGAAGCTCCCAGCCAGCCAGCTCGTCGCGCAGGCGTCCGATCAGGGCGTTGCGCAGATCGGCGAGCATCGCCGCGGCCGGAGCGGCGAGGTGATCGCGATTCAATCGATACAGCAGGGCATTGCCGGCCTCCTGCCGGTCTACGAGGCCCTCGGCGGCGAGGCGGCCGAGTGCCTTGGAGATACCCGGCTGCGAGCCCTCGGGCGCCAGCCGGGCGATCTCCCGACCCGTGAGTGGGTGGGTCGTCGCGGCCAGAACCGCGACGACCGCACCGTCGAGCGGATGGGCGAGTAGCCGGTGAGGACTGCCCAGATTCACATTGATAACTCTAGCAGTCGTTCGAAAACTAGAGTTATCAGACGATAACTAGAGGCTTCAGCCAGGACGGCTATCCCATCGTCGGGACGGCCTTCTTGAAGACGACCTTGCCGGTCTTGCAGCCCATCCACTTCGCCTTCACGACGATCGACGTCTTGGTCGAGCTGGCGAACTTGCCGCTGAAGGTCGCCGTGTCGCTCGGCTGGTCGTAGACGGTCCCCTTGACCGAGTACTTGCCCTTGCCGTTCGGCTTCTTCGGCTTGCCGATCGTGTAGTCCATCTGCGTCTGGCCGTTGTCGAGGGTCACGCCCTCCTGGCGGCAGACCTTGCCGTCGGCGTCCTTGAACTTGGCGCGGATCGTGCCGGAGATGATCTTGCCCTTGCTGAGCACGATCACCGCGAAGCCGCGCTTGGCGGCGATCGACGAGGCGTAGGCGGAGTTCGGCTGCGGCTTGACCGGCTTCTTCTTCGCATCGGCTGCCGGGATGGCGACGGCGGTGGCGGCCACCGCGGCGGCGAGTCCGATCGCGAGTGTGCGCCGGTTCGGTGAGGTCATGCTGGAGAGGTCCCTTCGGCTTGCTTACGGGCCAGGTGCGAGGCGCGCGAGCCTACCAGCGGGTCAGGAGTGCTCTACGGCGAGCACGCGCATCGTGCGGATGCCCGACGGCGTCTCGAGCGTCGCGTCGTCGCCGACCTTCCTGCCAGCGAGCGCCTTGCCGACGGGGGAGTCGATCGAGATCAGCCCGGAGCTCGGATCGGCCTCGACCTTCGGCACCAGCTTGTGGCTGAGCTCCTTGCCGCTCTGCTCGTCCTTGTAGGTGACGGTCGTGCCCATGCCGGCGACGTCGCCGTCGGCGGCCTCGACGATCTCCGCCGAGCGCAGCTGGTCGCGCAGCCCGGCGATCTTCGCCTCGAGCATCGCGGCCTCATCCTTGGCGGCGTGGTACTCGGCGTTCTCCTTGAGGTCGCCCCACTCGCGCGCGGTCTTGATGCGGGCTGCGATCTCGCGCCGGCCCTCGCCTTCGAGGCGCTCGATCTCCTCGGTCACACGGGCGTGGGCGTCGGCTGTGAGCTTCGTCGTGTCAGACATGAAGGCGGTAACCCTAGCGGCGTTCTCAGCCAGATCGTGTACAGTTGTACATGTACAACTGTACAGATTGAGGAGCCCGTCATGTCACCCGCCATATTGCTCGTGCTAGCGATCGTCTCCGAGGTGATCGGCACCGTCCTGCTGCGGGTCTCCGACGGCATGTCGAAGCTCGTCCCCTCGATCGGCATGCTCGCCGCCTACGGCGTTTCGGTCTACCTGCTGGCGCGGGTGCTCAAGCACCTCGACATCGGCTTCACCTACGCGGTCTGGTCCGGCGTCGGCACCGCGATGATCGCGATCATCGGCTTCATGGTCTGGGACGAGCCGATGGGCATGCTGAAGGTGCTCAGCCTGGGCGCGGTGATCGCCGGCGTGATCGGGCTCAACGTGGCGGCGGCGCACTAGCGATGGCGCTTCGCGGGGTCGCGCGCCGCCGCGCGCTGCTCGACGCGACCGTCCGCGTGATCGGCCGCGGCGGAATCGCCGCCGTCGATCACCGCGCGGTCGCCGCCGAGGCCGGCGTCCCGCTCGGCTCGACGACCTACTACTTCGACTCCAAGGACGACATGGTCGCCCGCGCGCTCGAGCACGTCGCCGAGCGCGAGGCCGAGCGCCTGCGCGCCGAGTCCGAGGGCGGCGCGCTCGACGTCGGCCCCGACCTGCTTCCCGAGCGCCTCGCCGACGTCGTCATCCACGCCTGGGCCGGCGACCGCGTCACCCTGCTTGCCCAGTACGAGCTCTATCTCGAGTCGGCCCGTCGCCCCTACCTCCGCCCAGCCGCCGAACGCTGGGACCGCGCCTACCGCGACCTCCTCCAGCACGCCCTCGAGCTGCTCGGGGCCCCCGACCCACCCCGCCGCGCCCGTCTGCTCTGCGCCAGCCTCGACGGACTCCTGCTCGACCACGTCGCCACCGCCAGCGATCCCTCAGAGCTCCGCTCGCTCGCCATCGAGCTGATCGAAAGAATCGCCGCGCCCTGACCGTCAGCCGAGCGAAGCATCCTTGGGCCTATGACCCGCACGATCCTTCGCTCGGCGCTTGGAGTCGCCTTAGACTGATCGCATGAATCGCGCCGAGGCAGAGCAGGAGCGAGATCGGCTGACCCGTGAGCACCCCGACCGGTCCACCCACCGCTGGATGGCCCGCGCCGACGAGGCCGGCGACTGGTCGGTAGTCAAGGTCGGCCTTCCGCCGGGCTCCCACATCGACCCGCTCAAGGCCACTACCGAGGCGAAGCCAAAGCCTCCGCAGCCCGAGGATCCGCGCAGCGCGATCGGCCGGAACCTTCCCTACCACGGCATCTAGCTAGTCGCGAACGCAGCCTAGGAAGCTCGAAGGCCGCTCAAAGCGGCCTTCGCAAGGTCATGCGGGTCGAGCTGTTCGGCTCAACCGCAACCGGTGTTGTTGCCGCAGCTCGAGCAGGTGTAGCAAGTGCCGGTGCGCTGCATCATGCCGCCGCACTGCGAGCAGGCGGGGCCGAGGTCGAGGCCGGTCGTCTTGACCGGAGGAGCGACCGGCGGATCGTCGGTCAGCGCTGAGGCGGCGGGCGCCGGGGCGCTCGCCTGCTGCGGAGCGCCGCCGCCGTTGGAGTGGCCGTTCGAGCCGTTCCCGTTGCCATTCGCCGGACCAGCGGTGTCGCCGCGCAGCGCGGCCTCCTCGGCCGCCTTGCGCGCCTTGACCTCGGCGGTCATGATCCCCAGCTCCTCCTGGACGTCGACGTCGAGGAAGCGAGAGGCGAGCCAGCGCATGATGTAGTCGGGCAGCGACTTGGCGAACGGGATCTCCTGGTTGCCGGTGATCCCCTCCGGGTCGAAGCGCATGTAGGAGAACTTGCGCACGAGCGTCTCGAGCGGCACGCCGTACTGCAGCGCGATCGAGATCGACGTCGCGAACGCGTTCATCATGCCGCGCAGCGTCGAGCCCTCCTTGCCGATGTCGGTCAGGAAGATCTCGCCGACCGTGCCGTCCTCGTAGACGCCGGCCGTGATGTAGCCCTCGTGTCCGGCGATCGAGAACTTGTGCGTCAGCGACTGGCGCTCACGCGGCATCCGCTTGCGCCGCGGGCCGACCTCGGCGATCGCTGCCTTGACCGCGGCGTCGATCTTCGCCTGCGTGTCGGCGGGCTCGTCCTGCTGCGCGTCGGTGCGCAGCGCCTGCGCGGTCTTCGAGCCGTCGCGGTAGATCGCGAGCGCCTTCAGGCCGAGCTTCCAGCCCTCCATGTAGGTCTCGGAGATGTCCTCGATCGTCGCCTCGGCGGGCAGGTTGACCGTCTTCGAGATCGCGCCCGAGAGGAACGGCTGGGCCGCGCCCATCATCTTGATGTGGCCCATGTGCGAGATCGCGCGTGAGCCGACCGCGACGTCGAACACCGGCAGGTGCTCGTCCTTGAG
>DASTKX010000052.1:0-28162 GCA_035715585.1 Thermoleophilaceae bacterium
AGAACGTGGCGCAGGCCCTCCTCTACGAATGCTCTCAAGGTCACCCCCTCCTTCCTGGCTTCGGCCTTCGCCTCGAGCAGCAAGGCATCGGCAATATCGATTGTCGTCTTCATATGGGTGCCCATACTACTGGGGGCAGCGGGTATCGACAAGGTGGTCATGGACGTACAGGGACGAACAGGCGCGAGCCTGCCCCCTCGACGTCGCGGGTGAGGCCCCTAGAGGCCTGGGTCGATCGGCGGCTGCTGGACCGCCGCGCCGGGCTGGCTGTAGCCCGCCGTCTGGCGGGCCTGGGCCTCGGCGAACTCGCGCTGGGCGCGGTCGACGGACTGGACGACCTGGAGTGGGTCGGCGACACCCTCGAAGCGGAAGCCGTCGGAGTCGGCGCCGGCGGTGTCGAAGTCGACGGTGCCGACGCGCAGCAGGCGCTCGATCACCGACTGCTCGGTGTTGACGTTTTGCACGCGCTCGAGCCGCGCCTCCTGGGTCTTGCGGGCGACGATGCCGCGCTTGATGTGCAGGCGGCGGTTGGTGATCGTGTAGGTCGTCGCCATCCGCCAGATGTAGCCGCCGACGATCACCAGCACGACCTCGACGATCCCGACGACCACCAGCAGCGAGGTGGACACGCCGTCGCCGAACAGGCTCGCGATCCCCGCCAGCGCCGCCAGGAGCAGGATCGCCCCGAGGATCCCCTTGATGTAGAAGGCGAGCGTCGCGCGCCAGGAGGGGTGTCCCTCGAAGACCGCGTTCTCGCCCTCGGCAAGCTGCAGGGAGGCCATCGCGCAGAGCCTAGCTCAGCCGGCGGCCCCTAGAACGAGAAAGGGCCCCGCCGAAGCAAGGCCCTTTCCAAAGCTTTCGCGTAGTGCGAGCGCTTACGACTGGACGACGTTGACCGCCTTCGGTCCCTTGTCGCCCTGCTCCGCGTCATACGTCACGCGCGAGCCCTCGGTGAGGGACTTGAAGCCCTCGCCGCTGATGCCGGTGTGGTGCACGAAGAGGTCCTTGCCCCCGTCGTCCGGGGTGATGAAGCCGAAGCCCTTCTCATCGCTGAACCACTTCACGGTTCCGCCTGGCATGGAAATACTCCTCCACGGTCTTTCTGTGTGTGCTGCATACACGCGGAGGATGCTGATGAGCAACGACTGCGAGCGCTGGCACTACTTTCGCCGGACTTTCCGGCCTTACGACCCGTCAAGCTAGCACCGATGGCAGAACCATTGCTACTCGTGGACGCCCCCTATCTCCTCTACCGGGCGTTCTTCGGGCTACCCGACAAGATCAAGGGCGCCGACGGCCGGCCGGTCAACGCGCTGCTCGGCAGCGTCAACTCGATCCTCGCGCAAGCCGACGAGCGCTCCGCGCGCGCGGTCGTCTGCTGCTTCGGACCGGACGCCGCCGCCTACCGCGTCGAGCTCTACGCCGGCTACCACGCCCACCGCCCGCCGATGCCCGACGACCTCGCCCACCAGTGGGAGCGGGCGCCCGAGCTGTACGCGGCGCTCGGCTGGCAGATCGCCGACACGCGCGAGCTGGAGGCCGACGACCTGCTCGGCGCTCACGCGCGCGTGGAGGAGAAGGCCGGCGGCGAGGCGCTGATCCTGACCGGCGACCGCGACCTCTTCCAGTGCGCGACCGACGCGACGCGCGTGCTGCTGCTCGGCGGGCGCGGCAAGAAGGGGCCGGAGGAGATCGGGCCGGCCGAGGTTCGCGAGCGCTACGGCGTCGACCCCGAGCAGGTGCCCGACTTCATCGCGCTGCGCGGTGACCCGTCGGACGGCCTGCCCGGCGCGAAGGGGATCGGCGAGAAGCGCGCCGCGGACATCCTGCGCCGCCACGGCTCACTCGAGGCGGCGCTCGCCGAGGCCGAGAGCGACGGCCCCGAGGTCAACTCGCTCGCCCGCCAGGCCGACGAGCTGCGCGCCTTCCGCGAGATCGCCGCGCTGCGGCCGGTCGACGTCGAGCGGCCGGCGGACGCGCCGACCGACCGCGCCGGCGGAGCGGCCGCCGCACGCGAGATCGGGATGAACCGGCTGGCCGAGCGACTAGCCGGCTAGCTCGACGAACCAGTCGAGCGCGGCGGGGTTCTGCAGCGAGTCGCGCGCGGCGGCCTGCTCGGGCGGGGTGCCCATCAGGATCCGCTTGACGGGAACCTCGAGCACCTTGCCGGAGAGCGTCCGCGGGATCTCGGCGATCGCATAGACGTCGTTGGGGACGTGGCGCGGCGAGCACTCGGCGCGCACGTGGCGGGCGATCTCGCGCTTCAGGTCGTCGTCGAGGGCGGCGCCGTCGCGCAGCACGACGAACAGCGGCATCCAGCTGTCGTCCGCGCCGACGCCCGCCGCGCGCGCGGCGGCCGACTGGCTCGCCGGCACGTCGACGACGAGCGCGTCGACGATCTCGTCGACCTCGAGCACCGCGCGGTAGATCTCGCTCGTGCCCATCCGGATGCCGCCGCGGTTGATCGTCGAGTCGGAGCGGCCGTAGATGATCGCGGTGCCGCGGTCGGTGATCTCGATCCAGTCGCCGTGGCGCCAGACGCCGGGATACATCGCGTAGTAGCTGTCGTGCAGGCGCTCGCCGTCGGGGTCGTTCCAGAAGTAGATCGGCATCGACGGCATCGGCTGGGTGATGACGAGCTCGCCGACCTCGCCGACGACCGCGTTGCCCTCCTCGTCGAAGGAGTGCAGATCGGCGCCGAGCGAGCGTGCCTGCAGCTCGCCGAGGTGGACCGGCAGCAGCGCGCAACCGCCGACGAAGGCGGTGCAGACGTCAGTCCCGCCCGAGGTCGAGAACAGCCAGGTGTCCTCGCCGACGTGGTCGTAGACCCACTGGAAGCCCTCCGGCGACAGCGGCGAGCCGGTCGAGCCGACGCTGCGCAGCGCGCTCAGGTCGCGGCCGGCGCCGGGCTCGACCCCGTCCTTCATGCAGGAGGCGATGTAGGCGGCCGAGGTGCCGAAGCACGTGACGCCGGCGTCGGCCGCGAGGTCCCACAGCACGCCGAGGTCGGGGTGGCCGGGACTGCCGTCGTAGAGGACGATCGACGCGGGCGTCAGCAGCACGCCGGCGAGGAAGTTCCACATCATCCAGCCGGTCGTCGAGAACCAGAAGACACGGTCGCCGGCGCGCGCGTCGAGGTGGAGGTTCAGCTTCTTGAGGTGCTCGAGCAGGATCCCGCCCTGGCTGTGGACGATCGCCTTCGGTAGCCCGGTCGTGCCGGACGAGTAGAGGACCCAGAGCGGGTGGTCGAAGGGAAGCTGCTCGAACTCCAGCGGGACCCCCTCCCCGCGCGCGAGCAGCTCGGCGAAGGCGATCCCCTTGTCGAGCTTGCCGGCGTCGGCTGCGCTGTCGAGGTACGGCAGCAGCACCGTGTGCTCCAACGACGGGATCTCGCGCTCGAGCGCCGCCGCGGTGTCCATGCGGTCGAAGTCGCGGCCGTTGTAGCGGTAGCCGTCGACCGTGAACAGCACCTTCGGCTCGATCTGCGCGAAGCGGTCGACGACCGAGCTCACCCCGAAGTCCGGCGAGCAGCTCGACCAGACCGCTCCGATCGACGCGCAGGCGAAGAACGCCGCCATCGCCTCGGGGATGTTCGGCAGGTAGGCGACGACGCGGTCGCCGGGCTCGACGCCCAGCTCGCGCAGCCCGCCGGCGATCTGCGCGGTCAGCGAGCGCAGCTCGCCCCAGGTCAGCTCCGACAGGTCGCGCAGCTCCGAGGCGTGACGGATCGCGACCTCGGCGTCGTCACGGTCGCGGAAGACGTGCTCGGCGTAGGAGAGCCGCGCGCCGGGGAACCACTCCGTGCCCGGCATCGCGCGGCTGCCGAGCACCGCGTCGTACGGCTCCGCCGCGCGCACGTCGAAGTAGTCCCAGATCGACGCCCAGAAGTCCTCGATCTCGTCGACCGACCACTTCCACAGCTCGTCGTAGGTCTCGACCGCCACGTCGCGCTCGGCGCGCAGCCACTCCATGTAGGCCGTCAGAGCCGACCCGGCCTTCAGCTCCTCGGTCGGCTCCCAGAGGATCGGCGGCGTGCTCGCGGCGCTCATGGCCGCAGACCCTACCTTCGGCGAATCAGTGCCCGCCCGCGGCTCGGTCGAGCGCCTCCCAGCCCTTCTCGACCGCCTCGCGATCGAGCTCGCCCTTGCCGGGCGGCTGGGTCGCCTTGTCGGTGCGCCCGTCGAGCGGGCTGGTGGAGCTCGGCCGGCGCTGCTCGGCCGGCTTGTCCTGTCCCTCGTGTCCCTCGTTGGTAGGCATCCTCTACGCCTACCCGCGCCGCGCGCCTGATAACGGGCAGCGTTCGGACACCCCCCAAACGTCCGGGCGCTAGCCGTCGGGCAGCGCGGCAACCGCGACGCGCGCCAGCGCGGGCGCAAGCGTCTCGGGCGTCCAGCCGTGCTCGCCGCTCAGCAGGGCGCGCGCGCCGGCCTCGCCGATGCTGACCATCAGCTCGCCGAACAGACGGGCGCCGGCCTCGTCGAGCTGGCCGCTGGGATCGAGCCAGCGGCGCGCGACGAGCATCGCGTCGGCGGCCTGGCGCTCGCGGCCAGCCCTGATCCGCCGTGCGACCGACGCGCTCATGCCGCCCTCGCCGTGGAGGATCGTGCGATAGGCGCGTGGCGACGCCGCGACGGCGCGCAGGAACGCCTCGAAGCCGTCGACCAGCGCGGCCTCGGCGCCCTCCGGCGCGGACGTCGGCAGCGAGTCGCGGATCTCGGCGGTGACTCGCGCCTCCTCGCGCTGGAAGAGCGCCTTGAACAGCTCCTCCTTGCTGGCGAAGCAGTCGTAGACGACCGGCTTCGACACCCCCGCGGCGCGCGCTATCGCCTCCATCGACGCCCCCTCGTAGCCGTGCTCGAGGAAGACGTCCATCGCCGCGTCGAGCACCAGGGGCCGCCGCCGCTCGGGACCGAGGTGCGCCGCGCGCGGCCGCTCGGACGCGGGGACGCTGGAAGCCGAGCTCACGACTCCATGTTACGCCTTCGCGAAGCTCGTTCCTACCGCCGTTAGGATATTCCTACTCCTGGTAGCATTTGGCCGATGAGCGCTACCGACCTCGTTGCCGAGATGACCGACGACATCGCCCCCGAGCCGGTCGAGACCCCGTTCTCGCTCGAGCTGAGCCAGGACCAGAAGGACATCCGCGACTGGGTCCACGGATTCGCCGAGAACGTCGTCCGCCCCACCGCCGCGGAGTGGGACGAGCGCGAGGAGACGCCGTGGCCAGTGATCCAGGAGGCGGCGAAGATCGGCCTCTACGGCTTCGAGTCGCTCGCGCAGTTCTTCATGGACCCGACCGGCCTCCAGATGCCGATCGTCAACGAGGAGCTGTTCTGGGGCGACGCCGGCATCGGCATGGCGATCATGGGCACCTCGCTTGGCGTGGCCGCGATCTTCGGACAGGGCACCAACGAGCAGATCGGCGAGTGGATCCCGCAGTGCTTCGGCACCGTCGACGAGCCGCAGGTCGCCGCCTTCTGCGCCTCCGAGCCCGACGCCGGCTCCGACGTCTCGAAGATCCGCACGTCGGCCAAGTACGACGAGGCGAACGACGAGTGGATCCTCAACGGCCAGAAGGCGTGGGCGACCAACGGCGGCATCGCCAACGTCCATGTCGTGATCGCCTCGGTCGACCGCGAGCTCGGCTCGCGCGGCCACGCCGCGTTCATCGTCCCGCCCAACACCAAGGGCTGCGAGCAGGGCGCGAAGGTCAAGAAGCACGGCCTGCGCGCGTCGCACACCGCCGACGTCCACCTCGACGACTGTCGCGTGCCCGGCTCGTGCCTGCTCGGCGGCAAGGAGAAGCTCGACGAGCGGCTGGCGCGTGTGCGTGAGGGCAAGCAAGCGCGCTCGCAGGCCGCGATGCAGACCTTCGAGGCGAGCCGCCCGACCGTCGGCGCCCAGGCCGTCGGCATCGCCCGCGCCGCCTACGAGTACGCGCTCGACTACGCCAAGGAGCGCGAGCAGTTCGGCAAGAAGATCATCGAGAACCAGGCGATCGCCTTCACGCTCGCCGACATGAAGATGGAGATCGACGCGGCGCGGCTGCTCGTCTGGCGCGCCTCGTGGATGGGCAAGCAGTCCGGCATGGTGTTCGAGAACGCCGAGGGCTCGATGTCGAAGCTGAAGGCCGGCGAGGTCGCCGTCTGGTGCGGCGAGCGCGCGATCCAGATCCTCGGTGGCAACGGCTACACGCGCGAGTTCCCCGTCGAGCGGATGGCTCGCGACGCCAAGATCTACACGATCTTCGAGGGCACCTCCGAGATCCAGCGAGTCGTCATCTCGCGTGCGATCTCGGGGATGAAGATCGCCTAAGCGGCCGGGGCGGCCACGACACGGCGGCGGCGCGGCGATCGCGCCGCCGCCGCTTCGGCTGGGATCATCGGGGGCGATGGACGTCCCGAACGAGCTCGAGCAGGTCGAGGCGCGCGACGAGCTGGTCAGGCGGCTGCGCGCGATGGGCCAGAGCGAGCAGACGATCGTCGCCGCGGAGCGCGAGGGGCGGTTGACCACGTTCGCGATCGAGGTGGCGCTCGGCGGCGACCGCAAGCACTCGCTGAGCGCCGTCGCGCGCGAGTCGGGCCTCAACCGCGAGTTCCTACGCAAGCTGCTGCAGGCCAACGGCCGACCGGCCGCGGGGCCCCGCGAGCGTGCCTACACCGACGAGGACGTCGAGCTGGCGCGGCGGATCAAGCTGCTGATCGACGCCGGCATCCCACGCGGCGGCATCCTCGAGACCGCGCGCGTGACCGGACAGGCGATGAGCCAGACCGCGGAGGCGGTCCGCCGGACCACCGTCAGCCCGCTCGTCCAGCCCGACGACACCGACATGACGCTGGCGCTGCGCTACGTCCAGGCCGCCGAGGCACTCTCGCCCGAGGTCGCGGCGGTGCTCGACCTGCTGTTCCGGGCGCAGCTGCGCGACGGCATCCGCGGCGATCTCGTCGCCGAGGCCGAGCGCGACGCCGGCGAGCTCGCCGGGACGCGCGAGATCGCGGTCGCCTTCGCCGACCTCGTCGGCTACACGAAGCTCGGCGAGCGCGTGCCGACCGAACGGCTCGGCCAGGTCGCGACGCGGCTCGCGGAGCTGGCCACCGCCTCGATCTGCCGCCCGACCCAGATCGTCAAGACGATCGGCGACGCGGTGATGCTCGTGTCGTGGGAGGTCGACCCGATGCTCGACACGCTGCAGGCGCTCGTCGCCGCGACCGAGGCCGAGGGCGAGGAGTTCCCGCCGCTGCGCGTCGGCGTCTCGTTCGGCCCGGCCACCCCGCGCGGCGGCGACTGGTTCGGCTCGACCGTCAACCTGGCGAGCCGCGTGACCGACGCCGGCAAGCCCAACCGCATCTACGCGTCCGAGCCGGTCGTCGAGCGCGCCGCCGGCCGCTTCGCCTGGAAGCGCTCGCGGCGGCGCAACCTGAAGGGCATCGAGGGCCGCACGCGGCTCTACGCGCTGCTGCCCGAGACGGTCTCCGCCGCCGAGTCGGCGGACGGCTCGTCAGCGGCCGGCGGGTAGTCCTCGGCGCGACCGACGTAGAGCAGCACGACGGCCAGAGCCGCGAGCGCCAGCGCGGCGACGAGCCGGAACGCCCACTGGAAGCCGTCCTCGAAGCCACCGCGCTCGACGGCCTCGGTGAAGACGGTCGTGGCAAGGCCGAGGCCGATCGACCCGCCCGCGACCTGGAACATGTAGACGATGCCGCCGGCGAGGCTGGCGCGCGACTCGTCGAGCGCGGTGACCGCGGCGGTCGTGATCGAGCTGTAGAAGAGCCCGACGCCGACGCCGAGCACGACCATCCCGGGGACCAGCTGCGCCCAGCTGTCGCCCTGCTCGATCAGCGTGATCAGCAGTGGCCCGGCGACCAGGCAGGGGGCTCCCGCCGCGATGACGGGCCGTGGTCCGAAGCGCTCGTAGAGCGGGCCTGCCGTGAACGAGACCGCCGCGAAGACGCCCATCATCGGCAGCAGCCCAAGACCGGCCTCGACCGGGGTGTACTCGAGGATCTTCTGCATGAACTGCGGCAGGTACATCAGCGCGACGAAGAAGGTCGGCGACATCAGCAGCACCGCCAGGCAGGCCGAGCGGAAGGCGCGGTTGGCGATCACGTCGTCGGGCACGAGCGCCGCGGCGCCGGCGCGCCGCTCGGCGACGGCGAACGCGACGAGCAGCACCACGCAGAGCGCGAACAGGCCGAGGATCGCCGGGTCGGTCCAGCCGAGGCCGGTCACCTCGTCGAGCGCCACGAGCAGCGCGATCAGGCCGATCGACAGCGTCGCGACGCCGGCGTAGTCGAAGCGGCGGTCGGCGCCCTCGCCGCTCGACTCGGGCACGTAGCGCCAGGTGACGAAGCTGGCGAGCGCGGCGATCGGAAGGTTGAGCGCGAGGATCCAGCGCCAGTCGAAGACGTCGGTCAGGAAGCCGCCGATCAGCGGCCCGGCGGCGTTGCCGAAGCCGGCGGCGCCGATGATCAGCGCGCCGGCGAGCGCCGCCCGGTCCTTGGGCAGGATCGAGTACGTCATGCCGAGGATCGCCGGCCACATCAGCGCGCCGCCGATGCCCATCAGGCCGCGCGCGACGATCAGCGTGATCACGCCCGGCGCAAGCGCGCCGAGCAGCGAGAAGAAGGCGAAGATCGCTGCGCCGATGAAGAAGACGCGCCGCCGGCCGAGCAGGTCGGCGAGCCGGCCGCCGGTGACGATCAGCACGCCGAAGATCAGCGCGTAGGCGCTGATCACCCACTGGACCGTGCCGAGGTCGGCGTCGAAGTCGCTCTCGATGTCGGGCAGCGCGACGCTGAGCGCGGTGACGTCGTTGGCGATCACGAAGACGGCCATCGCCATCGCCGCCAGGGCTACGACCGTCGAGCGCTCCAGGCGCTGTGGCGCCTCCGCCATGCGGCGAGGGTAACCGAGCCTCCGGCGGCTGGCGAGCCGCCGGAGCCGTCCGGACTCCCTAGACGCGCGAGCGGCGCTTGCGCGGCGGGCGCGAGGAGGCGACGTTGCCGGTCGCGGTGCCCGAGCCGTTCGGGCGCGCCTTCGGGCGATTGCCGCTGGAGCCGTCGCGCGACTCGCTGGCGGAGCGGCCACGACCCTGACGGTCGTTCGAACGGCCGCGGCCCTTGCCGCCACCGGAACCGGAGCGGCCGCGCTTCTGGCCGCCCTGGCCGCGGTGACCGCCGCCGTTGCTGCGCGGCGTGATGTCGCGATCGCCGCCGGTCACGTGGGCCGGGGCCTCGTGGTCGAACTCGGCGGTCAGGCCGAGGTCGGTCGCGATCCGGCGCATGTCGCGCGCCTGGTCGGCGATCACGAAGCTGACGCCGGCGCCGGTCGCGCCCGCGCGGCCGGTACGGCCGACGCGGTGGACGTAGGTGTCGCGGTCCTCGGGAGCGTCGTAGTTGATGACGTGGGTGACGTCGGGGACGTCGATCCCGCGCGCCGCGACGTCGGTCGCGACGAGCGTGTCGACCTTGCCGGACTCGAAGTTGGCCAGCGCGCGCTGGCGCTGGTTCTGCGTCTTGTTGCCGTGCATCGCGGCCGCCTTGATGTTGCTCTTGGCGAGCCGCTGGACGAGCCGGTCGGCGCCGCGCTTGGTGCGGACGAACACGAGCGTGCGACCGCGCTCGGTCTCGTTCAGCTCGCGGATCAGCTGGTTGACCTTGTCGGCGTGCGCGATGTGGACGAAGCGGTGCTTGACGTCGGCCTTGCGCTCGACCTTCGGCGTATGGACGTGGCGGGCGGCGTCGCGGGTGTAGGACTGCGCGACCTGGCCGGGCGCGCCGTCGAGCGTCGCCGAGAAGAACATCGTCTGGCGATCGTTCGGCGTCTGCTTGACGATCCGGTCGACGGCGGGCTTGAAGCCCATGTCGAGCATCCGGTCGGCCTCGTCGAGGACGAGCACCTGGATGTGCTGGAGCGACAGCTCACGGCGCTGGATCAGATCCTCGAGGCGACCGGGGGTCGCGACGACGATGTGCGCCTTCGACGCCTTGCGCGCCTGGGCCTGGATGCCGACGCCGCCGTAGACGGGCGCCACGGACAGCGCACGGGCGTGCGCGATCTCGTAGATCTCGTCGACGATCTGGCAGGCCAGCTCGCGGGTCGGGGCGAGGATCAGGCCGGCCGGGCGGCGCGAGTCGGCCGCGATGCGGTCGATCAGCGGCACGCCGAACGCGAGCGTCTTGCCCGATCCGGTCGGGGACTGGGCGAGCACGTCACGGCCGGCGAGCACGTCCTCGATGACGAGGCGCTGCACGGCGAAGGGCTCGGTGATGCCGCGCTTCTCCAGCGCGGACAGCACGGGACTAGATACGCCGAGATCGGCGAAGGACTGCTGAGACATTGACTGCGACTCCTTGAATACGACGGGGAGATCCCACTACCCCGGACGCGTTGAGACGCAGCAAAGGACGGGTTCTCTCGGGCGCCACGGTTGGCGGCCGACGCCGGGGACGGTAGCAGGGTTCGAGCGAATCTCCCGCTATGCGGGGATTTCGTTGCGGATCAGCGGTTGAGCTGACGGCGGTCGCCGCCGCCGAGCTGCAGGCCCTCGGCGGCCGCCACGAACAGCACCGCCGCGCCGATCGCACAGACGAAGCCGAGGAAGTTCAGCTCCCAGATGCCGCCGGTGCCGAGCCACGATGCGATCAGACCACCGGCGATCGAGCCGAGCAGGCCCGCGAGGACGGTCATCAGCATGCCGATCCGCTGGCGTCCGGGAAGGATCAAGCGAGCGAGTATGCCGATGAAGATTCCGGCGACGATGAATCCGATCATGGGTCCACCCTACCCGCGGCGGCAGCCAACGAACACGTGAGACCGAGATTCCGGCGATATGACGGCCGGAATCTCGGTCTCACACGATGCGGATCAGAGAAGATCCTCGGCGGTGCGCGGCAGGCGTGGCGGCGTGTCGTCCTCGTCGACGTCCGGCTCGCCGGCGACCTCGGCCGCGCGCAGCCGGCGCGCGGACAGCTCGATCGGGGCCGGCGCCTCCAGCTCCGCGCCGTCGGGCGCGACGCCGTGCTCGTCGAACTTGCGCGCCGAGACCAGCACGCGGCTCTCGAGCGTGCCGACGGTGTCGTTGTACGCCTTGACGGACGAGTCGAGCCGGCGGCCGAGCGTGACGAAGCGGTCGCTGAGCACCGACAGTCGCTGGTAGAGCTCGCGGCCGAGCGCCGACACCTCGCGCGCCGACTCCGCCATCCGCTCCTGGCGCCAGCCGTAGGCAACCGCCTTCAGCAGCGCGATCAGCGTCGTCGGGGTGGCGATCAGCACCGACTCCTCGACGGAGCGCTCGATCAGGTCGGGCATCCGCTCGAGCGCCGCCGAGTAGAAGACCTCGCCGGGCAGGAACATCACTACGAACTCGGGTGAGGAGTCGAACTGGGCCGCGTAGGACTTCGCCGACAGCTTCTGGATGTGCTCGCGCACGTGACGGGCGAAGGTGTCGAGGTGCAGCTCGCGCGTCGCCTCGTCCTTGGCCTCGATCGCGTCGAGATAGGCGGCCAGCGGCGCCTTGGCGTCGACGACGACGTCCTTGCCGCCGGGCAGCTTGACGACGACGTCGGGACGCAGCACGCCGTCGTCGCCGTTGACGGTCTGCTGCTCGTAGAAGTCGCAGTAGGCGAGCATGCCGGCCATCTCGCAGACCCGCTTGAGCTGGACCTCGCCCCAGCGGCCACGGACGTGCGGGGCGCGCAGCGCGGTGACGAGGTTCGCCGTCTCGGCGTGGAGGCGTTGCTGGGTCTCGGTGACCTCGACGAGCTGGCGGTTGAGCCCGCCATAGGCCTGGGCGCGCTCCTTCTCCATCTCGCGCAGCACCTTGTTGACCGCCTCGAGCTTCTCCTCGACCGGCTTGACGAGCTGCTCCACCCCGCGCTTTTGCGCGTCCAGCTCGGTCTTCCCGGCCGCTTGCTGCGCCTTCATCCGCTCGTCGGCGAGCTGTAGGAAGCGCGCGTTGTTCTGCTCCAGCGCCGCCGTCGACAGCGCCGAGAACTGGTTCGACAGCTCGTCGCGCGCGGCAGTGACCGACTCGACCTTCTCGGCCGCCACCCGCCGCTCGTGCTCGACCCGTCCGCGCATCACGAAGTACACGACCGCCGCGCCGAGCGCCAGACCGATCAACAACCAGAGCTGTCCCACCGTTTTCCCTTCGTCTCCATCCGAGTCACCCAGCGTTGCGCGTGCTCAGGACGGAACGGGCGCATCCACCCGCACGTTGCGTGAAAGCGTTTGGGGCTGCCGGCGCGAGGGCAAGCGCGTTAGATGGTGGGAGACCTGAAACGGGTGCGTCTCGGACGCAGTGAGCTGATGGTCTCGCCGATCGCATTCGGCACCTGGCAGCTCGGTGGCGAGTGGGGGAAGTTCGACGAGCAGAGGGCGATCGAGGCGATCCGGCATGCGCGCGACTTGGGGATCAACTTCTTCGACACGGCGCAGGCGTATGGGTTCGGGGCGTCGGAGCGGCTGCTGGCGAAGGCGCTCGAAGAGGAGCTGCAGGACGCGCGCGAGGACGTGGTGATCGCGACGAAGGGCGGGTTACGGCCGGTGGACGGCGGTGTCGAGCGCGACTCCTACCCGGAGTTCCTGCGCCACGGGGCCGAGCAGAGCCTGGAGGCGCTCGGAGTGGAGTACATCGACCTCTACCAGGTCCACTGGCCCGATCCGGACACCCCGTTCGAGGAGACGGGCGCCGTGCTCGCCGAGCTGGTCGACGAGGGGAAGATCCGCCATGTCGGGGTCTCGAACTACTCGGCCGAGCAGATGGAGGAGCTGTCGCAGACGGTCCAGGTCGAGACGACGCAGCCGCCCTACCACCTGTTCGCGCGCGAGATCGAGGACGAGGTGCTGCCCTGGTGCCTCGACAACGACGTCGGCGTGCTCGTCTACGGGCCGCTCGCCCATGGGCTGCTGACCGGCGCGATCGACGAGGACACCGACTTTGCCGACGACGACTGGCGGTCCGGCAGCCCGCAGTTCAGCGAGGCCAACCTGAGGCGGAACGTCGCCGTCGTGCGTCAGCTGACGGAGGTCGCGGACGGACTCGGCTGCACGCTCAGCCAGCTCGCGATCGCCTGGACGCTCATGCATCGCGCGGTAGACGTGGCGATCGTCGGCTCGCGCAGCCCCGAGCACATCGAGGAGAGCCTCGGCGCGCTCGACGTCGAGCTCTCCGACGCCGACCTGCAGCAGATCGAGACGGTCATGCAGGGGGCGGTCAGCGCCGAGGGCCCGTCGCCTGAGTTGAACAGTGATTGAGGTGCGCCGCCGGCTCGGCTTCGGGTCGATGCGACTCACCGGCGAGGGCGTCTGGGGCGCCCCGGACGACCCGGAGGCAGCGAAGGCGGTCCTGCGCCGCGCGGTCGAGCTGGGAATCGACCTGATCGACACCGCCGACTCCTACGGCCCCTACGTCGCGGAGAACCTGATCCGCGAAGCCCTCCACCCCTACCCCGACGGTCTCACGATCGCGACCAAGGCCGGTCTCGAGCGGACCGGGCCAGGCGAGTGGCCACGCAACGGCCATCCCGAACATCTGCGCACGGCCGTCAACGGCAGCCTGAAGCGCCTCGGCGTCGAGCGGATCGACCTCCTGCAGCTGCACGCCGTCGACCCGAAGGTCCCGCTCGAGGAGTCGCTCGGCGCGCTGATCGAGCTGCGCGACGCGGGCAAGATCCGTCACCTCGGCGTGTCCAACGTCAGCGTCGAGGAGCTCGATCGCGCCCAGGCGATGACCGAGATCGTCTCGGTCCAGAACCGCTTCAACCTCCAGGACCGTCGCTCCGAGGACGTGCTCGACGCCTGCGCCGAGCGCGGCCTCGCCTTCATCCCCTGGTTCCCGCTCGCGACCGGCGACCTCGCCGAGCCCGGTGGCCCGCTCGACGCGATCGCCGAACGCCACGGCGCGACTCCGAGTCAGATCGCCCTCGCCTGGCTGCTCCACCGCTCACCCACGATGCTCCCGATCCCCGGCACCTCCTCGATCGCGCACCTCGAGGAGAACGTCGGCGCCGCCGATGTCGCCCTCACCGACGGCGACATGGCCGAGCTGAACGCCGCGGCCTAGAAGCGCAACAGGGCGGCGATGCCGCCGTGGGCCTGGATGCGGGGCTCGTCGTCGAAGCGGACGGTGTCGGCGTTCTGGGCGAGGGCGAGCTCGACGATCCGCTCGCCGGGCTGGTGCTCGCGCAGCCACCCCGCGTCGACCAGCAGGGTGGCCACACGCTGCTCCTCGAGGCAGCCGACGACGTCGTCGAGCCCGGCAGTCGCGTGACCGCCCGGAGCGAGACCCTCCTCGACGCGGTCGAGCAACTGCTCTCGGCGGCGCCGGTCGTGCTCGCGCATCAGCGGGGCGGCGGCGCGCGCGACCTCGGCAACGCCGACGTGCTCGACGTCGACCGACAGCCGACCGCAGAGCCGCTCGCGGGTCTCGTTGTCGAGCAGCTCGGCGAACTCGCTGTAGCCCTGCTCGGTGCCGCCGACGAGCAGGTGCTCGAAGCCGCCGTCGCGGCGCAGCTCGCCGAGTCGCTTGGCGACACGCCGGAGATGCTTGTGGGCCTGGTCGTCGATGTGGCGCTCGTAGCGCGACTGCGACAGACCGCCCTGGTCGTGACGGCCGGGGACGTCGTCCTCGATCCGCTCCTCCTCGGCGAGCCGCAGCGGACTGCCACGCAGCAGGCGGGCGTCGCGGCGGGTGACGAGCGCCACGCACCAGGAGCCATTCGCCTGCCCGACCAGCGGCGCGACATACGGCGAGCCGTCGACGCAGACCCGGTTGGCAACCGTATGCGGCAGGTGCAGCGCCTCGAACAGATCGGCGCCCGCCGCAGCGAAGATCGCCAGCCCGTGGGTCGAGTCGAAGTCCGCCTCCTTCGCGTAGTCGCGGATCCGAGCGACGTCGTCGCGCAGCCGCAGGCGGGTGTCGTGCGAGAAGCCGCGCGCCTCGTCGTCGACCGCGCGCGAAGCCTCGTCGGCGGCCGAGGTCAACGCGCTCGACCGTGCCGGCGCGGTCGCGAACTCGCTCGGGTCGAGGTCGACGTAGACGCTGAGCACGCATCCCTCCTCGACTCTCAGCTGAGCCAGGCGGCGCAGCTGATCGCGGCCCGGCTGGACGACTGTGCCCACACTCGCAGCCTTCCCCTGGCACAGGAGATCAAACCGTCGAATGTCAGCCAGAACGCTCGGCCTTGTAGCCTGTCCGGCCCATGTCTAGGAGGGAAGACATACGTAACGTCGCGATAGTCGCGCACGTCGACCACGGCAAGACCACGCTCGTGGACGCGATGCTGTGGCAGTCCGGCGCGTTCCGAGCCAACCAGGACGTCGACGTCCGGGTGATGGACTCGATGGATCTCGAGCGCGAGAAGGGCATCACGATCCTCGCGAAGAACACCGCCGTCCGCTACGGCGATGTCAAGCTCAACATCATCGACACGCCGGGGCACGCCGACTTCGGCGGCGAGGTCGAGCGCGGACTGACGATGGTCGACGGCGTCGTGCTGCTCGTCGACGCCTCCGAGGGACCGCTGCCACAGACGCGCTTCGTGCTGCGCAAGGCGCTCGCCGCGCGGCTGCCGGTGATCCTCGTCGTCAACAAGGTCGACCGTCCCGACGCGCGCATCGGCGAGGTCGTCGACGAGGTCTACGAGCTGTTCCTCGAGCTCGACGCCGACGAGGAGCAGATCGACTTCCCGATCGTCTACACCAACGCCAAGGACGGCTGGGCGTCGCTCGAGGAGGGCGTCGAGGGAACCGACGAGCTGAAGCCGCTGATGGACCTGATCGTCAGCTACATCCCGGCGCCCGAGTACGAGGACGACCATCCGCTGCAGGCGCACGTGACCAACCTCGACGCCTCGCCGTACGTCGGCCGGCTCGCGCTATGCCGCGTCCGTCACGGCACGATCCGCCAGGGCGAGGAGGTCGCCTGGTGCCGCTCCGACGGCAGCGTCGAGAAGGCGACGATCACCAACCTCTACGTCACCGAGGCGCTCGACCGCGTCGACGCCGCCGAGGCCGGGCCGGGCGAGATCATCGCCGTCGCCGGGATGCCGGAGATCACGATCGGCGAGACGCTCGCCGACCGCGAGGACCCGCGCCCGCTGCCGCTGATCGAGATCGACGAGCCGTCGCTGTCGGTGACGATCGGGGTCAACACCTCCCCCCTCGCCGGGCAGTCCGGCGACAAGGTGACCGCGCGTCAGATCGAAGCGCGGCTGTTCCGCGAGCTGGTCGGCAACGTGTCGATCCGCGTCAACCCGACCGAGCGCCCCGACGTCTGGGAGGTCCAGGGCCGCGGCGAGCTGCAGCTCGGGATCCTCGTCGAGACGATGCGCCGCGAGGGCTTCGAGCTGACCGTCGGCCAGCCGCACGTCGTGACGCACCAGGTCAAGGGCCGCACCCACGAGCCGATCGAGCGGCTGACGATCGACACGCCTGAGGAGTACGTCGGCTCGATCACCCAGCTGCTCGCCACCCGCAAGGGGCGGATGGAAAACATGGCCAACCACGGCACCGGCTGGGTGCGGATGGACTACCTGGTCCCGGCGCGCGGGCTGATCGGCTTCCGGACCGAGTTCCTGACCGAGACGCGCGGCAGCGGCGTGATGAGCCACGTGCTCGACGGCTGGGAGCCGTGGGCGGGCGCGATGCGCACGCGCGCCTCCGGCTCGCTGGTCGCCGACCGCGCGGGTCCGACCGCGACCTACGCGCTGGCCAACCTCGAGGGCCGCGGCACGCTGTTCGTCGGCCCCGGCGAGGAGGTCTACGAGGGGATGATCGTCGGCGAGAACTCGCGCCCTGAGGACCTCAACGTCAACGCCGTCAAGGAGAAGCACCTCACCAACATCCGCTCGTCGACCTCGGACGTCCTGGTCCGCCTGTCGCCGAAGCGCGAGCTGTCGCTCGACGAGGCGCTCGAGCACGTCCGCGAGGACGAGTGCGTCGAGGTCACGCCGGCGATAGTGCGGATGCGCAAGGCCGAACTCAGCGCCACCGACCGCGTGCGCACCGCGCGGCGCGCCGCCAAGGCCGGCTAGGCGCCGTCGAAGGCGAGCAGCCCGGCCTCGAGCCGTCGCTGCTCCAACCCGTCGCGCTGACGCTCGGCGCGGGCGGTCAGCGCGTCGAAGTCGAAGCCGGACAGGCGCGGGTCGGCGACCTCGCGCAGCATCCGCCAGAGGCACGCCTTGCCCTCGACGCCGAGCCGCAGGCCCTCCAGCTCGACGACACGGCTGAGCGGCGAGTAGCTGAGCAGACTGCCGTTGAGCTTCAGCCGGCCGATCTTCTCGCCCGCCCACGCGCCGGCGACCTTGAGTCGGTCGCGACCCGCTCCGACCGCCTCCATGACCTCCTGGAGCGCATCGCGATCCTCCTCGATCTCGACCGTGAGCTCGGCCAGGAAGTCGCCGAGCGGCGTGCCCTCGTTGGAGCCCCGGGCGCGGCGGGCGAGCTCGACGCCGACGGTCGAGCCGGCGAGGTGGTCGTTGAGATATGTCGCGAGTAGCGAAGACACAACGCGGCGATACCCCCCAATGGCGGGGTTCACTCGTCAAGGCTTGGAGATCGTCGCCGTCCGGGGCTACGCTGAAGGCGAATGTCGTTGACCACGACAGGTCCGCTGCGGAGGGAGATCGAGCAGGCGCTACCCGAGCGCCCCTTCACCGTCGATCTCTGGGACGGCTCGACGATCCCGAGCACCACCGGCAACGGCGACGGGCCGCACTTCACCGTCAACTCGCCGCGCGCGCTCGCCCACCTCGTCCGCGCGCCCGGCCAGCTCGGCCTGGGGCGCGCTTATGTGAGCGGCGACCTCGACGTCGACGACCTGATGGCGGTGATGGGGGTCGTCGACAGCTGGCAGCCGCCGCCGATCGACGGCCGGTCGCGCGCGAAGCTGTTCGTCGCAGCCGCGCGGGCGATCGGGATCACTCGACCGCCGCGGGTCCCGCAGTCCGAGCTGCGCCCGCACGGCAAGCTGCATAGCCGCGAGCGCGACGCGCGCGCCGTGCGTCACCACTACGACGTCGGCAACGAGTTCTTCGCGCTCTTCCTCGACGACTCGATGACCTACAGCTGTGCGATCTTCTCGCGTGGCGCCCAGACGCTGGAGGAGGCCCAGGACGCCAAGCGCGAGCTGGTCTGCACGAAGCTCGCGCTGTCGGAGGGCGACACGCTGCTCGACGTCGGCTGCGGTTGGGGCGCGTTCGCGATCCACGCCGCGTCGCGACACGGCGCGCGGGTCGTCGGGATCACGCTCTCCCCCGCCCAGGCGGACGAGGCACGCAGGCGCGTCGCCGACGCGGGCCTGTCCGATCGGATCGAGATCCGGGTGATGGACTACCGCGACATCGGCGGCGAGCAGTTCGACGCGATCGCCAGTATCGGGATGGTCGAGCACGTCGGCGAGAACAAGATCGATCTCTACGCCCGCCAGCTCGCCGGCCTGCTGAAGCCGGGCGGGCGGCTGCTCAACCACGGCATCGCGCGACTGCGCCACGGCGATCCCGACCCGGGCTCCTTCAACGAGCGCTACGTCTTCCCCGACGGCGAGACGCTCCAGCTCTCGCGCGTCCAGCTCGCGCTCGAGCGCGCCGGCTTCGTCACTCACCACGTCGAGGGCTTCCCCTCCGACTACGCCGAGACCCTGCGCCACTGGTACGACAACCTCGACCGCGATCTTGCCACCGCCGAGCGCCTCGCCGGCCCCGAGCGCCTCCGCGTCTGGCGCCTCTACCTCCGCGCCGCCCGCAACGCCTTCCTCAACGGCTCGATCTCCGTCTACCAGGTCCGCGCGAGCCTGCCGGACTGACCCCCGACACAGAGTGGACACTTTGCTGACCTATAGGCGGGCAAAGTGTCCACTCGCTGCGGGGAAGGCTGAGATCAGGCGCCGATGGCGTGGGCGCCGCCGTCCACGTGGATGATCTCGCCGGTGATCGCGCGGGCGGCGTCGGAGAGCAGGAAGCAGACGGCCGAGGCGATCGGCGCGGGGTCATCGACGTCCCAAGCGAGCGGGGCGCGCTCGCCCCAGAGCGCCGCGAGCTCGTCGAAGCCCGGGATGCCGCCGGCTGCGGCGGTCCGCACAGGGCCGGCTGCGACGAGGTTGACGCGCACGCCCGCAGGACCGAGGTCGCGGGCCAGATAGCGCGAGACCGACTCCAACGCCGCCTTCGCCACCCCCATCCAGTCATATGACGGCCACGCCACGCTCGCGTCGAAGTCCAGGCCGACGATGCTGCCCCCGCCAGCCTCACCCCCTCCCTCACTGCCAACCAGCAACGGCCGCAGCGCGCGAGCGAGCGCGCTGAGCGAATAGGCGCTCGTCCGAAACGCCGCCTCCGCGCTCTCCGGCGGCGTGCCGAGAAAATCGCCTCCGAGCGCGTCCGCCGGCGCGTAGGCGATCGCGTGCAACACCCCGTCGACCCTCCCCCAGCGGCGCTCGAGCTCCGCCGCCAGCGTCGCGAGGTCGACCGTGCTGTTGACATCCAGCTCGAGCACGTCGGGCGGGTCGGGCAACCGCCGCGCCGCGCGTTCGGTCAGCCGCCGCGCCCGCCCGAAGCTCGTCAGCAGCACCTCAGCCCCCTGGCGCTGCGCCTCCTGCGCGACCGCGAAGGCGATGCTGCGATGGGTGATCACCCCCGTCACCAGGATCCGGCGGCCGGCGAGCATCAGAGCGGAATTGGAACGAAATCGTCCTCGAACGCCGCCGCCGAATCGGACAAGGAGCTGCCGTCGCGGCCACTCAGGCTCGCAGCCGACTCGCCGCCGCCGCCCGGCGCCCCGGGGTCGTCTCGCCAGACCAGCTCGACCGTCGCTCGCGCCACCAGCCGCCCGTCCTGGTTAAGCACGCGCCATCCGCACGTCACCAGCGAGTGCTCGCCGTCGAGCTCCTCGACCGCCTCGACCGCCGACTCGACGTGGATCGTCTCGCCTAGCGCGACCGGCCGCTTGAAGACGGCGTTCGACACACGCCGCAACGCCACGACCCGCGCAGGGTCGAACTCGACCAACCCGACCGCGTACGACAGCACGAGCATCCCGTGCGCGACGCGCTCGCCGAAGCGGCTGCCCGCCGCCCAGACCGCGTCGGTGTGCTGCGGGTGCATGTCGCCGGTCAACGCCGCGAACTGCGCGACGTCGGCCTCGGTGATCGTCCGCCCGCGACTGACGGCTCGCGAACCGCTCACGCCGCGTCCTTGCCGGGGACGCACGGACCGAAGGCCGCGGTCAGCCCCTCGACGAACGCCGCCGCAGCGCGGCGGTGGCCCTCGGCCGACGGATGGAACCGATCGTCGGCGAAATTCTGCCGGTCGTCGACGCCCGGATGGCCGGCCCATTCGAGGCAGGTCAGCCCGCGCCGCGCGGCGACCTCGCGGATCGCCGCGTTGATCGCCTCCATCCCGCTCTCGATCCGCGCGCTGGTCCGTTCGCGCAGCGGCAGCAGCGAGTCGATCCGGGGGTAGGTCGCCGTCACGATCAGCGCCCGCGGCAGCCGTCGCCGCAGCGAGTCGACGATCCCGTCGAAGACCGCCGTGAAGACCTGGGGATCGGGGCGGACCGAGAGCAGCACGTCGTTGGCGCCGCAGATCAACGAGATCAGGTCCGGACGGAACTCGACCGCCTGCTGCAGCTGCCAGATCGCGACGTCGGTGCTGGTCGCGCCGGCGGCCGCGAGATTGCGAAACGCGACCTCGCGGCCGCCGCCGGCAAGCGTCCGAGCCGCGAGCTCCGGCCACGGGATCGCCGTGTCGCCCTCCGCCCCGGCGCTGAGGCTGTCGCCGAGCGCGGCGAAGCGCCGAACGCGGACGCCGCTCACAGCGGCACGTTCCCGCGGTCGACGCCGCGCCGCTCGCCGGCGCCGATCGTCTTCAGCGCCCAGCGCAGGCGGCCGCGCGTCTGGACCGGCGCGACGATCTCGTCGACGAAGCCGCTGCCCGCCGCGACGGCCGCGGTCAGATGGCGCTCGCCGTAGTCGGCGGCGCGGCGCGCGCGCTCAGCCGACGGATCGTCCGCGGCCGCGATCTCGCGCCGCGCGAGGATCCCGACCGCCTGGTCGGCGCCGACGACGCCGATCTGCGCGCCGGGCCAGGCGAGCACCAGATCGGCGCCGAGGCTGTGCGAGTTCATCGTGATGTAGCCGCCGCCGTAGGCCTTGCGCAGGACGACCGTGAAGCGCGGCACCGTCGCCTCGGAGAAGGCGTAGAGCAGCTTCGCGCCGTGGCGGATCACGCCGCCGGCCTCCTGGCGCGTCCCGGGCAGGAAGCCGGGCGTGTCGACGAGCACGACGAGCGGCACGCCGAAGCTGTTGCAGGTGCGGACGAAGCGGGCCGCCTTCTGCGAGGCGTCACTGTCGATCGCCCCGCCGAGGTGACGCGGCTGGTTGGCGACGAAGCCGACCGCGCGGCCGTCGACGCGGCCGAAGGCGGTGACCATGTTGCGCGCCCAGCGCGGCGCGATCTCGAGCGTCTCGCCGCCGTCGACGAGCGCTCCGATCACGGCCCTGACGTCGTAGACCTTGCGCGCTTCGGATGGGACGACGCTCGACGGGTCGAACGGCGCCTCCTGGGGCGCGCTCGCGCAGGCCGCGCCGGCGCCGCCGTGCGACGTCAGGTAGCCGAGCAGCGCGCGCGTCAGCTCGACCGCATGGCCGTCGCCGTCGGCGACCAGGTGGCAGACGCCGTTGCGGCTCTGCACGCCCGGCCCGCCGAGCTCGGTCGCGCCGACGTCCTCGCCCATCACCTCGCGCACCACGCCCGGGCCGGTCAGGAACAGCTGCGCGCCGGGCGTCATCACGACGAAGTCGCTGAGCGCCGGCGAGTAGGCGCCGCCGCCCGCGGAGGCCCCGCAGACGACCGCGATCTGCGGCGCCCAGCCCGACAGCTGGACCTGCTCGCGGAAGATCTGCCCGTAGCCGGCGAGCGCCGCGATGCCCTCGTCGATGCGCGCGCCGGCCGACTCGACGAACGCGACGATCGGAGCGTTCGCGGCCGCGGCCATCCGCATCACGCGGACGATCGAGTCGGCCTGTGCGGCGCCGAGCGAGCCACCGGCGAAGCTGGCGTCCTGGGCGAAGCAGAAGACCGGTCGGCCCGCGACCGCCCCGGCCCCGGCGACCACGCCGTCGCCCGGCTGCGTGCGGCGCTCGGAGCGCGAGCCGACCTCCGAGCGGACGATCTCGAGCGAGCCGGGGTCGCAGAGCGCCTCGAGCCGGCCGCGCGCGTCGAGCCGCGCGGCCGGCGAGCCAACCGCGGGCGCGCCGTCGACGAGCGCCAGCCGCGCCGTCACGCCGCCTCCAGGCAGAGGACCGCGTTGTGGCCGCCGAAGCCGAACGAGTTCGACAGCGCGACCGGCGCGTGGCCGTTGCGGGTCAGCGCGCGGCCGCTGTCGGGGACGTAGTCGAGGTCGAGGTCGTCGTCGCGCTGCTCCCAGCCGACGGTCGGCGGGGCGATCCCGCGCCGCAGCGCGAGCACCGTCGCGACCGCCTCGACGGCGCCCGCCGCGCCGAGCAGGTGGCCGATCGCCGACTTCGTCGAGGAGACCGGCACAGTCGTCGCGTGCTCGCCGAGCGCCGCCTTGATCGCCGCCGTCTCGGAGCGGTCGTTGAGCGGCGTCGATGTGCCGTGGGCATTGACGTAGCCGACGTCGGCGGGCGCCCGCCCGGCGTCGGCGAGCGCGGCGCGCATCGCCCGCGCGGCGCCGTCGCCCGACGGCTCGGGGGCCGTGATGTGGTGGGCGTCGGCGGTCGCGCCGTAGCCGGAAAGGACCGCCAGCGGCGTGGCGCCGCGGGCGCGGGCGGCGCCCTCGGCCTCGAGCACCAGCACGCCCGCGCCCTCGCCCATCACGAAGCCGTCGCGGCGGGCGTCGAACGGTCGCGAGACGCCGGTCGGCGAGGTCGCCGCCATCGCCGCGAAGGCCGCCATCGCCAGCGGGGTCAGCGCCGACTCGGCGCCGCCCACGACGCAGGCGTCGGCGTCGCCGTGCTGGATCATCCGCAGCCCCGCGCCGACCGCGTGCGCGCCGGCCGCGCAGGCCGACACGGTTCCGAAGCACTGGCCCTTGAGGCCATGGCTCATCGCGACCGCCCCGCTGGCGGCGTTCGACATCAGCAGCGGCACGCCGAGCGGGCTGACCGCGGCGGCGCCGCTGTCGCGCAGGCGGTCGTGCTGGTCCTCGATCGTCCCGATGCCGCCGATCCCGGTGCCGATCACGCAGCCGGCGCGCTCCGGCGGGACCGGCGCGCCGTCGGCCCAGCCGGCCTGCGCGAGCGCCTCCACGGCCGCCACGAGCGCGAGCTGGGTGAAGCGGTCGGCCCGCCGGGCGGAGCGGCGGTCGAGCAACACGGCGGCGTCGAAGTCGCGGCAGCCGCCGAGGCCGTCGACGATGCCGCACTCGCCCGCCGCCCAGCGCTCGATCAGCGGCTCGGCGCCGACACCGAGTGGCGTGACGGCCCCGACGCCGGTGACGACGACACGACGACTCACCCGGCGCGCTCCGCGATCAGGTCGACCGCCTGGCCGACTGTCTCGATCCGCTTCAGGTCCTCGGTCGCGATCTGCACGCCGTAGTCGTCCTCGGCGATCTGGGCGAGCTCGACGAGGTCGAGCGAGTCGACGTCGAGCAGCTCGAAGCGGGCCTCGGGCACGATCGCGCCGGGCTCGGCGCCGAACTCGACGAGCGCCTCGTGGACGCGTTGGGCGATGTCCTCCTTGGTTGCGATCGGCATCTGTCTCTCCTTGTCTCTCACTGCTTGCGGGTCAGGCGGTCAGGCCGCCGTCTACGGTCAGGACGGCGCCGGTGACGTAGGCGGCGCCGGGCGAGGTGAGGAAGCGCACACAGGCGGCGACCTCCTCCGGCGTTCCGGGGCGGCGCGCCGGCACCGCGTCGAGCAGCCGTCCGTCGAGGCCGGCGGTCATGTCCGTCTCGATCAGCCCCGGCGCGACGGCGTTGACCGTCACCGAACGGCGCGCGACCTCGGCGGCGACCGTCTTGGTGAATGCGACCAACCCGGCCTTCGAGGCGGCGTAGCTCGCCTGGCCGGGGTTGGCGCGCTGGCCGACGATCGAGGCGACGTTGACGATCCGGCCGAAGCGGGCGCGCAGCATCGGCCGCAGCGCCTGGCGGGTCAGCCGGAAGGCGGCCGAGAGGTTGGTGTCGAGCACGGCCTGCCAGTCGGCGTCGCTGATCTGCGGCGACAGCGCGTCGGCGCGCACGCCGGCGTTGTTGACGAGCACCAGCGGCGGCAGGCCGAGCTCGCGCTCCGCGCCCGCGCAGAGCAGCTCGGCGGCGGCCGGGTCGGCGACGTCGGCGGCGAGCGTCACGGCCTCGCCGCCGGCCGCCCGGATCTGGTCGGCGACCGCTGTCGCGTGGCCGGCGCCGCTGCGGTAGCCGACCGCCACCCGCCAACCGTCGGCCGCCAGGCCGCGGGCGATCGCGGCGCCGATCCCCCGCGAGCCGCCGGTCACCAGCGCGCAGCCACGCTCGGTGAGGTCGGCCGCCGTGGCGGCGGTCGTGGGCGATAGCGCGACGGTGCTCACGCGCTCCCCCACTCGACGACCGTCGCGCCCCAGGTCAGACCCGCGCCGAACGCCCCGACGAGCACACGCGCGCCGGGGAACAGGCGCCCCTCGGCGCCGGCTTCGCAGAGCGCGATCGGCACCGTCGCCGCCGAGGTGTTGCCGTAGCGGCCGATGCAGTCGACGACACGGTCGCGCTCGAGGCCGAGCCGCTCCCCGACCGCGCGCAGGATCCGGCCGTTGGCCTGGTGGAAGACGAACAGGTCGACGTCGGCGAGGGCGACGCCGGCGAGCTCGGCGGCCTCGGCGCTGGCCTCGGCGAGGCAGGCGACGGCCCGGCGGAAGGTCTCCTGACCGTCCATCCGCACCGTCCCGGACGCGCGCGGGATGCTGACCAGCTCCGCCGCCGCGCCGTCGCTGCGCAACACCGACGGGCCGATCCGGCCATGCCCGGGCGCCGCGGTGACGACCGCCGCGCCGGCGCCGTCGCCGAACAGGACGCTGGTGTCGCGATCGCCGGGGTCGACGACCCGGCTCATCAGATCCGCGCCGACGACGAGAGCGGTCTCGCAGCGGCGCGACTCGACCAGCCCGGCGGCTGTGGCGAGCGCGGTGACGAAGCCCGTGCAGGCGGCGCCGAGGTCGAACGCGCCGGCCGCCGGGATGTCCAGCGCGTGGGCGACCAGCGGCGCGGCGTTCGGGAGCACGTCGTCGGGGGTCGTGGTGGCGACGACCACCAGCTCGATCTCGGCCGGCGCGATCCGCGCCCTGCGCAGCGCACGCGACGCCGCGGTGGCGGCGACGTCGACGAGGCGTTCGCCTGCGACCGCGTGGCGGCGCTCGGCGATCCCGGTGCGGCTCTCGATCCAGCCCTCGCCCAGATCGTGGCGCGCGGCGATCGTCGCGTTGTCGACCACGCCGCTCGGGGTCGCCATCGCGATCGCCGCGATCCCCGCCGAGCGGGCGGCGGCGGTCGCGCCCACGTCGCCGCGCGTCGTCTCGGCGCCGACCGCCGGCAGCGCGTCGATCAGGGCGAGGTGGCTACGCACGCGCGGCCTCCGGGACGTCGACGGTCAGCGCCTCGGCGGCCGGGACGACCTGGCGGGCGAGCTTGGTCAGCACGCCGCCGGGGCCGGTCTCGACGAAGCGGTCGATTCCGCGCCATTCGAGCGCGCGCAGGACCGCGAGCCAGCGCACCGGCCGTGTCAGCGCGGCGACCAGCTCGGCGCGCGGGTCCTCGAACGGCGTCGCGGTCATGCAGGACAGGACCGGCGTCTGCGGCGGCCGGACCGCGACCTCTGCCAACGCGGCGCGCAGCGGCGCGGCGGCGGGCGCCATCGCCGGCGAGTGAAACGCGCCGCTGACCGGCAGTCGCACGGCGCGCACCCCACACTCGCGGCTTTCCTCCTCAGCCCGCGCCAGCGCCGCCAGCGATCCGGCGAGGACGACCTGGCTGGGCGAGTTCTCGTTGGCGATCGCCAACCCGGAGCTGCGCGCGATCGCCGCCGCCGTCGTGCCGTCGGCGCGCAACGCGAGCATGCCTCCGACTGGGCCGTGGCGGGCCGCCTCGTCCATCGCCTGTCCGCGCAGCACGACGATTCGCAGCGCGTCGGGCTCGTCGAGCACGCCCGCCGCCGTCAGTGCCGCGAGCTCGCCGAGCGAGTGGCCGGCGAGCACCGCCGGCGCCTCGAGGCGGGCGCGCTCCCAACCGGCGAGGCTGGCGCAGAAGATCGCCGGCTGCTGGTAGCGCGTGCCCTGCTCGACTCGCTCGAACGGGTCGCAGCCGCAGGCGACGGCGGCCAGCTCGAGCAGGTCGGGGCGTAGCTCGGCGACGAGCGCGCGCAGCTCGGGCGTCTGGCTCCCCTGTCCGGGGAACAGCGCGGCGGTCGTCGAGGCGGTCGGGACATCCATCTTCGAGACGACCTTCACCGCGTTCGCTCACCGGCGGCACGGCATGACGCGACTACCCCCCGACCGGGGGAAGAGCGGCCGACCTTCGGGGGGAGGTTCTCTGCTGCGGCGCTCGCCTCCGCCTGGTCAGCTGGTCAGGCCCAGGCGGGCGGCGCGGCGGACGGCCTCGCTGCGATTGCGCACGTCGAGCTTGCGGTAGAGCGCGCTGGCGTGGTCCTTGACCGTGTGCGGCGAGAGCGCCAGCGCGGTCGCGATCTCCTGGTTGGTGGCGCCGCGGGCGATCAGCTCCAGGACCTCCTGCTCGCGGCCGGAGAGCGGTTGCGCGATCGGGGCGTCGGGCGCGCCGAAGACCGACATCCCGTTCGCGACCATCCGCACGGCCATCACCACGTCGGCGGCCGGCCAGTCCTTCGGGACGAAGCCGGTCGCCCCGGTCGCCTGGGCCGCCGGGGCAGAGATCCTGCCCGCCCCCGACATCAGCAGCATCCGCGTCCGCGGCGAGGCCTCGCGCAGCGCCAGGCACAGCTCGGCGCCCGAGTCGGCGCCGACGAACAGGTCGACCAACGCGACCTCCGGCTGGCGCACGCGTGCCTGCTCGAGCGCCTGCTCCGCGGTCGCGGCGGTCAGGCAGCGGCCGACCCACGGCTGGCGGTCGAGCAGCACCTGTAGGCCCCAGCGAACGACCTCGTGATCGTCGACCACGAGCACGTCGAGACGGCTGGCTTGGGCGCGCTGAGTCTGCACTGGGCACTCGAATTGGTCAGACCGCTTCGGCGCCGCCCACTATCTCAGAGGCTTCTCCCGGAAATCGATACCGCCGTCAGACCGTAGCGCTTCCCGCCTGTCGCGCCATCACACGCGCCACCTCCGCGAGCTCCCGTACGGCAGGCGTCTCCGCACCCGGCCGCCAGGCCAGCACGAGCGGCGACGGCTCGATACCGTCGACCGCGACGAAGCGCACCTTCGGCGCCGCCGGTCCGAGCGTCGCGGCGATCGACGCCGGGACGATCCCGATCGCCTGCTCGGCGGCGACCAGGACGAGCAGATCCTCCCAGCTGCGCGGATGGCCGCCGATCCGTGGCGGGCGGCCGTAGCGGTGATCCTCGAGCAGCCAGAACGACTCGGCGACGCGGTCCGTGGAACCGAGCCAAGCCCACGTCTCGGCCATCAGCTCACTCGGCTCGACGCGCTCGCGGTCGGCCAGCGAATGACTCGCCGGAAGCGCGACGACGCGCGGCTCGGCGAGCAACGTCACCGTCGAGAAGCGGTTGACGCCGCGGAACGGCGGCCGTACGAAGGCGACTGCCGGCGGAGGACCGCCGCTCTCCTCCAGCAGCACCTGCGGCGGCATGCGATCGCTGACGCTGACAGCGATCTCTGGAAAGTCGCGCGCGAACCGCTCGAGGATCTCGGTCCCGACCGCACCCGCCTCGTCGACCCCGGCTACCGCGATCGCGTTCGCGGCGTCGGCGACCGTCCGACGCACCGCCTCGACACCGGCGTCACCGGCTGCGAGCGCGGCGCGTGCGTGTGGCAACAGCGCCTCGCCGGCGGGAGTCGGGGTCACGCGCCGCGTCGTGCGCTTGAAGAGCTTCACGTCGAGCCTGCCCTCGAGCTGCCGGACCTGCGCCGAGAGCGCCTGCTGGGCGAGACCCACCCGCTCGGCGGCGCGAGAGAAGCTCAGCTCCTCGGCGACCGCGACGAACGCGCGCAGCAGCCTGGGGTCGAGATCGGCCACGACC
>DASTKX010000053.1:0-5633 GCA_035715585.1 Thermoleophilaceae bacterium
CTCGAGCAGCGGGCTCGAGATCGCGTGGCGCGCGGCCTCGGCGGCGCGGTTCTCGCCGCCGGCCTCGCCGATTCCCATCAGCGCCGAGCCGGCGTCCTGCATGATCGTGCGGACGTCGGCGAAGTCGAGGTTGATCAGGCCGGGGATCGTGATCAGGTCGGTGATGCCCTGGACGCCCTGGCGCAGCACGTTGTCGGCCTCGCGGAACGCCTCGAGGATGCTCGTGCGGCGCTCGACGACGGCGAGCAGCTTCTCGTTCGGAATCACGATCAACGTGTCGACCTGCTCGCGCAGGCGGTCGATCCCCTCGTCGGACTGGCGCTTGCGCTGCGAGCCCTCGAAGTCGAACGGACGCGTGACGACACCGACGGTCAGCGCGCCGATCTCCTGCTTGGCGACCTCCGCGACGACTGGGGCCGCTCCGGTGCCGGTGCCGCCGCCCTCGCCCGCTGTGACGAAGACCATGTCAGCGCCCTTCAGCGCCTCCTTGATCTCGTCGCGGCTCTCGTTGGCGGCGCCGTAGCCGACCTCCGGCTCCGCGCCGGCGCCGAGCCCACGCGTGAGCTGGTCGCCGATCTGCAGCTTGATGTCGGCGTCGCACATCTGGAGCGCCTGCGCGTCGGTGTTGACCGCGATGAACTCGACGCCCTTGAGACCGGCGTCGACCATCCGGTTGACGGCGTTGGTGCCGCCGCCGCCGATTCCGACGACCTTGATGACGGCCAAATAGCTTCCGGTGTCCATCGCTTGAATCCTTGCCTCGCCTGCTCGGGTTCCTGTCGTGATGCTCCTATCGGACGTTCCCGTCCGCAGGTAAAGCGATCATCGAGGGTTTGCGCCGCCGCCGAGGAATCGCTGCAAACCAGGACTGTAGGTGGAAAACGCGGCGAATGTCAAACCGGCGTTGCAACGGCCCTTGCACTCTCACCCTCTAGCGAGAGTTGAGGGTTGAGCCAAGTCTCAAGCCCTACTCAAGGGTATGTCGGAGCCGTCTCGACGGGTGCGGCGGGCGTCTCGGCGACGGGCGGGACAGGCGCAATCGTGGCCGCCGCAAGACCGCCGGCGACCGGCCGCTCGGGGATCCGAACGTCGATGTAGGTCGCCCCCGTGGCCTCGTCGTCGGCGAGCACGCGAATCGCCGCCGCCCACTTCGCGGCGAGCTGGTCCGGCATGCCGAAGATCAGCTCGGTTCCGTCCTCGAGCTCAGCGACGACGCCGCGCGCGCCGCCCTCGCGCGACAGGCTGTCGACGCGCCGGGCGATCACCGGCGGCGCCATCCCGGCGACACGCGCCGCGTCGCGCGCCGCGCCCGGCCCGAGCTGGCGCTGCGGCATCGCGACGGCAAGCTCGATCGTCGGCAGGTCGCCCTCGACCGACAACCCAGCCAGGACCGAGCCGTCGCCGGCGATCGGCTGCTTGCGGTCGCCGGCGACCGCAAGCGCGGCCGGCCGGTGCTCGATCACCTGGATGGTCATTCCGTTGGGGAAGTCGGGGGTGGCCTCAATCCGCGCGACGATCGGGAAGCCGGCCGCCGCCTCCTGGAGGCGGGTCTCGTCGACGTGCAGCGTCGTCATCGTCTCCGCGGTGGAGGCGAGCGCGACCCTGACGCGATCGGCGTCGTCGCCGGAAAGCCCCGTGACGGTCACGTTCTCGACCGCGACCAGGGAGGAGTCGCGCAGCCAGAGCATGTAGAGGGCGACGAGCAGCGCGGCGACGATCGCGCCCACCAGCAGCCGGCGGCGGACGCGGCGGCTCGGCGTCAGCGTGGCGCGCAACCGTGCCGCGGAGGCCGCGGGGCGACGCATCGCGGCGACCGGCGCCCTCACGACGGCGCCCCGTAGAGAGCCGCGGCGTCGACGTCGCCGAGCAGCTGGACCTCCGGCTCGAGCACGACGCCGAAGCGCTCATGGACGCGGCGGCGCCCCTCGGCCATCAGGGCGACGACGTCGGCGGTCGTCGCCGTGCCGCCGTTCTCGACGAAGTTGGCGTGCTTGTCCGAGAAGCGCGCGCCGCCGACCGCCATGCCGCGACAGCCGGCCCCGTCGAGCAGCACGCCGGCGCTGCGGCCCTCGGCGCGCGGGTCGTCGGGGTTCTTGAAGGTCGATCCGAAGGTCTTGATGCCCGACGGCTGCGCCTCGCGGCGCTTGCGCCGCATCTCCGCGAGCGTCGCCTTGACCGCTTCCGGCGCCGCCGGCGACAGCTTGAAGACCGCGCGCGCGACGATCTCGCGCTCGCGGAGGTTCGAGCGGCGGTAGGCGAAGCCGAGGTCGCCGGGCCCGCGGCGCTCCGTCCCGGCGGGCGTCGCGACCTCGACCGACTCCAGCACGCGGGAGAGGTCGCCGCCGTAGGCGTTGGCGTTCATCTTGACCGCGCCGCCGACCGTGCCGGGGATGTTGACGCCGAACTCGAGGCCCGACAGGCCCTCGGCCGCCGCGAACGCCGAAGCCTTCGGCAGCCGCGCGCCGCCGCCGCAGAGCAGCCGCTCGCCGTCGCGTTCGATCGCGGCGAGCTCGCCCCCCAGCTTGAGTACCAGTCCTCGAAATCCTTCATCGGCTACCAGCAGGTTCGAGCCCGAGCCGACCACTCCTACGTCGACCTGCTCCCCGTCCGCCCAGGCGAGCAGCTCGGCCAGCCGGGCGTCGCTCTCGGGACGGGCGAAGAAGTCGGCCGGGCCGCCGGTGCGGACGGTCGTCAGCCGCGCCAGCGGGCGGTCGCGCTCGACGCCGTCGGGCATCGTCATGCCAGGTCCTCCGCGCGCAGGGGCGGTGGATCGCCGTCCGCGTCGTCTCGCGCGCTGGCCGGACTCCCGCTGCCGGCGTCACCGGCCGTCAGCCGCGTCGCGAGAGCATCGATGTTCCCGGCCCCGAGCGTCAGCAGCACGTCGCCCGGGCCCAGCTCGCCGCGCAGCCGCCGCTCGGCGTCGTCGAACGACGGCGCCCAGACGACCGGGCGACCAGGCGCTGCGTCGGCCGCGGCCTCGGCGACGAGCAGGCCGCTGACACCGGGGAAGTCCTCGGCGCGCTCGCGCGCCGGATAGACGTCGACGACCACGACGACGTCGGCGAGCGCCAGCGCGCGACCGAACTCGCGCGCCAGCTCGCGCGTCCGCGAGAACAGGTGCGGCTGGAAGCAGGCGACGATCCGCCGCGCGTCGAGCGTGCGTGCCGCCTCGAGGGTCGCGCGGACCTCGGTCGGGTGGTGGGCGTAGTCGTCGTAGACCTGGGCGCCGGTCGCCGTCGCGCCGCGCTCCTCGAAGCGGCGGCCGGCGCCGCCGAAGCCGGCGATCGCGGGGGCAGCCTCTGCCAGCTCAACGCCGGCGGCGCGACAGGCGGCGAGCGCGGCGAGCGCGTTGAGGATGTTGTGCTCGCCGGGGACGTTGAGCTCGACGGGAACTCCGTCGACGGTGAAGTGGGAGCCCATGGGACGGAGGGTGACGTTCTGCGCGGTGAGGTCTCCTGTGTCGATGCCGTAGGTCTGCAGGTTGGGCGTGGGCGGTACGCCGTGGGAGACGAAGGCCCGTTCCGCTTGGGAATCGCTGCTCGGGCCTTCGTCTCCCGCGGCTGAATCAGCGGCGGCGAGGGACGCTTGCGGCTCAGCGAGGGTGGTTGGGTCGATGGCGAGGGCCTGGGCGGCGGGGTGCCAGGCGATGCAGAGGTTTGCGGGGGCGATGAATTCCGCGAAGGTGGCTTGGAGGTCGGCGAGGGAGTGGTAGGTGGCGTGGTGGTCGAGCTCGACGTTGGTGACGACGGCGACGTCGCGGGCGAGCTGGAGGAAGGAGCGGTCGGACTCGTCGGCCTCGGCGACGATCCAGTCGCCGGCGCCCCAGGCGGCGTTGGTTCCGGCGGAGCGGAGCTCGCCGCCGATGACAAAGGCGGGATCGCGGCCGGTGGCGCGCAGGACGTGGGCGACCATGCCACAGGTGGTGGTCTTGCCGTGGGTGCCGGCGATCGCGATCGCCTTCTTGAGGCGCGTCAGCTCGCCGAGCAGCTGTCCGCGGTGGATCACGGTTGCGCCGGCGGTGTGGGCGGCTACGAGCTCGGGGTTCTCGGGTGGGATCGCCGTCGAGACGACGACCTCGGCGCCGGCGGGCAGGTTGGCGGCGGCGTGTCCGATCACCGGCTCGATGCCGGCGGCGCGCAGCTTGTCGGTGTAGGTGGAGTCGGCGCGGTCGGAGCCTGTGACGGTCGCGCCAAGCTCGGCGGCCACCAGCGCGAGCCCGCTCATGCCCGCGCCGCCGATCCCTATGAAGTGCAGCTGGCGGTTCGCGAAGGGCTCGGTGTCCACACTCAATTGCCGCTCCCCTCACTCAGCGCTACGACTTCGTGCGCGATCTGCTCGGCGGCGTCAGGCCGGGCGAGTGCCGTTGCAGCGTTGCCCATGGCGCGCAGCCGGCTCTCGTCGGCGAGCAGCGCGCCGACTTCGCGTGCGAGGCGTGGACCGTCGAGCTCGGCGTCGAGCACGACCAGCGCTGCGCCGCCGGCGACGATGTGGCGGGCGTTGAGCGTCTGGTGGTCGGCGGTCGCGTGCGGGTAGGGCACGAGGATCGATGGGACGCCAGCGGCGGCGACCTCGAAGACCGAGCCGCCGGAGCGGGCGACAGTCAGGTCGGCCACCGCGAGCGCGTCTGAGAACGGCTGGATGTAGGCGCGCAGGTGGTAGTGCGGCGGCGAGCCGAGCTCCTTCAGGCGGCGGGCGAGGTCGTCGTAGTCGCGCTTGCCGCAGGCGTGCAGGACCGCGCAGGGCGCGGCGGCGCCGAACGCTTCGAGCGTCGCCTCGTTGACGGTTCGGGCGCCGAGCGAGCCGCCGAAGACCAGCAGGCAGCGCTCGTCGGCGCCGATCCCGAAGCGCTCGCGAGCCGCGGCGCGGTCGGCGCCGAGCGTGTCCGCCGGGATCGGCCGCCCGACGACCCTGTAGCGCTCACCCTCGCGTCCTTCGAGCGGAAAGGCGAGGAAGACGCGCTTAGCGGACCGCGCGAGCAGGCGGTTGGCGATCCCTAGGTGGCTGTCGGCCTCCGTCAGCACCAGCGGCAGCCGCAGCGTGCGCGCCGCCAGCCCGACGGGCCCCGCGACGTAGCCGCCCCCGCCGATCGCCACGTCGGCGCCGATCTCGCGCAGCAGCTTGCGCGCCCGCGCGGTGGCGCGCACGGCCAGCATCGCCGCGCGCAGCGCCTTCAGCGGGTTGCGGCGGTCGATGCCCTGGACCGGCAGCGCGTGGAACGGGTAGCCGGCGGCTGGGACGAGCTCGGCCTCGGCGCGCTCGCCGCCGAAGAACTCGACCTCGGCGCCCTCAGCCCGCAGTGCGTCGGCGATGGCCAGCGCCGGCACGACGTGCCCCGCTGTCCCGCCGGCGGCGATCGCGACCTTCACCGGCCCCGCCTCCGTCGATCGCGCGTAGGCGCGGCTTGCTTGCACGGGCTGGCAGTCCACCGGTCGCCGCCACGTTGAGCAACAGTCCCATCCCCCCGAGCAGCACGATCAGGTTCGTGCTGCCGTAGGAGATGAACGGCAGCGGCACGCCGGTGAGCGGCGCCATCCCCATCACCGCGAACAGGTTGAGCGTGGCCTGGGACAGGATCAGGCCGGTGATCCCGGCCGCGACGAGCTTGGCGTAGCGGTCCTTCGCCGCCTTCGCCG
>DASTKX010000054.1:0-9901 GCA_035715585.1 Thermoleophilaceae bacterium
GTCCGACTCCATGTAGGCGACCGAGTAGACGTGGATCAGGAACGACACGCCCGAGACGATCAGGCACATCATCACCGACAGCGGGTCGACCAGGATCGACATGTCGACGCTGAAGCCGGCGGTGCTCGCGTAGGTCCAGGCCGAGTCGACCAGCGACCGCCCCTCCTCCGGCTGGTCCTGCAGGTCGATCAGCATCGCGATCGCCGACGCGAACGCTCCGCCGATCGCCGCGCTGCCGATCCAGCCGGCGACACGGTCGGGCAGCACCTTCCAGCCGAGCGCGATCACCAGCATCCCCGCGAGCGGGAACGCGAGCACTAGCCACCCCCATGAAGTGGCGCTCATCCGCGCAGCTCCGCCATGTCGTCGACGTCGATCGGCAGCTTGCGGCGGTACATCGCGACGATGATCCCGAGGCCGATCACGACCTCACAGGCGGCGACGACCATCACGATCAGCGCAAAGATTTGACCCTCGACGTTGCCGACCATCCGCGAGAAGGCGATCAGCGCGAGGTTGCCCGCGTTGAGCATCAGCTCGAGGCAGAGCAGGATCACCAGCGGGCTACGGCGCGTCATCACGCCGGCCGCGCCGATGCAGAAGATGAACGCCGACAGGACGATGAACCAGGAGATGTCCACTAGCCGATCGCCTCCTTCTGGCTTCCGGTCGGCGGCTCGGAGCGCAGCACGTCGGCGACGGAGAGCGCGTCGGGGGGCTCGTGCAGCCCGCGCCGCTTGCGGGCGAGGACGACCGCGCCGACGGCCGCGATCAGCAGCAGGAACGACGCGGCCTCGAACGGCAGCAGGAACTTGGTCAGCAGCGCGTCGCCGATCGCGGCCGGCGCGCCGAAGTCGTCGCCGACCTCGGCGCCGGTGCTGTCGAGCAGCGTGAGGCCGGAGCCGACGACCGCGATCACCAGCTCGATCAGCAGCGCGGCGGCGAAGATCGGTCCGATCGCGGCGAGCGGGCCGGCGGTCTCGGGCCGCAGCTCGTCGTCGCTGCCGCCGACGTAGGCGACGACGAAGACGTAGAGCACCATCACCGCGCCGGCGTAGACGACGACCTGGGCCGCGGCGAGGAAGGCGGCGGTCAGCAGCAGGAAGAGAACCGCCAGCGAGATCAGGTGTGCGACCAGCGCGAGCACGCTGTAGAAGGGGTTGCGCAGCAGCACGACGCCGACCGCGCCCGCGATCGCGCCGCCACCGGCGATGAAGAACAGGAGCTGCTCGAAGAACAAGGCCGCTACTCGCCCTCTCGTCTCAGCGGCGTGCGCTCGATCGGCTCCGCCAGCAGCATCTCCTTGGTGAAGATCAGGTCGGAGCGCTCGTAGTCGGCCAGCTCGTAGTCGTTGCCCATCGTGATCGCGTCGAACGGGCAGGCGACCTCGCAGTAGCCGCAGAAGATGCAGCGGCTCATGTTGATCTCGTAGACCGCGGCGTAGCGCTCGCCGGCCGACACCTGGTGCTCGGGCGTGTTCTCGTCGGCGACGACGCGGATGCACTCGGCCGGGCAGGCGGCCACGCAGAGCGAGCAGCCGACGCACTTCTCGAGCCCGGTGTCCTCGAACTTGTGCAGCTTGTGGCGGCCGCGGAAGCGCGGGTAGACCGGCGTCTTCTCCTCGGGGTACTCGATCGTCACCGGCTTCTCGGCCAGCCGCGCGAGCGTCGTGCGCATGCCGCGCAGCGTCGCGCCGAAGGTCCGGTAGGCGCCGCCCATGCCGCCGGGCTCCGGCCCGCGCTGGACCTCGATGACGTCGTCTGTCAGCTCGTAGCTCATGAAGTTCAGACCACCAGGACGATCGCGGTGACGAGGGCGTTGACGGTCGCCAGCGGCAGCAGCACCTTCCAGCCGAACGACATCAGCTGGTCGTAGCGCAGGCGCGGCAGCGTAGCCCGAACCCAGATGAAGAGGACGACGAAGGCGAACATCTTCAGCAGCACCCAGAGCGGCGCGAGCGCGATCGGGCCGGGTCCATGCCAGCCGCCGAAGAAGCAAGCGGTCGCGACGCCGGCGATCACGATCACCTCGATGTACTCGGCCATGAAGAACGAGCCGAAGCGCATGCCGCCGTACTCGGTGTTGTAGCCGGCGACGATCTCGGCGTCGGCCTCCGGCAGGTCGAACGGGGCGCGCGCGGTCTCGGCGAAGCCGGCGACCATGAAGACGAGGAAGCCGACGAACTGCGGCACGATGAACCAGATCCCCTTGCCGTCCGCGCCCTGCGCCTCGACGATGTCGACGAACGACAGCGAGCCGGCCATCATCGCGACGCCGAGCAGCGACAGGCCGATCGCGACCTCGTAGGAGATCAGCTGGGCGGCGGAGCGCATCGCGCCGAGGAACGAGTACTTCGAGCCGGACGCCCAGCCGCCGAGCACCAGCGCGTAGAAGGCGAGCGAGCCGAAGGCGAAGAAGTAGAGCAGCCCGATCGGGACGTCGATGCCGTAGAGGCCGACGTCGCCGCCCCAGGCGCCCTGCGGGCCGAACGGGATGATCGCGAGCGTCGCGACCGCCGTCGCGATCGAGATCACCGGGGCGAGCGCCATCATCCACGGCACCGCCGTCTCTGGCGTGAAGCGCTCCTTCGACAGCAGCTTCAGCACGTCGGCGAGCGGCTGGCCGAGCCCGCGGAAACCGACGCGGTTCGGGCCGTAGCGGGCCTGGAAGCGTCCGAGCAGCTTGCGCTCGAGCAGCAGGATCAGGGGGACCACCTGGAGGATGAACGCGAAGATCACGATCGCCTTGACGATCTGGACCAGCGTTGACTCGACGGTCACGAGCGGTCCGCCTTGCCGGGCTCGGCCTCGTCGGCGGCCTCGGACGGCTCGGGGACCACGTCGCCGGCATCGCCGGGCGCGTCTGAGCCACCCGCTCCGGGAGTGCTCGGGCCGCCGGCGCCGCCCGGGCCGGTGGCTGCGGCGCCTGGCGCGTCGGTGACGTCACCGCGCGGAGCCGCCTCGGCTGAAGCGGTCTCGCCCGCGTCCGCCGTGCTGTCGTCGGTCCCCGGACCGCCGCCGACCTGGACGACGAGCGGCGGCGCGGAGCGGACCTCGACGGCGCCCGGGACGCCGTTGGTCAGGGCCTCCGCGCCCTCGGCGCCGAGCCCCTGGGTCAGGAAGACGCTGCCGGGGCGGATCGCGTTGCGGATCGCGGCCGTCGCGCGTACGACACGGTCGCCGCTGGAGACCTCGACATCGGCGCCCGGCGCGATGCCGAGCCGCTGGGCGTCGTCGGGCGACAGCTCGGCGCGCTGGCGCGGCGCGAGGAAGCGCAGCGACGGCGAGTGCTCGACGGCGGGCGACGCGAAGAGCGCGGGGGCGGCGCCGAGGCGCAGGCCGGTGGGAAGGTCGGGCGGACTCTCGAGCGGGCCGCTCGGCAGCTCGGCCTCAGGCGCGGCCGCGGCGGCGTCGCGGTCCTGCCAGCGGACTCCGCGCCCGCCGATCTCCTCCAGCGTGATGCCCGCGTAGAACGGAACGGCCGCCGTGACGGCGGCGGTCACGTCCGGCAGCGACAGAGGTGGGCCATCGGCCGGCAGCGGCGCGCCCGCCCGGTGGCAGAGCTCGGCCAGCACCGCCCAGACCGGACGCACCTCGCCGGCATGCGGCACCGCCTGGCGGACGCGCTGGAGGCGGCCGTCGGGATGGGTGAGCGTGCCCTCCTTCTCGGCGTTCGACTCGCCCGGGAAGACGACGGTCGCGTGCTCGGCGAGCCCGGGTGTGACGAAGTCGGCGAACGCGACGATCGCCTCGGCGCGGTCGTAGGCGCGCTCCCAGGTCGGACGGTCCGACAGCTCGGTCTGCGGGTCGGCGGCGACGAGCAGCAGCGTCGACAGCTCGCCCTCGGCGAGCGCCGAGCCGATCTCGGCGGCGGAGAGCCCCGGCGCGGGGGAGTCGGCCAGGCCGGCGGCCAGCCGTGCCGCGACGCCGACCTCACGCAGCCCGCGTCCGTTCGCGCGGCTCGGAACCTCGATCAGGCCGGACTCGGGCCGCTCGGCGATCTCCAGGGCGCCGGTCACGGCCAGCAACGCGTCGACGGCAGCGGCTCCGCGCTTGCCCACAGTCGTCCGCTCGCCCCACATCACGACCACGTCGCCGTCCTTGCGCGCGTCGGCGGCGTCGCCGAAGCGGGCGGCGCGCAGGGCAGCGGCGGCGGCCTCGATCTCAGCCGGGTCGGCCCCAGCCTTCGCCGCCAGCTCCGCGATCTGGTGAGACCGAGATTCCGGCGACATTGTGGCCGGAATCTCGGTCTCACCCACCGGCGCGCGGGGCGAACCCAGTGCGGCGGCGAGTGCGGCAAGGGCGGCCTCGGCGGCGCCCGGCGCGAAGCGGACCGCGACGTCGCCGCCGGGGTCGGCGCCCAGCTCGGACCCCGGGTCGTCGAGCGCGCTCGGGCGGCTGGTGAGCGTGACGATCCGGGCGCCGTGACGCCGGCGCGCCTTGCGGATGCGCAGGTCGAGCACCGGCGCCTCGTCGACCGGCTCGACCTCGACGACCAGCACGGCGTCGGCGTAGTCGATGTCCGACACGCGCGCGGTCAGCTCGGGACGCGCCAGCACGCGCGCCTGGCAGGGGTCGAGGTCGCCGGTCGCGCGCGAGTCGAGATGCGGCGAGCCGAGGCCGTCACGCAGCAGGCGCGCCAGCAGCAGGCCCTCCTCGTTGGTGACCGCGCCGCCGGCCAGCGCCGCGGTGCGCTCGCCGCCGCGGGCCAGCGCCTTGGCTGCCTCGCCGAGCGCGCGCTCCCACGACACCTCGCGCAGCACGCCGCCGTCGCGGACCATCGGCGCGAGCACGCGCTCCGGCGAGTGGAACGACTCGTAGCCGAAGCGGCCCTTGTCGCAGACCCAGCCGTCGTCGACCTCTTCGTTGTCGCGCGCGAGCACGCGCAGCACCTTGTCGTCGTCGCGGATCGTGTAGCTGACGTTGCACTGACTGGCGCAGCCGACGCAGACCGTCCCGGCCTCCTCGACGTCCCACGGCCGCGCGCGGAAGCGGTAGGCGGTCGAGGTCAGCGCCCCGACCGGGCACAGCTCGATGATGTTGCCGCTGAACGGCGCGACGTAGGGGCGGCCGTCGTGGGTGCCGACGTAGGTGTGGTCGCCGCGCTCGAGGAAGACGAGCTGGTAGTCCTCGGCGACCTCCTGCGAGAAGCGGACGCAGCGGTAGCAGAGGATGCAGCGCTCGCGGTCGATCGCGACGAGCGGCGAGACCTCGAGCGGCTTCTTGAAGTGGCGCTTCGGCTCGATCATCCGCGACTTGCCGGCGCCCCAGCCGTAGGAGATGTCCTGCAGCGGGCACTCGCCGCCCTTGTCGCAGACGGGGCAGTCGAGCGGGTGGTTGACGAGCAGGAACTCGACGACCGCGTTCTGGGCGTGCTTGACGCGGTCGGTCGTGGTGTGCACGACCATGCCGTCCTTGACCGGCGTCGAGCATGAGGTCTGGAGCTTCGGGATGCCCTCGATCTCGACCAGGCACATCCGGCAGGCGCCGACCGGCGCGCCGAGCTTCGGCTCGTAACAGAAGTAGGGGATCTCGACGTCGCCGTGCTTCGCCGCGTCGACGAGCATCGTGCCCTCCGGCGCGGTCACCTCGCGGCCGTCGATCTCGAAGGTGATCTGCTTGATCGTGGGGCGCGCCATCAGCCGACTCCTGGTCCCGCGTGGGCGCTGGCGGCCAGCTCGACGGCCGAGAACTCGCCGACGGCGGCGGCACGGTCGGCGCGCTCGCGGGCGGCCTCGATGTGCGCCTCGAACTCCGGGCGGAAGTGCTTGATCATCGACCCGATCGGCATCGCCATCGAGTCGCCGAGCACGCAGAGGCAGTTGCCGATGATGTTCTCCTGGACGCCGGCGACGATCTCGATGTCCATCGGCGTCGCCTCGCCGCGATCGATCCGCTCGAGCATCTTCACGGTCCAGTTGGTGCCCTCGCGGCACGGCACGCACTTGCCGCACGACTCGTGGCGGTAGAAGCCGGCCAGCCGCAGCGCGACCGAGACGATCGGGATCGAGTCGTCGACGACGATGATCGCGCCGGAGCCGAGCATCGAGCCGGCCTCGGCCATCGACTCGAAGGTGTAGGGGAGGTCGAGAGCCTCGGGCAGCAGCACCGGCGCGGAGGAGCCGCCGGGGAACCAGCACTTGATCTCGCGCCCGGGCAGCGGCCCGCCAGCCAAGCCGTAGACGATCTCGCGCGCGGTGATCCCCAGCTCGATCTCGTAGTTGCCGGGCCGCTGCACGTTGCCGGAGACCGAGACCATCTTGGTGCCGGTCGAGTTGCCGACGCCGTACTGGCGGTACCAGTCGGCGCCCTTCTCGATGATGATCGGCGTGTTGCAGAGCGTCTCGACGTTGTTGATCAGCGTCGGGCCCTGGTAGAGGCCCTGGTTGGCCGGGAACGGCGGCTTCAGGCGCGGGTTGCCGCGCTTGCCCTCCAGCGCGTCGAGCAGCGCCGACTCCTCGCCGCAGATGTAGGCGCCCTCGCCGCGGTGGACGACCAGCTCGACCTGGGTCCCAGAGCCGAAGGCGGACTTGCCGAGGTACCCCTTGGCGTAGGCCTGCTCGACGGCGGCGTCGAGGATGTCGGCCTGCAGCGAGTACTCGCCGCGGATGAAGATGAACGCGCGGTTCGCGCCGGCGGCGATCGCGCCGATGATGCAGCCCTCGACGAGCAGGTGCGGGTTGCGCTGCATCAGCAGGCGGTCCTTGAAGGTGCCCGGCTCGGACTCGTCGGCGTTGCAGCAGAGGTACTTGTCCATCGTCCCCTTGGGGATGAAGCTCGCCTTCTTGCCCATCGAGAAGCCGGCCCCGCCACGGCCGCGCAGGCCGGAGGCCTCGAGCACCTCGACGACTTCCTCCGGCGCGAGCTCCAGCGCCGCCTTGCGCGCCGAGCGGTAGCCGCCCTGGGCCTCGTAGACCTCGATCTCGTGGAGGTTCTCGACGTCGAGGTTGGCCGTCAGGACCTTGGTCTGCAGCGTCTCGCTCATGCCGGCTCGCCCTCGTGCCCGTCGCCGGCCCATGGCAGCGCGTAGCCGCGGTCCGACAGGCTGCGGCCGGGCAGGACCTCGCGGTTCTCCTTCAGCGCGGCGACGATCTCCTCCGCGTCGGCGGCCTCCAGCGGCCCGACGTAGCGACCGTCGACCGAGGCCATCGGCGCCATGTCGCACGCCCCGAGGCACTCGAACTCGCGGATGTCGCAGTCCTCGAGTCCCTGGCGCTCGGCCTCGTCGGCGATCGCGTCGTGGACGGTCCTGGCGTCGCGCAGGCAGCAGGCGACGCTCGTGCAGACATAGACGTAGCGTGAGCCGACCGGCTCGGTGCGCAGCATGTCGTAGAAGGTCGCGACGGAGGAGAGGTAGGCGGGCGTGACGCGCATCACGGCGGCGACCTGGCCGATCGCCTCCGGCGAGCACCAGCCGTGGACGCGCTGGGCGGCGTCGAGCGCCGGCAGCGCGGCCGAGCGGCGGTCCGGGTAGCGCGCCATCAGCGCCTCGATCCGCGCGCGCAGCTCGGCCGGGACCTCGGTCTCGGAGATTTCGGGAATCGACGCCGGCGGCTTCTCGAGATCGACCGCCTCGTCCCACCCCAAGGGCTTCAGCCGCCGATCGGTCCTGCCGTTGCCGGTCACGTGCGCGCTCACCGGTCGATCCCTCCGAGGATCGGGTCGAGCATCGCGACGTTGGCGATCATGTCGGCGAGCAGGCCGCCCTCGCTCATCTCGGCGAGCGCCTGCAGGTTGACGAAGCTGGGGTCGCGCACGTGGACGCGCGCCGGCTTCGCCGAGCCGTCGGCGAGGATGTAGCAACCGAGCTCGCCGCGCGGCGACTCGACCGCCTTGTAGGCCTCGCCGGCCGGGACGCGGAAGCCCTCGGTGACGAGCTTGAAGTGGTGGATCAGCGCCTCCATCGACGTCGCCAGCTCGTGGCGCGGCGGCAGCGCGACCTTACGGTTGGTCGTGATGAACGGCCCCTCAGGCAGGCCGTCGAGCGCCTGCTCGACGATCTTCGCGGACTCGCGCATCTCCGCCATCCGGACGCGGTAGCGGTCGTAGCAGTCGCCGATCGTGCCGACCGGGATCTTGAAGTCGAAGTCCTCGTAGGAGGAGTACGGGTCGGCCTTGCGCAGATCCCACGGATCGCCGGCGGCGCGCAGCAGCGGGCCGGTGACGCCGAGCTCGAGCAGCCGCTCCTTCGGCACCGCGCCGACGTTCTTCATCCGCTGCAGCCAGATCTCGTTCTTGTCGAGCAGCGCCTCGTACTGGTCGATCCGCGCCGGGAACAGCGCCAGGAACTCACGGCACTTCTTCTCCCAGCCAGGCGGGATGTCGTCGATCACGCCGCCGACCTGGAAGTAGCGCGTGTGCATCCGCTGGCCGGTCGACATCTCGAACAGGTCGAGCACGTGGTCGCGCTCGCGCAGGCCCCACCAGAGCATCGTGATCGCGCCGATGTCGAGCGCCGAGGTGCCGAGCCAGAACAGGTGGCTGGCGATCCGGTTCAGCTCGAGGTGGATCACGCGCAGGTACTGGGCGCGCTTCGGAACCTCCTCCTCGAGCAGCGTCTCGACGGTGTTGCAGTACGACATCGCGTTGGCGAAGTAGGCGAGGTAGTCCATCCGCTCGACGAACGTGATCGCCTTCCAGTACTGCTGGGTCTCCATCGACTTCTCGATGCCGGTGTGGACGTAGCCGACGATCGGCTTGACCTCGCGGACGACCTCGCCCTCGAGCGTGCAGAGCAGCCGCAGCACGCCGTGGGTCGCCGGGTGGTGCGGGCCGAGGTTGAGCGTGAACAGCTCGGTCTCGGGCTCCAGCTCGGCCGCCGCCGCGGCGCCGTGGGCGACGCGCTCCAGCGTGACCGACTTCTCGCGCTCGCGGTAGGGGGCCGCCAGCGGGTCTGGAAGCTGCTCGTCAGTCATACCAACGCGGGAGCTTGTGCTCGTTGTGGGTGAACAGGACCGGCTCGCCGCCGATCGGGAAGTCGCGCCGCTGCGGATGGCCCTCGTAGTCCTCGGGCATCAGGATCCGGCGCGGGTCCGGGTGGCCGTCGAACAGCACGCCGAACATGTCGTAGACCTCGCGCTCCTGGTGGTTCGCGGTCGGGAACAGGTCGACGACGCTCGGCACGACCGGGTCCTCGACGGTCACACGCGTCTTGACGCCGAGTCGCTCGACCCGCGCGCGCGACAGCAGCTGGTAGTGGACGCCGAGCCGCGGCTGCTCGGGCAGGTAGTCGACGCCGTGCAGGCTGGCGAGGAACTCGTACGGCTCCTCGTCCTCCTCGCGCAGGTAGGCGAGCACGTCGCGCACGCGCGCGGGCGCCACCTCGAGCATCGCCTGCTCGTGGGCGTAGTGGGTACCGACGACCGCCTCGTCGGCGACGGCGGCGCGGACGCGCTGGGCGATCAGCTCGAGCCCGGCTGCGTCAGGCACTGCTCTCCTCGGTTCCCTCCGCCTGGTACCGCTCGCGCCAGCCGAGCGACGGGTCCTGCGTGATCTTGTCCTGCAGCTTGTTGATCCCGTACATCAGCGCCTCCGGCCGCGGCGGACAGCCGGGGATGTAGACGTCGACCGGCAGGAACTTGTCCGCCCCGGCGACGACGGCGTAGTTGTTGAACATCCCGGCGCTCGACGAGCAGGCGCCCATCGCGATCACCCACTTCGGCTCCAGCATCTGGTCGTAGATGCGGCGGATGACCGGTGCCATCTTGATCGACACGCGGCCGGACAGGATGATCATGTCGGCCTGGCGTGGGGAGGCGCGGACGACCTCGGCGCCGAAGCGCGAGATGTCGTTGCGCGGCGAGCCGATCACGGTGATCATCTCGATCGCGCAGCAGGCGAGGCCGAAGCCGAGCGGCCAGCAGGCGTTGCGGCGCGCCCAGTTCTGGGCCTTCTCGAGCGTC
>DASTKX010000055.1:0-40922 GCA_035715585.1 Thermoleophilaceae bacterium
TGTCGCAGGCGAACCAGTAGCGGGGCCTCCGCGACCACGTAGCCTGGAGGGGTCGTGATCCTCCTCGCGCACGCCGGCCACTGGCTCGTCAACATCGCCTACTTCGTCCCGGTCGTCGGCTTCCTCGGCTGGCTTGGCTGGACCGAGCTGCGCAGCCGGCGCGAGAAGCGGGCGGAGCGCCAGGCTGCCGACGGATAGGCAAAATGGGATCTTTGACATCCTAAAGTAGGATGTTTAACATCCCATTTAGGTATGACCAGCATCACGACAGCTGAGACTGCGGCGGCCCTTCTAGACGCACTAGGCGAGCAGCTCGCGCGATCCGGGGCGTCCTACGAGCTGGTCGTGGTCGGCGGTTCGGCGCTGCTCGCGCTCGGGCTCGTGACGAGGCCGACGAAGGACGTCGATCTGGTCGCTTTACGAGGCGACTCCGGGTTGCTTTCCGTGAGCCCACTGCCGCCGCCGCTTGCGGCTGCCCGCGATCGCGTCGCCCGAGACTTCCGGCTCCCCTCGGACTGGTTGAACGAGGGTCCCGGAAAGCACGAGGCGGACCTCCGTGCGCTCGAGCCCTCCGCGGAGGAATTGGTGGCTGCCGCGCGCTGGTCCCGTGGCCACGACCCGTCCCCTGGCTACCGCCATGTTCTGGAGCAGGCTCTGGTTGCCTTCGGAGTTCGAGATGCGACCCTCGGCCCTTAGCCACAGGCTCGACCAAGAGCTGCGCGACTTCGCTTGGGAGGAGTGGGCGCAGATGGGCGTCCTGGCGGCTTCGCGACGGCGAAGCTCCTGGGCTCAGGACCCGGAGGCGCTCGTGATCTTCACGCTGGAGGTTGCCCGAGACGATCCACGGCTCTTCGACGAGCTGCTCGATTGGCTCGTCGTAAATGAGCCGCTCGTGAACATGCGGCGACTGAGGGCGATGCGCGACGGGCCGGAGGACGACAAGCTGTTCTTGGCTATCTTCATGTGGCTCGACCGGCATCGGCGGTCCAAAACGGTGGCAGTGCGGGAAAGGGCCGATCTGGAGCCACTCTTTCGCGGGCTCTCAGAGAAAATCGCGGATCCCGATCCGGAGTTCGCGGCAGCGGGCTTGCTGCGACCGGTCGCCAAGCCCTCGGGCAAGGCTGGCGTCCCGGAGATGCTTGCACCGATCAACTTCGCGTTTCGTCTGCGCCAACTGATGGGCCTGAACGCCCGCTCGGAGGTGGTTCGTTATCTGCTTACCGCGCCAACGCCGGCCGATGCCAGCACCATCACCAGGTCTGCGGGATTCGCGAGGCGTAACGTCCGTCAGGCGCTGTTGTCGCTTCAGGACGCTGGAGTGGTCTCGCAAAGAGGCAAACGGCGCTTCTCCGTCGATCGTGAGGGATGGACGCACCTGCTGAGGATCGAGCACGACGAGCTTCCCGCATATCAGGCATGGCCGCAGATCTTGGGAGGTCTTCGCAAGGCTGCCCGCTGGCTGCAGCGACAGGATCTCGACGGGTTTTCGGACTACATGCTCGGCAGCGAGGCACGCGACCTGCTGGAGGATGTCCGCGACCAGTTCGAGGAGGCGGGTTTCAGCGTTGGTCGTACTCCGGCTGCGGGGGCCTGGGGTGACCTGAAAGCGCTGATCGAGGACGTGCTGGCGGTACTGCGGGTCGAACGCTCCGGCTAGAGTGACCGCATGGCCAACCTGACCCGCAGGCAGAAAGAGAAGCGCGCCTACTCGCTCGCGCTGGTCGGCGGCGGCGCTGGAGTGGCGACCGTCGTCCTCGCCGTGCTGGCAGTCGTCGGCGTCACGAGCTTCGGTTTGGTCATCCTGATGGCTCTCATCTCGGCCGCTGCCATCTTCGCCTTCCGCCGCACCGTCGGCTCCTAGCGCCGCCGGCGCCGGCCCTGGTTGCGGCTGCTAGTCGCCATGCGTGAGTATCTCCGGCATGGCTGACGACGCGACAGGGGGCGAGGCCGGGGGCACTCCACGGCTGGCGTTCCTGCTGGCAGCGGCGATGTTCGTGTTCGTGATCGACACGTCGCTGATGAACGTGTCGATCTACGCAGTCGTCCAAGACCTCGACACGACGGTCAGCGGCGTCCAGGCGGCGGTGGCGATCGAGGCGCTGGTATCGGCCGCGTTCATCCTGATCGGGAGCAAGCTCGGCGATCTCTTCGGTCGCAAGCGCGCCTACGTCAGCGGTCTCGTCCTCTACGCGCTCGGCGCGCTGGCGATGGTGGTCGGACAGGGCCTGGCCGCGATCATCGTCTTCTGGGCCGTCGTCGGCGGGCTCGGCGCGTCGCTCTACCTGCCGGCGATGCAGTCGCTGATCCACGGCAACTTCGAGGGCAAGACGCAGGCGAAGGTCTACGCGCTCGTCGGGGCGTCGGCGGCGATCGCCGCCGCGATCGGGCCGCTGCTCGGCGGCTTCCTGACGACCTTCCTGTCGTGGCGCGTCGGGTTCATGCTCGAGGCCGCCGTGATCGCGATCGTCCTGCTCGGGAGCGGGTCGATCCGCGACGCCGCCTACACCGGCGATCGGTCGGTCGACTGGGTCGGCGCCGTGCTGTCGGTGCTCGGCATGGGCGGGCTGGTGCTCGGCGTGCTGGTCTGGCAGGAGGGCGGCGAGTCGGTGGCGGCGCTGATCGCAATCGGCTCGGTCTCCTTTGCCGCCTTCGCGTACTGGGTGGTTCGCCGCAAGCGCGCGGGCAAGCCGACCCTGCTCGACCCGTCGCTGTTCGCGTCGAAGCTGTTCAGCTTCGGGATCGCCCAGGGCGTCCTCCAGCAGATCGCCCTCGGCGGGCTGCTGATCGCGCTGCCGATCTACCTGCAGCTGGTGCTCGGCTACAACGCCCTGGAGGCCGGCCTGTCGCTGGCGCCACTCTCGCTGACGATGTTCGGAGTGGCGGTGCTCGCCGGCAAGCGTGCTGGCAAGCGGCGGCCGAGCAGCATCATCCGTGGGGGGTTCGCGGCCTTGGTCCTCGCGCTGCTGATCCTGATCCCGCTCGTCCCGAGCGCCTCCAGCGGCTGGTACCTGGCGATCCCGCTGATGCTCGCCGGGGCCGGGCTCGGCATGCTCGTCTCCCAGCTCAACAACTACACGCTGGCCCCGATCTCCGAGGAGCGCGTCGGCGAGGCGGCCGGCGTCAACTCGTCGACCGGCTCGTTCGGCCTGTCGTTCGGCCTCGCCTTCGCGGGCGCCGTCATGCTCGCCACGCTGTCGATCGCCTTCACCGACAAGTCGGAGTCCAGCACCGTCCTGCCGCCGGCCGAGAAGCAGCAGGTCGCCGAGGTGCTGGAGGACGACGCACAGGTGATGAGCGACGCCCAGCTCGAGCAGCTGCTGGCCGGCCAGCCCGAGCAGATCCAGGACGAGATCCTCAGCATCAACACCGACGCCCGCCACCTCGCCCTCCAGGTCGCGCTGCTGGTCTCGCTCCTAGCCGCGCTGATCGGCCTCTTCAACGCCTTCCGCATGATGCGCCTGCCGGACCCCAAGCCCTCGGCAGCCGCCGAGAGCGCGGCCCTCGGCTGACTGTCCGGAGATGAGGGGGGCTGGTCTCGGCTCATGTGTCCCTTTAGGGCATGGAGTCGATCATGCCCTACGTGGTGCCCTACACTGCTGGGATGCGCAAGACCAGCGTCTATCTGAGCGACGAGCTGACTGAGCGCCTCGCGCGGCTCGCGCGGGAGACAGGTAGCTCCCAAGCGGAGGTCCTGCGCGCGGCGATCGCGGCCTACCGGCCCAAGCCCGGCACCGATCGGGCCTTTGCGATCGAGGGTTGCGTCGCTGGGGACGGTAGCTCTGTGGCAGACGTCGATGAGGACGAGCTGCTGCGCGGATTCGGCTCATGACGCTGATCGTCGACGCCGCGCCGCTGGTCGCGCTTGCGGACAGCTCAGATCGGTTGCACGAACGTGTGAGGTCCGTCCTGAGGTCCGAGCCTGGACAGCTCGTCATCCCCGCGCCCGTGACAGCCGAGGTCGACCACCTGCTCGGGATCCGGCATGGCGCGATCGCCCGTCGGCGGTTTCTCGCGGACCTGGCGGCTGGACGTTTCACGGTCGGCTGTCTCGAGGGCGAGGACTATGCGGCTGTTGCCGAGATAGATCTCAAGTACTCCGATCTCGATCTCGGTCTAGCCGACTGCTCGCTGATCGTGATGGCTCATCGGCACGCGACCGATCGCGTCCTGAGCTTCGACGAACGGCATCTGAGAGCGGTTGCGCCGATCGGGGGTGGGGCATTCACGATCCTTCCAGCCGATGACCAGAGTGGCTCCGGCTCGTAGTCTCCGGCCCTTGACCCCTCTCCGCAAGCTTCGCCGCGAGTCGATGGGCTTCGCGATCGGATCGCTGTGCTTCGCGCTCGGCGCATTGCCGGGCTACTCGAAGCTGGTCGGGGAGGGTCCGGACAACGTCACCTACTTCGTCGGCTCGCTGTTCTTCACGGCGGCGGCGTTCATCCAGCTGCGGCTCAGTGGGCGCTGGCGGCGCGGCGCTTGGAAGTCGCGTGAGGACTGGGACGACTGGTGGGCGGCGGCGGTCCAGTTCGTCGGCACGCTGTGCTTCAACGTCAGCACCGGCGTGGCGCTGATCGAGCACCTCAGCGCGGAGCAGGCGCACGACCACGTCTGGCGCCCCGACGCCTATGGCTCGGTCTGCTTCCTGCTGTCGAGCGCGCTCGCGATCCAGGCGACCAACCACCGCGAGGGCCTCTGGGATCCCGAGGCGCGCAACTGGTGGAGCACCTGGCTCAACATGGCCGGCTCGATCGCCTTCGGCGCCTCGGCGATCGCCGCCTACGTCGTCCCGTCCTCGGGCGAGGTCCTGAACGCCCAGTGGGTCAACCTCGGCACCTTCATCGGCGCACTCTGCTTCCTAGTCGCGGCTCTGCTCGTCCGCCCGCCACGTCACACGGCCGGGAAGATGGGTGTCCCGCAGAGCGGTTCCCAAGCGTCGCGGGACACCCATCTTCCCGGCCCCACCGCGCCGCCCGACCCGCACTGATCCGGTCCCATCGGCCTTTCACGGCCATGTGACCACACGCCATAGCGGGCTCTCCACAGCGGTCTAGTGTGAGCCACCGATCGGGCATCAGCCCATTCGGATCGGATCAGAGGAGAGAGAACATGGCCACAGCGGCCGCCGCGACCCACACCCCGCGCGTCCTCGCGATCGACGCCGGCGGCACGATGACCGACACGTTCATCGTCGACGAGGCCGGCGGGTTCGTCGTCGGCAAGGCGCAGACGACGCCGCAGGACGAGTCGATCGCCCTGATGCAGTCCGCCGAGGACGCGCTGCGCCAGTGGGAGCTGACGATCGACGGCGCCTTCCCGGGCATCCGCTCCGGCGTCTTCAGCGGCACCGCGATGCTCAACCGCCTGCTCAGCCGCAAGGGCCTCGACGTCGGCGTGATCGTCACCGCCGGCCAGGAGGACTCGCTGCAGATGGAGCGCGGGATCCAGACCTACCTCGGCTACTCCTACGCCGACCGGCTGCACATCGCGACCCACCACCACAACGACCCGCTCGTCCCGCGCGAGCGCGTGGCCGGCGTGCGCGGCCGGATCGACCTGTTCGGCGCCGAGGTGCTGCCGCTGCGCGAGGAGGACGTCCGCGAGGCGGCGCGCGCGCTGCTCGACGCCGGCGTGCAGGGGATCTGCGTGTCGCTGCTGTTCTCCTACCGCAACCCCGCGCACGAGGCGCGCGTTCGCGAGATCCTCGAGGAGGAGAAAGCCGCCCGCTCGCTCAACGGCGACGTGCCGCTGTTCATCTCGTCGGAGCTCTACCCGTCGCGGCGCGACTTCCCGCGGCTGAACACGACGGTGATCGAGGCCTACGCCGCCGAGCCGTCGCGCCAGACGCTGCGCGCGGTGCGCGACAAGACGAAGGCCGGCGGCGCGGGCTTCGAGCTGCGTGTGATGGCGTCACATGGCGGCACGATCTCGATCGACGCCGAGCAACTCGCCACGACGCTCGTCTCGGGCCCGATCGGCGGCGTCGTCGGGGCGCGCTGGCTGGCCGATCAGATCGGCCTCAACAGCGTGCTCTGCACCGACATCGGCGGCACTTCGTTCGACATCGCGCTGCTCGTCGACAAGAAGTACGACGTCACCTCGACGCCCGACGTCGCGCGCTTCCTGCTCAACATGCCGCTCGTCCAGATGGACTCGGTCGGCGCGGGCTGCGGCTCGTTCGTGCGGATCGACCCGAACGCGCGCCGGCCGGAGATCGGTCCCGACTCGGCCGGCGCGTCGATCGGAACGGCGTGGCCGGAGGGCGGCATCAAGACGGTCTCGATCACCGACCTCAACCTCGTCCTCGGCCGGCTCAACCCCGACTACTTCCTCGGCGGCCAGGTGACGCTCGACGTCGAGCGCGCCCGCGCCGAGGTCAAGCGCCAGATCGCCGACCCGCTGCGGCTCGGAATCGAGGAGGCGGCATCCGGGACGATCGAGCTGTTCGAGGCGCAGTTGCGCAACGAGGCGGTCGGCCGCATCCTCGCCAAGGGCTACTCGCCGGCCGACTTCACGCTCCTTTGCTACGGCGGCGGCGGACCGTTGCATGTCGCCGGCTACACCGAGGGGATCCCCTATCAGCAGGTGCTGATCCCCGAGTGGGCCGCCGGCTTCAGCGCGTTCGGCTGCGCGTGCGCCGAGTTCGAGTACCGCTTCGACCGCCAGGTCGACCTGCCGCTGCTGCCGACCCAGTCCGACGAGGAGCGGGCGCAGATGGTCCAGCTCGTCTCGCAGACCTGGCGCGCGCTCGAGGAGCGTGTCCGCGGCGAGTTCCAGAAGTCGGGCGAGGACCCCGACAAGGTCACGTTCACCCACATGGTGCGGATGCAGTACTACGGCCAGCTCGTCGACATCGAGGTCGACTCGCCGCGCGCCGACCTCAGCACGGCCGAGGACGCCCAGGCGCTCTGCGACGCCTTCGAGACGACCTACCAGCGGATGTACGCGCGCGCCGCGTCGTCGCCGGAGCTCGGCTACCTCGTCGCCCAGGCGATCGTCAAGGGCTCGACGCCGGTCGAGCAGCCGCAGCTCCCCGTCCTCGAGAGCGAGCAGGGCACGCCGCCGGTCAAGGAGACGCGCCAGGTCTGGTGGACCGACGGCTACGTCGAGACGGCGATCTACGAGATGACCGACGTCCGGCCTGGCCACGGCCTGGAGGGCCCGGCGATCCTCGAGGCCGAGTCGACGACCTTCCCGATCCCACCGAACCGCAGGGCGCGACTCGACGAGCGCGGCATCTTCCACCTCGAGAACAAGGAGGCCTGAGCATGGCCACGATCGACGCCACCCGCCAGCTCGAGGACCGCCCGGCCCCGATCGGCTGGGACGGCAAGAAGCTGTCGCAGATGCTCGACCGCTCCGAGCAGCTGTTCGACGAGACCGGCTACTACCACGGCCTCTCCGAGCTCGCGATGAAGGAGAGCGACCCGCTGCACTTCGAGAAGCTGTTCTCGCGCGTGCGCGGCGGGATGGTCTCGGCGCGCGAGACGGCGCTGAACATCTCGGCCTCGCCGATCGTCCGCGAGCTCGGCGAGATCTGCTTCGCGCTCTACACGCCGGAGGGCGACAACGTCGCGCTGTCGACGGGAATCATCGTCCACGTCCACACGATGAGCGAGGCCATCAAGTACATGGTCCGCAACGGCTGGGAGGACAACCCGGGCATCCAGCCGGGCGACATCTTCGCCAACAACCAGCCGACGATCGGCAACGTCCACAACGCCGACGTCCAGACCTTCGTGCCGATCTTCGTCGACGGCGAGCTGATCGCCTGGGCCGGCGGCGTGATCCACGTGATGGACATCGGCGCGACGACCCCGGGCGGCGTCTGCGTCGCGCCGACGACGCGCTTCGACGACGGCATCGACCTGCACTGCATGAAGATCGGCGAGCACGACGAGCTCGCCCAGTGGCACCTCAAGCGCGTGTCGATGCAGAGCCGCGCGCCGGGCCTCTATGTGCTCGACGAGCGCACCCGGCTCGCCGGCTGCCACCTGATCCGCGACTCCGTCGAGCGGCTCGTGCTCGAGGAGGGCGTCGACGAGTTCAAGCAGTTCATGCGCGAGGCGATCGAGGACGGCCGCCGCTCGTTCAAGTCGCGCGTGCGCGAGCTTCTGATCCCGGGCCGCTACCGCTCGGCCGGCTTCACAGAGGCGCGCTACGCCGACAAGACGGAGATGCCGAAGCGCGCCCGCCGCGACCAGATCATGCACGGCGCCTACGAGGCGGTCGTCGACGCCGACGGCCGCTGGACGACCGACCTGCGCGGCTCCTCGGCCTGGGGCTGGCACTCGTTCAACGCGACGCCGGCCGCCCAGCAGGGGATGCAGTGGATCCTGTTCACCCAGACGCTGATCTGCAACGACAAGATCAACGACGGCGCGTTCTACGCGACCGAGCTGAAGCTGACGCCCGGCACCTGGGCCGACCTCGGCGACGCGCCGTGCTCGTCGTCGTTTCCCTGGATGCCGATGTTCACGACGTCGACCGGCTACCTGCGCGCGATCTCGCGCGCGCTGCAGTCGCGCGGCTACGTCGAGGAGATCGTCGGCACCTACACCGTCTCCGGCAACGTCGCCCAGGGCGGTGGCATCGACCAGTACGGGCAGATCTCGGGCTTCATGAACTTCGAGATCGGCGCCCAGGGCCAGGGCGGCAAGTACGTCCTCGACGGGCTCGACTACGGCGCCGCCGTCTTCAACCCCGAGGGCGACATGGGCGACATCGAGATGTGGGAGCTCGTCAAGCCGATGATCTACCTCAGCCGTCAGATCAAGCCCTACACCGGCGGCCCCGGCCGCCACCGCGGCGGCTCGTCGTTCGAGTCGGTCTTCCTCGTCCACGGCACGCCGGACTTCGAGGTCGAGAACATCGGCACCGGCGGCATGTTCACCTCGCCCGGGCTGTTCGGCGGCTATCCCGGCGCACAGGCCTACGTCCACAACATCTACGACTCCGACGTCTACGAGCAGGCCGCGGCCGGCAACGCCTACCCGGTCGCCGACGTCAGCGGCGAGGAGCTGGCGCTGAACGCCTTCGGCGGCGAGCACGTCGTCAAGCAGGACCCCTACACGCTGATGCAGGCGATGAAGCAGGGCGACATCTACCTCTCGTCCGGCCGTGGCGGCGGCGGCCTCGGCGATCCGTTGCTGCGCTCCGACGAGGCGATCGACGCCGACGTCGCCGGCGGCCACATGCAGGCCGACTGGGCGCAGCGCGCCTACGGCCGCGAGGACCGCGACAAGGCGCGCGCCGAGCGGCTGATCCGGGCGCGGCCGGCGAGCGAGTGGTGGGCCGAGCAGCGCGAGCGGATCCTCGCCGGCGACCTGATCGACCCGGTCAAGACGATGTTCGCCGAGTCGATGCGGCTCGAGCCGGACTGGGCGGCCGAGTACCGCGGCTTCTGGGACCTGCCCGAGGACTTCGAGTTCGAGGCCGTCACGCCGACCGTGGTCGCCCAGGCCTCCGAGCCGGGCAAGATCGCGCCCGCCGACTCGGTCGGCCGCTTCCTCGCGACCGCCGAGGCGCACCGCCCCGAGGGCGAGGACGAGGTCCCGATCGCCTCCGACATGACCAAGGAGCTGCTGGCCGACCTCGTCGACGAGAAGCTCTCGCGGCGCGTCGTCCACGACATCCAATCCGGTCACAAGGACCGCGACCGCTTCGACACCTGGGTCGCGCTGCTGCAGGAGGGCGTCGACTATGACGACCCGATCGTCCTGCCGTACGGGGAGGGCTTGAACATCGTCCGTCGTCAGGAGGACGGCGAGCTGGTCATCCGCACCGACGCCGGCGCCGACCTCTGCCGCTGGGACGAGAACTGGAAGATGCACGCCGCCGTCTTCGTCCGCGACACCGACGAGCTCTACCAGGAGATCTACCCGCCGCTCGCCCATCCCGAGGGCGCCTGGATGGAGCTGCGCGAGTACTACTGCCCGATCAGCGGGCATCTGCTCGAGACCGAGGCGGTGCCGCCCGGCTACCCGGTCGTCCACGAGTACCTGCCCGATCTCGAGGGCTTCTACGGCGGTTGGCTGGGCCGCGAGATCCCGTGATCGAGAGATGACCGGTGACGATCCGCTTCACGGAGGGCGCCTGGTCGCCGAGCGGTTGAAGGCGCACGACGTGAGCCGCGTGTTCACGCTCAGCGGCGGCCACATATTCCCGATCTACGACGGCTGCGTCAGCGAGGAGATCGATCTGGTCGACGTGCGCCACGAGGCGGCGGCGGTCTTCGCCGCCGAGGGTTGGGCGAAGGTCACGCGCGAGGTGGGGGTGGCGGCGGTCACGGCCGGTCCGGGTGTGACCAACGGCATGAGCGCGATCGCCTCGGCGCAGCACAACCACTCGCCGCTGCTGGTGCTCGGCGGTCGCGCGCCGGCCGCGAGCTGGGGCCGCGGCTCGCTGCAGGAGGTCGACCACGTCGAGTTCGTCGCGCCGGTGACGAAGTCGGCGCGCACGCCCGACGGCACGGAGGCGTTCCCCGGCGCGGTCGACGACGCGTTCGCGACGGCGCGCGCGCCGCACTCCGGGCCGGTCTTCCTCGACTTCCCGATCGACGACCAGTTCCGCCGGCTCGGAGGGGAGGAACGGGAGCGCGTGGCCCCGAAGCGGGTCGCGGCGACGCCCGTCCAGCCCGCCGCCGACGGCGACGTGATCGAGCAGGCGGCGGCGCTGCTGCGCGCCGCTCGGCGTCCCGTCGTGTTCGCCGGCACCGACCTCTACTGGGGCCACGGCGAGCAGGCGCTGCGGCGGCTGGTCGAGGAGCTGCGGATCCCGACCTTCCTCAACGGCCAGGGGCGCGGCTGCCTACCGGCCGACCACGAGCTGTTCTTCTCGCGCGTGCGCGGGGAGGCGCTGAAGAAGGCCGACGTCGCGCTGCTGATCGGCGTGCCGATGGACTTCCGGCTCGGCCTCGGCGGCTCGTTCGGCGAGCAGACGAAGATCGTCGCGATCGACCGCGCCGCGCCCGACCGCCCGCATCCGCGCCCGGTCGCGGCCGAGCTCTACGGCGACATCTCGGCGACGCTCGACGCGCTGCGCGAAGCCGCCGGCCCGAGCAAGCGCGTCGCCTGGGCGAAGGGCCTGCGCGAGCGCGAGACCGAGAAGCGCGCCGGCGAGCGCGCGGGCCTCGGCGACGGGCGCGCGCCGCTGCACCCGCTGCGGATCTACGCCGAGCTGTCGCAGCTGCTCGACCGCGACGCGATCGTGATCTGCGACGGGGGCGACTTCGTCTCGTTCGCCGGCCTCGCGATCCGCAGCTACGAGCCCGGCTGCTGGCTCGACCCGGGGCCGTTCGGCTGCCTCGGCTGCGGGCCCGGCTACGCGCTGGCGGCGAAGCTCGCGCATCCCGACCGCCAGGTCGCGATCCTGCTCGGCGACGGCGCGCTCGGCTTCAGCGTCATGGAGTACGAGACGCTCGCCCGCCACGGCGTCGCCGTCGTCGGCGTGGTCGGCAACAACGGGATCTGGGCGCTCGAGAAGTTCCCGATGGAGTACATCTACGGCTACTCCGTCGTGGCCGACCTGGAGCCCGAGCGCCGCTACGACGAGATCGCCGCCGCGATGGGCGCGACCGGCGCGCTGGTCGAGCGCCCGGACGATCTGCGGCCGGCGCTCGAGCGGGCGTTCGAGGGTGAGAAGCCGGCGCTCGTCAACGTCATCACCGACCCCTCGGTGATGTATCCACGCCGATCCAACCTGCTTATCTGAGAGGAGAGTGCGGACGTGTCGATGACACAGACCAGTTACAGCGACACGGAGCTGCTCGCACTCGAGGAACGACAGCTGTACCAGTTTCTCCGCGACGTCCGGCCGGTCGGTGAGGAGAAGTCAGAGCTCTACGCCGAGCCGACCTACTTCCACCTCTCCTACCAGGCGATGATCTTCTGCCTGCCGGAGATGGTGCGCGAGGTGCGCGGGCGGATGACCGAGCAGGAGCTCGGCGAGCGGACGCGCCGGGTGCTCGGACGGGCGACCGGCCTGCACGTCTCCGGCACGCCGTTCGTCGCCGCCTGGGCGCGTGAGATGTGGCTGTCGCTCCAGGGCGGCGCCGACCCCACGTCGAGCACGATCGCCCGCGTCGCCGACGCGACCGTCGCCGACCGCGACGTCGCCGAGGTGCTGCGCTTCGCCTACGACTGGGGCTGCGCCTACCGCCAGGACGGCTGGGCCTATCCGAGCGAGACGAGCGGTCTCGGCGGCGACTACCGGATCCTCGACGAGGCCGAGGCGGTGGCGATCGCCGACGACGCCGAGCCGGTCGACGGCGACGGCGCGCGCGACGTGCTCGCGCTCTACGCCGCGCTGCGCGCGCTGTCGTTCCTGATGGAGGCCGAGACGCGCGACGCGCTGATGATGCACGGGCCGTACCCGCTCGCCGGCGATCGGTCGCTGGTCTTCCTCGAGTGCAACGACCTGCGCTGGTCGCTGTTCCCCGACTTCCCGATTCCAGGCCAGCGCTGGGAGCTGCCCGACCCGCAGTTCCCCCACCCGAACCTCTCGCTCGCGCTGGTGATCGAGGGCGTGTCGTTCGAGGCCGACCGGATGGGCACGCTCTACGCGTCGGAGTGGGCGCCGGAGAAGCTGGTCGCGGCGTCGCTGCTGACCCGTGGGAAGGACGAATGGTCCGACGGCGATCTCAGGACGATCCCGGTCGCCGACGCGCGCGAGCTGACCGCGGCGCTCGACCGGATCCAGGAGCACATGTTCCTGCAGGCCGCGACCTGGGACGTGCGCCAGCGCGTCGCCGCGGCGCACTTCCAGAAGGGCCTGTTCATGTTGCGCGTCCTGTCGGGCGCGGGCGTCGAGCGCGAGACGCTCGACCGCCACTTCGCGCGCTACGAGGAGCTGACCGCGCCGATCTGGGACGAGTGGTTCGACCACGCGCTCGAGCTCGGCGACCAGCTGCCCTTCTACCAGCGGCTCGGCGCCTTCGTCGGAGGCGCGACGCCGACCCTGTTCACCCCCTACCGATGAGCGTCGTCTAGCGAAAGGATCGACATGGCCTGGGAGAAGGTTGCGTCCGGACTGTTTGCGAGTTGCCCGCAGGACGTCGAGGCGCCGCTGCGCGTCGTCGACGGCCTCGAGGACATCGTCGCGCTGATGAAGGACGAGGACGCCGAGCAGTGCATCGCCGTCACGACCGTCGCCGGCGGCTCCGCCGTCTCGACGATCATCAAGCGCACCAAGGCGGTCGTCACGACGATCGGCGGGCCGCAGTCGCACATCGTCGTCGTCTCGCGCGACTACGGCGTCCCCTGCGTGGTCGGGGCCGGCGATCTCGACGTCGGCGCACTGACCAACGGCGCCGCGATGCGGCTCACCGAGGCGGGCGAGGTTCACCTCGAGGTGAACGGCGATGGAAACTAGAACGCTCTCGCTGGACGAGTTCAAGGTCCTGCGCGCGGTCGTCTTCGCCGGCGCCCTGACCGACCTCGACGAGCTCTGGGGACTCGACGCCGACCGCGCGCAGCCGCTGGTCGAGCGGCTCGCCGCCGACGGCCTGATCGAGGCCGACGAGCTGACGATCCCGACGATCGACGGCGTCGGCGCGCTCGAGGACTGGTACGCCGGCGAGCGGGCGTCGCTGGCCGCCGAGCAGCGGCGCGCGTTGCACGAGCGCTTCCGCCCGCTCGACGCCGAGATCAAGCGGATCGCCGCCGCCTGGCAGGACTGCGAGACGCGCGACGACTGGGAGGGACGGACGGCCGCGGTCGAGGACCTGCAGGCGCTCGACGTCCAGCTCGCCGCGCTCGTCGGCGACTACAGCGACACGCTGCCACGGCTCGGCGAGTACCGCGAGCGGCTCGCGACGGCGCTCGCGCGGGTCGCGGACGGCGACCTCGACTACCTCGTCGGCGTCTCGTGCGACTCGTACCACACGGTCTGGTTCCAGCTCCACGAGGACGTCCTGCGGATCCTCGACGAGGAGCGCGATCCGGAGTGAGCGAGCTGCCGCTGGTCGTCGACGTCGACGCGGCGAGCCCCGACGACCGCGCGCTCGTCGGCGGCAAGGCGCACAGCCTCGTGACGCTGTCGCGGCTCGGCGCGCCGGTGCCGCCGGGCTTCGTCCTGACGACCGAGGTCTACCGCGCCTGGGCGGCCGACCGCGACGCAGACCTGCTGACGCGCGCCGTCGACGAGGGGCTCGCGCGGTTGGAGGCGCGCACCGGGCGCAGGCTCGGCGCGGGGTCGCGCGGCCTCGTCGTGTCGGTCAGGTCGGGCGCGCCGGTGTCGATGCCGGGGATGATGGACACGCTGCTCAACGTAGGCCTCGGCGGTCTCGACCCGGTCGAGGACGAGCGCTATCTGCACGAGGCGCGGGCGCGCTTCCTGTGGCAGTTCGCCGAGCTGGTGCTCGAGCTGTCCGACGAGGCGATCGCGGCGGTGCGCGGTCGGCTCGGGCCCGCCGGCGACGACGCCGCCCAGACGGCGCGGCTCGAGCAGGCGCTGCGCATGCAGGCCGAGCGCGTCGGCAGGCCGTGGCCGGAGGACGCGCGCGCGGAGCTGCGCGCGGCGGTCGAGGCGGTGCTGCGCTCGTGGGATAGCGAGCGCGCGCGGCTCTACCGGCGGATGCGCAAGCTCGACGACGGCCTCGGCACGGCGGTGACGGTGCAGCAGATGGTCTTCGGCAACCGCGACGCGGCGTCGGGCTCGGGCGTCGCCTTCACGCGTGACCCGCGCGACGGCGAGCCGGTGCTGGTCGGCGAGTACCTGCGCCGCGGCCAGGGCGAGGACGTCGTCTCCGGCCGCGCGACGCCCGACGACCTCGAGACCTGGCGCGAGCAGCAGCCCGTTCCGTACGAGCAGCTGAGCGCGCTCGGCGCGACGCTCGAATCCAGCTCGCGCCAGGTCCAGGAGATCGAGTTCACCGTCGACGGCGGCGAGCTGTACGTCCTGCAGTGCCGGCCGGCGAAGCTCGCGACGCGCGCGGCGGTGCGCGTCGCCGTCGAGATGGCCGAGCGCGCCGAGCTGACGCCCGAGGAGGCGGTCGCCTACGCGACCCAGCACGGCTTCGACGCCGCCGCGGAGAGCGAACGCCTCGCGGTGCGGCCCGACGCGACGCCGATCGGGCGTGGGCTGGCCGTCGGCGGCGGGGTGGGCGTCGGACGTGTGGTGGTCTCCGAGCAGGACGCGCTCGCGGCCGTCGCCGCCGGCGAGAGCGTCGTCTTCGTCGCGGCCGAGACCTCGCCGAACCACCTCGGCGCGATGCGCCGCTCGGCGGCGGTGCTGACGATGCGCGGCGGCGCGACGTCGCACGCCGCCGTCGTCGCGCGCGAGCTGGGCCTGCCCTGCGTCGTCGGGGCCGGCGGCTCGCTCGACGCCGCGCGGATGGTCCTCGACGCCGCTGTCGCCGTCGACGACGTCGTCACCGTCGACGGCGAGGGCGGCGCGATCTACGCCGGGGACGTCGCCGAACGCTCGACCGACGTCTCGCCGGAGGAGCGCCAGTTGCGCGCATGGGCGCAGGCCGCGACGGTTCTGCCCTAGTCCTGGATCAGGGCCTCGGTGTCGTCGCGCAGCTGGGTGATCTGCGTCACGAGCCGGCTCCTCAGGTCCTTCGCCCTCAGTGGCGAGTACTTGATCAGCTCATAGGACTGGAAGTCGAACGGGATCCCCTTCACGTCGAAGACCTTCCTCTCGCAGAGCAGGAGGATCGGCTTCGATATGCCGACCGCCAGTCCGACCTCGTACACGACGTTCGGGTTCCACTGCGACACGTCGGCGATCACGAAGCGCGAGCGGGCGATGCCCTCCTCGATCCTGTCGACGATGTGGCGTCGTTTGCGCCGCACCGGCATCTCGTCCACTCGCACGGGGTGGAGCCCGACCTCGCGCACCGAGCTGGCGATGTTGTCCTCGTAGAAGTCCTGGTAGTCCTCGGCGAAGGGAATCGCCATGAACACGTCCTCGGGGTTCAGCTGCCAGGTTTGAGAGTCGTGGCGGTCGAGGTAGTAGGGCGTGCCGAGCCGGCTCGACGACTCGTCGGCGTCACCGGTCGAAGCGCTCTTGTCGCTGCTGGCAGAGTGCTCTGCCGCGGGCGCCGCCCTGCGTGCCGGAGTCGTGCGAATCGACACCGTGGGCGGCAGCTGCGGCTTCATGTCGTCGAGAGCGGGCCCGTTGCCGACCGCGCCCTTCAGGACGACTCTGCGCGCCGACGAGCTCTTGGCCAGGCCACGGATCACGTCCAGGACCTGCGACGCGCTCTGACGCTCGGAGAACTCCGCGAGCGCGTAGAACAGGGCGATGTTGGCGATGCTCTTCAGCCGGCTGTAGCTGTCGATCATGTTCGCCTGGTGGGCGCGGAAGACTCCCATGAACTCGTCGATCGCCCCGACGCGCTCCGCATGCTCGATCTCGAAGAGCACGTAGTACCGCTTGGTGGAGAGCACCCTCAGCTTCACGTACTTCTGCTCGGTGTCGCTGATGATGTGCAACGGCAGGGAGACCTTCGCGTCGTTGCCGAACTCCAGCTCCCGGAGGATGTTCGCCGGGACGTGGACCTCGTTGTCGTCGGTCAGGCTGAGCTCCACGGCGTTCTCGCGCGCCTCCTTGTTGCGGAAGAAGAACTCCATCCTGTCGAGGCGCATCTGCCAGCCGGTTCGCTCGTGATCCTGGATCAGGCACTCGGCGGAGTTGCCGATCAGCTCGTTGATCAGGCGGTTGGGCCTGAGCAGCGCCCGGTTGACCGAGTTGCGGTCGGCGGTCGTGCCGTCGAGGGGGTCGGAGTACTTGGCCAGGTCGAGGATCTCGAAGATCTGGTGGACGGTCTTGCCCTGGATGGCGGACTCCGAGACGCCCTCGTGCACCAGCACGTTGACCTTCTCGCTGACCAACGTCTCGACCAGGGTCTTCGCCGAGCCGGGACGGTCGGAGACAGTCGCCTCCAGCCGCCAGAGGTCGCCCCACTTCGATGGGTCGATCGGAGTCAGCACCACCTCGTTCGTGCTCGGCAGCGGCACGGCGAACAGGCGCGTGCCGGGGAATACGCCGACGGCTGCCCGGTGGTAGACCGGCAGGCAGACGGTGTGCGTCGCCCCGTCGTCGCTGACGTCGCTGAAGCTGAGCGTGTCCCCTACGAACTTCACCGGCGGCTCCCCCCACGAATCGCGAACGTGAAATTACTCGGGGGTAAGGCTATCCGGCCCCTCGGGCGGGGGCCACTCCGAACGGGCACGGGCGAGGCGCAGCGCGAAGCGCACGTAGCGATAGGCGATCACCTCGGGTGGGCCGTGGGTCTCGGGCCTGAACCAGCCGGCGATTCCCTGGCACATTCTGAGGACCGCGCGGCCGGCATCGCGCGGGTGACGTGTCAGAAAATCGCCGCTGTCGGATCCGACGCGCACCGTCTCGATCACCAGGTCCTCCTGCGCGGCGTTGACCGACTGGTACCACTCGCGGCTCTCCGGCTCGAGGCCGCGCAGCTCGGAGACCATCAGGAAGCCGATCTTCCAGCGGTAGGTCATGAAGAGCACGGTCGCGTAGACGAGCGCCGACAGGCGCTCGCCGGGATCGTCGTCGGCCTCGGCGAGCGCGACCTCGATCCGGCGCGTCATGTCCTCCATCCCGTACTCGAGCAGCGACACCAGCATCGCCTGCTTGGTCGGGTAGTGGTGGTAGAGGCCGGGGACCGAGAGGTTGGCCCGGCTGGCGATGTTGCGGACGGTCGTCGCGTGGTAGCCGTGCTCGACGAACAGGTCGAGCGCCGTCAGCAGCACGGGGGGTAGGTCGGGCTGCTCGTCGTACTGGCGCCAGTTCGGGAGGTTGGCGTGGGTCGCGGTCCCCTCCACAGCCCCGTCTCCCAAGGTCTTCATGGGGCCATGTTACATGCGCGGAGCCGCCGCGCAGACCGGTCCTAAAGATCGACGCAATGGCCTTGACACCCGCTTCCAGAGCGTGCTAGCTTCGACCAACCGAGCGCTCGCTCGGTCGAGTCCTGAGCAACCAGGAGCGAACATGCCCGAGAGTGCCGTCGCCGTCCGTGCGCGTGTCCTCATAGACAAGCTGCAGCCGCAGTGCGCGGCGTTCCTCGGGACCGTCTCGCGCGGCGATCCGCCGCTCGCCGGCCAGGCCGCCGCGTACATCGAGGTCGCGCCCGGCATGGCGATCAACCTGCTGACCGACGTGATCCTGAAGTCGGGCAACGTCCGGCCGGGGATGCAGGTCGTCGAGCGTCAGTACGGACTGCTCGAGGTGCACGCGCCTTCGCCCAACGACGTGACGGCTGCGCTCGAGACCGGCCTCGGGTCGCTCGGCGCGTCGGTCGACGAGCTGATGGCCCCGGAGGTCGTCTCCAGCAACGTCATCCACAGCGTCGATCCGTATCAGGCGCAGCTGATCAACCGAATCCGTCACGGTGGTCTCGTCCTCCCGGGCGACAGCCTGTTCGTGCTCGAGGTCGAGCCGGCGCCATTTGCCGCCTTGGCGGCCAACGAGGCCGAGAAGCGGACCGACGTGACTATCTGTGAGTTCCGCTCCTACGGCCGTACCGGAAATCTCTATGTGTCAGGCGATGCCGACAGCACGCAGTCCGCGCAAGAGGTCTGCGCGGAGGTGCTCGGGGCGGGAGTGCCGGCGTGACGCTGCCGACCCAGACACGTGACGCGATCGCACGCGAGATCGCGGAGTTCGTCCGCGGCGGCGGGCTCGGCGACGACGGCGCGCGCAGTGGTCCCTCCTCCCTGCCCGCGCGCGCCGTCGTCGCAGAGTCCGCCCCGCCCGCCGACAGCGCCGTCGAGGCGCGCGTCCACGCGACCGTCGCCGCCGCCCGGCGCGCAGCCGACCAGCTGCGCGGAATCGACGCCGAGACGCGTCGCCTGGCGCTCAACCGGCTGCGTGTCGCCGCCGTCGCCGATGCCGAGCGGCTGGCGCGGATCGCGCACGACGAGACCGGCCTCGGCCGCTACGAGGACAAGGTCGTGATGGCGACCGCGGCCGCCGAGCGGACCCCGGGCGTCGAGTACCTCGAGCCGAACGTCCTGTCGCGCGACGGCTCCTACTCGCGCAGCCGCAACTCCCCGTACGGCGTGATCGCGTCGATCCTGCCGATGACGGTGCCCAACGAGGCGATCGTCTCGCATACGATCGCGATGGTCTCGGGCGGCAACGCGGTCGTCTTCATGCCGCACCCGAACGCCGAGCAGAGCACGCGCGAGGCGGCGGAGCTGTGCTCGCGCGTCCTGGCCGAGAACGGCCTGCCGGCCGACGCGGTGACGATCGTCAAGGAGCCGAGCATCGACGCCGCCAAGGCGCTGATGCGCGTCGAGGACGTCGACCTGCTGGTCGTGACCGGCGGCGCCGCCGTCGTCGCCCAGGCGCTGCGCGCCCCGGTGCGGGCGATCTGCGGCGGCCCCGGCAACACGCCGGTGATCGTCGACGACACCGCCAACCTCGCGATGGCCGCGAGCTGCATCTTCCGCGGCGCCGCGTTCGACAACACGATCGGCTGCGTCCAGGAGAAGGAGGTCTTCGTCCAGCGCGAGCTCGCGTCCGAGCTGATCGGCGGCCTCGGCGCCCAGGGCGCCTACGTCGCGAGTGCGTCAGAGGTCGAGGTGCTGACCCAGGCGTTGATCGAGCAGCGCGAGCCGGCCGGCAAGGCGTCGCACGTGCGCAAGCAGTTCGTCGGCGTCGACGCGGGCAAGATCCTCGCCGAGATCGGCGTCCGGTCGGACGCGCGCCTGGTCGTCTGCGAGGTCGACGACCAGCATCCGTTCGTCTGGTCGGAGATGCTGCTGCCGGTGCTCTCGGTCTGCCCCACCGGGGGCTGGCAGGAGAGCCTCGACCTCGCCGTCCGCGCCGAGCGCGGCTTCCGCCACTCGTCGAGCATCCACTCGCGCTCGGCGGAGCGGATGCGCGCCTACGAGGACGCGCTCGACGTCGCGATGATGGTCCGCAACGCGCCCTCGTTCGCTGCCGTCGGCGTCGGGTCGGCGCAGCCGTTCACCGTCACGCTCGCGACCCGCACCGGCGAGAGCTCGACGACGGTCCGCACCTTCACGCGCACGCACTGGATCGCCGACGCGCTCGGCGTCGAGGAGGGGACGGTCTGATGGCCGACTACGGCAGCCTCGTCTCGAACCTCAGCGGACTGCTGAGCAGCGATCCGGCGGGGAGCACCGCCGCGCGGCCGCCGGCGTTCGCGCCCCAGGCAACACCGCGGTCGAGCGAGCGGCTGGCCATCCTCGGCGACGACGTCGTCGCGACCTCGCTGCGCGCCCGCGCCGAGGCGGCCGGCTGGTCGGTCGACTCCGTGACGCTCTTCCCGGGCCAGGCCGGCGGCGAGGGCCCGGGCCTCGGCGAGCAGTGCGTGCTCGCGGTCTCGCGCGCGACGGTCGTCGCGATCACGACGCCGGCGACCTCGCACAACACGCTCAGCGTGCTGCTGCGCGACTGCGTCCCGGCCGACGCGATCGTGCTGCTCGTCCCCGGCCAGACCGGCGGCGCGCTGGAGATTGCGCACTCCTTGCGCGGGACGGGTGAGGGTCCGACGGTCGCGGAGCTGAGCTGGCGTCCCTGGGCGAGCCTCGGCGCCGCGGCCGTCGTCGACGTGCCGGCGATCCCGCTCGCGACCGTGCCGGCGGAGGCCGCGCCGGCCGTCGCGGGCCGGCTGGCGCCGCTGTTCGACGCAGTCCCGGTGTTGAGCGCGCTCTGGACCGGCCTGCACGCGCCCGACCTGATCCTGCGCACGATCCCGTCGCTGCTCGCCGCCGGCGTGCCCGACCACGGCACGCCGGGACGGTCGCTCGGCGAGATCCTGTCGCGCCAGGCGGCGCGCGGGATGGTGACGGCGCTCGAGCTCGACCGGCTCGCGGTCGCCGAGGCGTTCGACCTCGACCTGCCGCCGCTCGTCGAGTGGCTCGCGGCGACGCTCGGCACGCCCGCCGTCAGGCTCGAGGTCGCGCTCGGCCCGCTCGCCGACATCCAGGTTCCCGAGGTCACCGATCCCTACTGGCTCGCCGACCTCGCGCCGAGCGGGCTCGCCCCGCTGTGCGCGCTGGCCGACCGTGTCGGGGTCCAGGCCCGCACCGCGCGCGGCCTGCTGCGCCTCGCCGAGGCGATGCTCGGCAACGACTACGAGCTCGGCGGCCGCTCGGCCGAGGCGATGGGCCTGGCCGCGTCCAGACAACCGACGGCAATGGCGGCCTAGCGATGCTCGTCGGAAGAATCGTCGGCACGCTGACCTGCTCGGAGCGGGCGGACGGCTTCGGGGGCCAAGCGCTGATGCAGGTCGAGCTCGTCGGCAGGTCCGGCGAGCCCGGCGAGACGATCGTCGCCTGCAACGCGACGACGGCCGGCGAGGGCGAGTACGTCGTGGTGGCCAGCGGCCATGCGGCGAGGTTGGCGCTGGGCGCGCCGGAGGCTCCCGTGGAGGCCGCGATCGTCGCGATCCTCGACGGCGGCCGCGACGCGCTGAGGACCACGACATGAATCAACGACAAGACAGAGGACGGTGAGCTGGATGGCAAGTGGAGCTCTGGGAATGGTCGAGACGCGCGGGATGGTCGGCGCGCTCGAGGCGGCCGATGCCGCGGTGAAGTCGGCGAACGTCGAGCTGATCGGCACGCGTGCCGTCGGCGGTGGGCTGGTCGCGGTCTTCATGCGCGGCGACGTCGGCGCGGTCAAGGCGGCGACCGATGCCGCCGCCACGGCGACGACGAAGATCGGCGACGTGCTGATCGGCGTCCACGTGATCGCCCGCCCGCACGACGACACTCAGGCGCTGCTCGACGAGTCCGTTCCGGCGGCGTCGTCCGGGCGGACCGCGAAGACGTCGTGACGGGCTGCGATGGATGCCTCCGTCAACGGTGAGCAGATCGACGGCCGGCTGGTCGCGGCCGATGACGTGCGGCGCTGCGCGTCGCGCGGCGTCGCCCGGATCGAGCTGCGCGAGCGGACGATCGTGACCCCCGAGGCGCGCGACGTGGCGAAGGAGCTGGGGATCGCGCTCGTCCCTGCAGAGCATGTGCCTCCACCACCTCCTGTAACACCACAAGCAACCCCAGTGGTCGACGACGGGGTGCGCGAGACGGTCGACGACATCACCGACCGCGTGCTCGCCCAGGTCGGTCGGCCGGTGCCCCGTCAAGAGGTCCAGTCGCTCGTCCAGCGCGCGCTGCGCGACGCCGCGCACGCGGCCGACAACGGCGCCGGAACCTGCGGATGCCCACACCTATGACCGGTGGCCGCGCGTGCTGACCGTCTACGACGAGCTGCCCCACCAGGCGCGTGGGGAGGAGCAGTGGCGCGAGAGCTGGTACCTCAACTTCTTCGACCACGCGCAGGATCTCTACGGCATCGCCTGGATGGGGATCCGCCCGAACTCGGGCCACGGCGAGGTGCTGTTCGCCGTCGGCCAGGGGCCGCGCTTCCTCACCCTGCACCAGGATTTCGAGATCCCGATACCGCAGGACATCGGCCGCGAGCGGGCGGCGTTCGGCGCGCTGGCCTTCACGGTCGACGAGCCCTACCGCAAGTGGCGCGTCCAGTTCTCGGAGGGCTCGACGACCGCCGACCTCGAGTGGACGGCGATCGCGCCGGTCTACAACTGGGAGTGGCAGGAGACCGCGCGCAGCTGGCACTACCAGCACCCTGGGCGGGTCACCGGCCGCATCTCGATCGGCGACCTGTCGTTCGAGATCGATGGAGTCGGCGAGCGCGACCGCGCCTGGGGCAAGCGCGACAACCGCTACTTCGACGCCGTCCACTGGACGACCGCCCAGTTCGCCGACGGCCTGCACTTCGAGTCGATGGCGGTCGCGCTCGGCGCGGATCGTCACCTCTACGGCTTTGCCCAGGCCGACGACCAGGCGAGCCTGCTGACCGACCTGACCGTCGAGCCGCGCTACGCCTACCCCGGCGGGCCGCCGGCCAGCGCCGAGATCGTCGCGCGCGACCAGCTCGGGCGCGACTTCAGGGTGCGCCAGGAGATCCTCAACGTGATCCCGATCGCGAGCGCGATCGGCGGCGCCGAGACGCGGATGTACTTCACGTTCAACCGCTACGAGTGCGGCGGCGTGTCCGGCATGGGCATGACCGACCACTGGTGGAGCGAGTTCGACTCGTTGAAGGAGAGCTATGTGTGCGAAGGGCCAAACCGCGGGCGGCTCTTCGCGCTGGATGAGTACGGATAACAGCCACGCAACCCAGGCAGGGGAGAGCGAGGAATGTGAATGGCAGCCACAGCCACAAGCATCGTCGAGACCCAAGAGCCAATGCTGGACGTCGGCCCCGGAAGCGGGCCGCGCACGCTGAGTGAGTCCAACCATGCGATCGCGCGTGAGATCGTCGTCGAGCTCGGCGAGCTCGAGCCGGGCGTCGGCACGCGGATGGCGTACGAGCTGCGCCGCGAGATCCCCGAGCTCGGCACGGCGACCGACGCCGACGAGATCTTCATGGAGACCGAGGCGAGCTGCACGGCCAACGTCGACCAGGTGCTGCGGATGCTCGCGGCGGGCGTCGCGCCGGAGGCGCTGATCCCGCCACCGGCGGCGATCGAGTACGCCCAGGGGCTGGTGCGCCGCAACATCCCGCTGGCGGTGCTGCTGCGCGCCTACCGGATCGGCCACCGCTTCCTCTGGGACACGACCGCGCGCCGGCTGCGCGCCGGGATCGCCGACGAGGACGAGCTGCTGAGCGCGCTCGAGGCGACCTCGGGATTCCTGTTCGGGTACGTCGACATCGTCTGCGCGTCGGTCGTCGAGGCCTACCAGGTCGAGCGTGAGCGCTGGGCGCGGACCTCGGCCGCGGTGCGCGCCGAGACGGTGCGCGACATCCTCGCCGAGGAGCCCGTCGATCCGCACGCGTCGAGCGCGCGGCTCGGTTACGAGCTGGCCCGCCACCACGTCGGCCTGATCCTGTTCGGCGACGCGCGGCCGGAGGACGGGTTGCGGATGCTCGAGCGCCAGGCGAGCGAGGCGGCGGAGCTGCTCGGCTGTCGCGAGCCGCTGCTGATCCCCGCGGGGGCCGGCGTGCTGTGGGCGTGGTGCGGCAGCTTCCGCCGTCCCGACCACACCGCGATCGCCCAGCTCGAACGGCTCACGCCGCGCAAGGGCGTGCGGATCGCGGTCGGCCGGCCGGGGCGCGGGATCGAGGGCTTCCAGGTCACCCACGTCGAAGCCCAGCACGCCGCGCGCTTCTGTCGCGACGGCGCCGCCGGCAGCGGCCTGACGACCTACCGCTCGGTCGAGCTGGTCTCGCTGCTGGCGGCCGACGTCGACCGCGCGCGGCGCTTCGTCGGCACCGAGCTCGGCGCGCTGGCCGCGGCGACGCCGTCGGCCGCCAACCTGCGCGAGACGCTGCTGGCGTTCCTCTCGCACGGCGGCAGCCACGTCGGCGCGGCGCACGCGCTGAACATCCACAAGAACACGGTCTACGGCCGCGTCCGGCGGGCCGAGGCGCTGCTCGACGTCTCGGTCACCGAGCGGCGGGTCGAGCTGCAGGCGACGCTGATGCTGGCCGCGCTGCTCGGCGACGAGGTCCTGTCGCCGGAGGACGTGGCAGAGCGCTGAGCGTGCCGTGACGGCCACGTTCACAGAGGCTGCGACGCTGCCCGAGCTGCTGCGCGCACGGGCCGCGGAGCTGGGCTCGGCCGGGTTCGTGCGACGCGCAGGCGAGCGGCTGTCCTACGCCGAGTTCGATGCGCGCACCGACGCCACGGCGGCGGGCCTGCACGAGCTCGGCGTGCGCCAGGGCGACGTCGTCAGCGTCTATGCCGGCAACTCGATCGAGTACCTCGAGGCGTGGTGGGCGACGGTCAAGCTGGGCGCCGTCTTCGGGCCGGTCAACAACCAGTTCACCGCCCAGGAGGCCGCCTTCGTGATCGCCGACTCTGGCGCCGTCGTCGCCTTCTGCGACAGCGACTGCGCGGCCAAGCTCGCCACTGTCCGCGACTCGCTGCCGGCGCTGCGCGACGTCCTCCTGCTCGGTGGGGAGGGCGAGGGCGCGAGGCTGAGCGACCTGCGCGGCGGCGGCGCGGATCCGCCGCGACCGGCGATCCAGCCGCACGACCTCGCCGCGCTCGTCTACACCTCGGGCACGACCGGCAAGCCGAAGGGCGCGATGCTCACCCACGCGAGCTACCTCGCCGACACGACGGGGCTCGCCGAGCTGCTGCCGGCGCGGCGCGGCGACCGGCTCGGGATGATCCTGCCGCTCTTCCACGTCAACGCCCAGGTCGCGACGACGCTGACGCCGATCGTCGTCGGCGCGGAGATCGCGATGTGGGAGACCTTCTCGGCCTCGTCGTTCTGGGCGACCGTCGCCGAGCACCGGCCGATCACCTTCTCCTGCGTGCCGACGATCCTCGCCGCGCTGCTCTACGCGCCGGGCGCCGACGAGGCCGACACGAGCTCGCTGGAGTACGTGATCTGCGGCGCGGCGCCGCTGTCGCGCGCGCTGTTCGAGCGCTTCGAGAGCAAGTTCGGCCTGCGCATCCTCGAGGGCTACGGCCTCACCGAGGGCACCTGCGTCTCGACGCTCAACCCCTACTGGGGGCCGCGCAAGGTCGGCTCGATCGGGCTGCCGCTGCGCGGCCAGAAGGTCGTCCCGGTCAACGCCGACGGCGCCGCGCTGGAGCCCGGCGAGCCCGGCGAGCTGGCGATCCAGGGCCCGAACCTGATGCTCGGCTACTACCAGTCGCCGGCCGCCACCGCGAACACGCTGAGGCACGGCTGGCTGCGCACCGGCGACGTCGGCTACGTCGACGAGGACGGCTACCTCTTCCTCGTCGACCGCGTCAAGGACATGATCATCCGCGGCGGCGAGAACATCTACCCGCGCGAGGTCGAGGAAGCCCTCGCCAGCCATCCCGACGTCCGCGAGGCGGCCGTCGTCGGCCGCCCCGACGAGGTCCGCGGCGAGGAGGTCCACGCCGCCGTCGTCCTCACCGACTCCGCCACCGCCACCGCGGACGAGCTCACCGACCACTGCCGCGCCGCCCTCGCCCGCTACAAGGTCCCCTCCAGCTTCGACTTCCGGCTCGACCTGCCCCGCACCGCCACCGGCAAGGTCGACAAGAAGGTCCTACGCGCGGAGCTCGAGGACGCGGCGGTCTCGTAGCCGGCGCTCTGGGCCGCCTAGTGCTTCAGGCGCTGGAGGAGGCCTCGCCGCCTTCGCTCTTCGCGGCGTCGGATGGTGTCGCCGATCAGCCAGAACATCGGTGGCCATAGGCCGACGAAGAGCGCGCGGCGCTCGGCGTTGCCGCGCTCGTCCTCGCCGATCGTCTTGGCCCGACTCCACAGCACGATGCAGAAGAGGATCGAGGCGAGCGAGAGGCCGTAGAGGGGCTCGCTGCGGACTGGGATGCGGTCGGTAGCGCGGGCGCCCATGTCAGCAGTGTGCCCAGATAGCCGATTGCCGATGCGGGGTGGCTCGCTTAGCCTCTTGGGCTGCGGGTAGGTCGGAGGAATGCCGAGTCGCCAGACCCTTCGCAAGCGCTGGGCGACGGCGGCTCGCTGGCCGGTCGGAGTGGCGCTGGCCGCCAGTCGCTACATGTGGAGCACGACCCCGATCCATCGCTGGGAGATGATCGGGTCCTGGGCGGCGGACGCACCGCCCGAGCTGCCGTCCGGGATCGACCCGGAGGAGCTGCAGCGTGTGGAGGGAGGGGTCGGTCCGCTCGTCCACCGGATCTACCGGACCCGGATCGTCGGCTCGACGCTCGACGCGACGCAGCTGATGGATCGAATGGCCACGGACCTCGATCGCGTCGCGCCCTCGGAGTTCGCGACCTTCCAGAAGATCGGCGAGGAGCGCGACGGGCTGGAGGTCGGCGACCGCTATGTGGTTCGGATGCCGGGACCGTGGGACGGCCCGGTCCGGGTCGTCGCCGTCGGGCCGACCTCGTTTCGGCTGGCGACCCTCTCAGGACATCTGGAGGCGGGACAGATCGAGTTCCGCGCCAGCGCCGACTATCGCTCGCTGTGGTTCGAGATCGAGTCCTGGGCTCGCAGCGGCGACCGCTTCAGCGATCTGTTCTATGACCGTCTCCGGATCTCGAAGGAGGTCCAGCTGCACATGTGGTCCTCGGTCCTGCAGCGGGTCGTCGGCTTGACCGAGGGGACGATGGAGGGCGGCGTCGTGATCGTCACGCGCCTGGTCCCGGAGCGTGCGCTGCCTGGGCGGCCCGGCGAGGAGCGCCCCAGCGACCCGGAGCTCGAGCGCTTGAGCGGCCTCGCGCGACGGCGTCCCAACCTCGACGAGAACGAGATCGGCGACCATGCCGAGGAGGGGGGCTGGCGCGTCGACGACATGGTCGAGCCGCTGCCCAGCGAGGCCTCGGGGCCGCCGGTCGCGGGTGGCAGCTGGCAGGTCGCTCGGCAGATCATGGAGCGCTATCAGCTGGCCGACCCGGGGGTCGTCAGCGCGACGTACGACGACTCGGCGCCGCTCGTGGGCCGGGACATGCTGTTGCGGATCTCGTTCAAGGGATTGCGGTTCTGGGTCGGGGTGAGGGTCGACCAGGACTATGAGGAGACACGCGAGCTCGACGGCCGCGAGGTCCTGGTCTTCGGCTGGAGCTACGTGACCCTCGACGGCCACTTCGAGGAGGGACGGATGCACTACGAGGTCTGGAAGTGGCTCGACACCGGCGACGTCGAGTTCCACCTCCGTGCGGTCTCTCGGCCGGCCCGCAGCGGCCCGCTCCCGATCCGGCTCGGCTTCCGCCTCTTCGGTCGCACCCACCAGCTGCGCTTCTACCGCCAGATCTGTCGCCGCCTCCGCCGCCTGACCGAGGCCGAGCTCGAGACCCGTAGGTCCCACCCGCCCGCCGTTGGTTCTCAAGCCTGACTCAGTGTTGTCGGTCAAGACGCGCGGGCGTTCCAGGTCCGCTCGATCTGACGCATCAGCGCCGGATAGACGATGGCGTAGCGGAAGGGCTTGATCAGGGTCATGTATCCCTGGCCGAGCCGGCCGCGTGGCTTGACGTAGACCGCCATCTGTCCTTGGTAGCGGCCGCCGCCCAGGTCGGCCCAGCCGAGGTGCATCGCGCCGTGGACGGTCTGGTTGGAGACCTCGGCGGCGAACTCGTCGTCGGTGCGGTAGAGCGGGTCGAACGGCAGCGAGCCGAGGCGCATGCCGGTCGCGGTCCCGCACAGGTCGTCGGGCAGCCGCTCGGCCAGCGACATCTCGTTGGTGCCGGGAATCGGCAGCTTGCCCTTGTCGCCGTCGGCCGGGGTCGAGATCCTGCCGAGGCGGAACACGGCGCCGAGCAGGTCGCGCAGGCGCCATAGGACGCGGGTCGGGAGGGAGTTCGAGCTGACCGGGTCGGATGAGGCCATCAGGTCGAGCAGTTTCTGGAAGTCCTCGGGCCCGCCGTGGGCGGGCAATGCCCAGACGTCCTCCAGAATGAAGTCCCGCGTGAACTCGCGGATGCGCCACGGCCGAGACTCATGTGCGGCGTTGGGAATCCTCATGCCAGTCCTCGATCCTTAGATTCATGGGGATGCTACGCGCGCCGCTGAACCGTCCAGTGCTGGTCTACGACGGTGACTGCGCGTTCTGCACGAGCTGCGTCGACCTCCTGCAGCGGCTCCGGCCAGACGCCGACATCGTGGCCTGGCAGCTCACCGACCTCGCCAAGCTGGGCCTGACCGAGCAGCAGGCGGCCGACGCCCTCCAGTGGGTCGACACCGATGGCGCCGTCCGCTCCGGGCACGAGGCGGTTGCCGCGGTCCTGATCGCTGCCGGGTCGATCTGGAAGCTCCTCGGCCGAGCGACCCTGCTGCCCGGGGTCTCATGGATCGCGGCGCACGTCTACCGCCTAGTCGCCGACAACCGCCACCGCCTGCCCGGCGGCACGCCCGCCTGCGCTAGACGATCGCCCTGATGATCGCGCCCTCGGTGATGTCGTCGCCGGTGAGCTCGCGGGCGATCTCGCCGCGGCGGAGGCAGAGGACGCGGTCGCAGGTGGCGGCTAGCTCCTCGGGCTCGGCGGCGAGCAGGATCGCGCGTTCGCGGGCGAGGTCGCGCAGGGCGCGGAGGAGCTGGGCGCGGCCGGCGATGTCGACGCCGACGGTCGGCTGGTCGACGACGAGGACGTCGACGTCGGCGCCGATCCAGCGGGCGAGCAGGGCGCGCTGCTGGTTGCCGCCGGAGAGCGAGCGCATCGGCGCCGATCCCTCGCCCTTGACCGACAGCGCGTCGAGGCTGCGGTTGACCCAAGTCCGCTCGCGGCCGCGCGAGACGACGCCGACCCGCCCGAACTGGCCGACGACCGGCAGCGAGACGTGCTCGCCGACGGTCATGTCCTCGATCACCAGCCGCGCGCGCTCGCCCGAGATGTAGCCGACACCGGCGCGGAACGCGCGGTGCGGTGTCGACGGGTCGCTGGCGTCGCGGCCGACGCGGACGGTCCCGTCGTCGGGCCGGCTCTGGCCGGAGACGAACTCGATCGTCTCGCCGCTGCCCGAGCCGAGCACGCCGGCGAGCCCGACGACCTCGCCGCGGCGAACGGCGAACGAGACGCCGCGCAGCGATCGGCCCGCGGCCTGCTCGACGTCGATCAGCTCGTCGCCCGCCTCGACCGGCGCCGCGCTCTCGTCGCGGATCGCCTCCAGCGGCGCGCCCGCGACCAGCAGGTCGACGATGTCGTCGGTGCGGACCGCTTCGCCGCGCAGCTCGGTGACCGTCTTGCCGTCGCGCATCACGGTCACGGCGTGGCAGGCGGCGGCGACGTCGTCGATGTGGTGCGAGACGAGGATCACCGCGCGGTCGGGGCTGACGATCTGGTGCAGCGACTCCATCACCCGCTTGGCGTCGTGGTGGGGGAGGCCGGCGGTCGGCTCGTCGAGGATCAGCAGCCGCACGCCGGGGCGGACGACGCCGCGGGCGATCGTCACGAGTCGCTGCTCGACCGGTGACAGCGCGCCGCTGACGGCGTTGACGTCGATGTCTCGCCCCAGCAGGTGCAGCGCCCGCGCCGCCGCCGCGCGCGCCGCGCGGCGCCTGACGATCCCGCGCCGGATCGGCTCGGCGCCGAGCGTGACGTTCTCCCAGACCTCGTCGTCCGGCGCGAACGACATCTCCTGCGGGACCAGATAGACGCCCTGGTCCTGGATCTTGCGGTAGTGGCCGAGCTCGAGTGGGTTGCCCTCGAAGACGACGCTGCCGGCGTCGGGGCGCAGCAGCCCGGACACGACATTGAGCAGCGTCGACTTGCCCGAGCCGTTCGGCCCGACCAGTCCGTGCAGCTCGCCGCGTCTGACCGTCAGGTTCCCGTCTCGCACCGCCCGCACGCCGCCAAACCGCTTCGCAACTCCGGTCACGCTCAGCGCCGGCGCTCCGCTCATGTCCGCGACCGCGACAGCATCACGGTGAACAGCAGCACCGCGCCCTGGATCGTGCTGCTGATCCACAGCGGCTGGTTGAGCACCGCGAGCCCGTTCGACAGCGTCGCCAGGAAGATCACGCCGAACAGCGTCGCCGGCACCGAGAAGCCGCGTTTGCCGACCGCTGTCGCGCCGAAGAAGGCGGCCGCGTAGGCCTGCAGCAGGTAGGAGGCGGTCGCGTTCGGCAGGTAGCCCTGTTGGGAGACGAGCACGATGCCGGCGACTCCCGCCAGCAGGCCGCTGATCACGAAGGCGATGATCTTGATCCGGTTGACGCTCACGCCGGCGAGCTGCGCGGCCGACTCGTTGCCGCCGGTCGCGTGGGCGTGGCGGCCGTAGGCGGTGCGCGACAGCAGCAGCCAGACGACCAGCGACAGCCCGAGCGCGATGTAGAGGCTCAGGCTGAGGCCGGCGATCTTCGTGCCGGCGACGTCGCGCAGCGTCTCGGGCAGGGTGATCGCACTGATCTGCGTCAGCCCGCCGGTGATCTTCGACTGGACCAGCAGCTCGAGGCCGAGCGCGACCGAGCTGACCGCCAGCGTCACGACGAACGAGGGCGCCTTGCCGTAGGCGACGCTGACGCCGCTGGTCGCGCCGACCAGCCCGCCGACGGCGATCCCCACCGCCATCGCCAGCAGCACCCCGCCGCCGGTGTCGAAGCCGCTCGCCTGCGTCGCGAGGATCGCGGCGACGCCAGAGACCAGCGCGGCGATCGCCGGCGCCGCGAGGTCGAACTCTCCGACCCGCAGCACCGCGGTCACGCCGACCGCCAGCAGCATCAGCACCGGGACCTGGTTGGCGGCGTTCTTGAAGTTGGTCCAGGTGAGGAAGTGCTCGGCGTCGGCGATGCTGAACGCCGCCACCATCACGACGAACAGCCCGACCAGCAGCGCCTGGCGCCGCGCCGTCGGGCTGCTCAGGCTGAGCATCGCCAGCACGCGGTTCTGCTGCTCAGGAGCGAGCCGGCCCTCCTCGGCCGGCTCGCTCTCGACTGCTGGGGCGCCCCCCGTCACTAGTTACCGCCGAACTCGTCCTGCCACTCGACGAGACGCTCCTCGAGCACCGGCTCGAACGGATACGTCGGGCCGGACTCGGTGACGTTCTCGCTCGTGATCTCCGTGTAGCCCGGCAGCGAGAGGTCGTCCTTGGTGTCGAGCGGCTCGTCGTTGCACCAGTGCTTGAGCAGCCGCTCGACGGCGTTGAGCATGTGGTCCTGGGTCCGCGTGACCTGGACCACGTTCTTCTTGCCGGCGCGAACCAGCTCGAGCGTCGGCTCGATGTCGTAGCGGCTCAGCACCGTCACGTCGTCGCGGCCGAGCTTGTCGAACACCGCCTGGTAGATCGGCGGGCCGAAGTCGCCCTCGCCCATGTAGGTGATCTCACCCGGGTTGGCCTGCAGCATCGCCGTGGCGTTCTGAGTGGCCGACTCGACCAGGTTGGTCAGCGAGATGTCGCGGTAGTCGTCGAACTTCAGTCCGTACTTCGCGAGCCGTCGCTTCTCGGCCATCACGAAGTCGTTGCCCGAGTAGCTGGCCGACACGTTGTCGGCGATGATCGGCTGGTCGGGCAGGTTCTTGGCGACGTAGTCGGCCGCCTTGTAGCCCATCTTGTCGGACGGGTCGCCGAGCGTCGCGGTCAGCAGCTCCGCGCCCTGCGGCGCCGTCTCCAGGAATGTCGCGTAGACCGGGATGCCGGCCTCCTTGGCCTGCTGGAGCTCGTCGACGATCGGCGCCGGGTCCTGGGCGATCGTGAGGATCGCGTCGACGTCCTGGTTGAGCAGGGTCTGCATCGCCTGCTTCGACTTGACCGGGTCGCCGGCGCCCTCGACGGTCTCGTGAGTCCAGCCGATCGCGTCGAGCGTCTGCTCGGTGTTCTCGGTCCAGGTCCCGAGCACGGTCGACTGCAGCGTCTGGACGAAGATCCCGATCTTGCGCTCGCCGCAGAGCGTCTCCGACGACGCCGTGGTCTCCGAGCCGGAGCCCGAGCCAGAGCTACCGCTGTCGCCGTTGTCGTCGTCGCCGCAAGCGACGACCGTCAATGCCGCGATCGCGGCCAATACCGCCAGGAACATTCGCATTGCGCTGCACCTCTCCGTTGCGTTGAAGCTGGGCTGGATCCCTCAGATTCCGGCGAGCGTAGACGCGGGGGGAGGGCGCGACGATGTGTCGTGGCACCACCTCGCCAGCCCCTTGATAGAGCGGGATCACTGTCGCGTGGAGGGCGCCCGCGGGTAGCTTCGCCGCATCCCCGTCCAGGCGACACCAGACGCCGTCGGATTGCTCCGCGAGGAGGAGCGCCAGCAGCGCTACTTCTTCGAGGAGGTGCGGCCAGTTGGCGAGGTGAAGTCGGAGCTCTACCCCGAGCCCGAGTGCTTCCAGATGTCGTTCATGGGGCTCTTGTTGATGTATCCGGAGGTGCTCGAGTCGGTCCTGTCGCGCAGTCCGAGCGCCGAGCTCGGGCGGGCGCAGCGTCGGGTGCTCTCGCGCTGCAACGCGCTCGACCTGTCCGGACTCGCATTTCAGGTGACGTGGGGCCGCGAGATGTGGCTACTCGCCGGCGCTGCGAGCGGCGACGGCCCCGGGGCCGTCGCCGCGGCGGCCGGCTACGCGGTCGACGACGCCGCGGTGGCGCGGCTGCTCGCCTTCAACCACGACACCACCGTCGCCTACCGCCAGGACGGCCGTCCCTATCCGAGCGCGACCTCGGGCTTCGGGTCCGACTACCGGATCCTCGACCCCGGCGACGCGACCGCGCTGGCCGATGCGGCCGTCGCGGTCGACCGCGACGGCGCCCAGGGGCTGCTGCGGATGTGGGGCGCGATCCGCGCGCTGTCGTTCCTGATGGAGGCCGAGACGCGCGAGGGCCTGATGCAGCACGGCCCGTACCCGCTCGACGGCGACGGCCGGCGGCAGCTGATCGTCTGCGAGTGCAAGGACCTGCGCTGGTCGCACTTCCCGGGCTTCCCGATCCCGGGGGCGCGCTGGGAGCTGAGCTCGAACCCGTTCCCCTACGGAGACGTCGCGCTCGCGCTGGTGCTCGAGGACGTCTCGATGACCGCCGACCGCTTCGGCACCCTCTACGTCGAGCCGTGGAGCGAGGACAACGTCGTCGCGGCGTCGCTGATGACGCGCGGCGAGGACGAGTGGGCGCCGGGCGAGCTGCAGCCGCTCGACGTCGCCGACGCCCGCGAGCTCGGCGAGCACTGCGACGAGATCCAGGCCGAGATGTTCCTGCAGCTCGCCGGCTGGTCGCTGGAGCAGCGGACCGTCGCCGGCTACTGCCAGAAGATGCGCTTCCCAGGCCGCTTCCTGACGGCAGCCGGCGGCGATCGCGCCGAGGTCGACGCCTTCGTCGAGCGCAGCTGGGCGATGAGCGCCGCCGTCTGGGGCGACCGCTTCGAGAAGATCCCGAGCGCCGACTCGATGCCCTTCTACGGCAAGCTCGGCGAGTTCATCGCCGGCGACCGCCAGCACCTCTTCACCCCGTTCGCCGACGGCTGATGACGACGGCCACGGCCCGGATCCCCGCTGGACTGTCCGTATCCGCCGGGCGCGTGCTCGCCCGCTTCGGGGTGCTCGGCGTCTTCGTGCTGATCGTGCTGGCCTTCGCGGTGCTCGAGACCGACAACTTCCTCGCCGGCGAGAACCTGAAGTCGATCCTGACCCAGTCGGCGGCACTGGCGGTGGTGGCCTTCGGCCTGACGGTCGTCCTGGTGATGAACGAGTTCGACCTCTCGTTCGGGGCGATGGCCGGCCTCAGCGGCGCGGTCGCGTTCACCCTGATCGGGGTCGAGGGCGTCGACTGGCGGCTGGCGATCGTCCTCTGCGTCCTGGTCGGCGTCGTCGCCGGGGCCGCCAACGGCATCCTGAGCGCCTACCTCGGCGCGCCGTCGTTCGTGATCACGCTCGCGGTCGGGACGATCCTCACCGGGATCGAGTTCACGATCACCAACCAGCAGACGCTTTTCGAGGGCGTCCCCGACGCCTACATCCAGATCGGCCAGGGCAACTTCCTCGGCCTCAACATCCAGGTGATCGTCGCGATCGTCCTGTTCGTCGCGACCTACCTCTACCTCGAGCACACCGAGCAGGGGCGCTACATGCACGCGATCGGCGGCAACCCCGAGGCCGCCTACCTGACCGGGATCGCGGTCCGCCGGCTGCGCCTGACCGGCTTCATGATCATGGGCGCCGCCGGCGCGATCGCCGGCATCCTGCTGTCGGCCCAGTCGGCGAACTCGTCGCCGAACTTCGGCGCGCCGCTGCTGCTGCCGGCCTTCGCCGCGGTCTTCCTCGGCTCGACCGCGTTCCGGCCCGGCCAGTTCAACGTCCTCGGGACGCTGCTCGGCATCCTCTTCCTCGCCGTCCTGCAGAACGGCCTCACGTTGATGGATGCCACCACCGCGGTGATCAGCATCGTCCAGGGCGGCGTCCTGGTCGCAGCCGTGCTCGTCACCGTCGCGGGCAGGCGGGCGGCATGACCGGTACCGCGACCGCCACGGCGCCCCTTCTCTCGGCGCACGGACTGAGCAAGTCCTATCCCGGCGTCGTCGCGCTCGACGGCGTCGACTTCAGCGTCGCGCCCGGCGAGGTGGTCGGCCTGGTCGGCAAGAACGGCGCCGGCAAGAGCACGCTGATCAAGATCCTCGCCGGGGCGGTCGACGCCGACGCGGGCGAGATCTCGATCGCCGGCGAGCCGGCGGAGATCGGGTCTCCCCACGACGCGACGAAGGCCGGCCTCGCGTTCGTCCACCAGGAGTTCGCGCTCGCCGGGAACCTGTCGGTCGCCGAGAACGTCGCGCTCGGCGCCGGCTTCCCGCACCGCGGCCCGTTCGTCGCCTGGCGTCGCCTGCGCCGCGAGACGCGGGCGATCCTCGAGCGGCTCGACACCGACGTCCGGCCGGAGGCGAGCCTCGACAGCCTCAGCCCGGTCGACCAGCGGATGGTGATGATCGCCCACGCGCTGGCCCAGGACGCGCGGCTGCTGGTGATGGACGAGCCGTCGGCGTCGCTGACCGAGCAGGAGGTCGAGCGCCTGCACGCCGTGATCCGCGCGCTCGCCGCCGAGGGCGTCGCGACGGTCTACGTCTCGCACCGCCTGGACGAGATCCTCGCCGTCACCGAGCGCGTCGTCGTGATGCGCGACGGCCAGGTGGTCGACGAGCGCCCGACCGCGTCGCTCGCGCGCTCCGAGCTGATCGGGCTGATCACCGGCGGCCAGAAGGAGCTCGCCCGCTCGCGCGCCGAGCGCGACCGGCCGGCGCCCGACCCGCTCGCCGAGACGCTGCTCGACGTCGAGCAGCTGACCGGCCGCGTCGTGCCGCGCCCCGTCGACTTCAGCGTCCGCCGCGGCGAGGTCGTCGGGCTCGCCGGCCTGCTCGGATCGGGGCGGACCGAGATCGCGCGCACGATCTTCGGCGCCGAGGGGCGCTGCGAGGGAGCGGTCCGCGTGTCGGGGCGCGCGGTGTCGGTCTCCTCGCCGAAGCGCGCGGTCGAGGCGGGGATCGTGCTGCTGCCCGAGGACCGCCGCCGCGAGGGTAACGTGCTCGACTTCTCGGTCCGGCGCAACCTGACGCTCGGCACGCTTGCCCGCAACCGGATGCTCGGCTGGCTGCCGGTCCCGTCCGCGCGCCGCGAGCACCGCAGCGCCGTCGAGATGATCGAGCAGCTCGGCATCGCGACCGCCGGCGACCGCCAGGCCGTTCGCTGGCTGTCCGGCGGCAACCAGCAGAAGGTGATGCTCGGCCGTTGGCTGCCCGCGGGCGCGGAGGTGCTGGTGCTCGACGAGCCGACCCAGGGGATCGACGTCGAGGGCAAGGAGGAGCTGTTCGAGATCGTCGACAGCCTGGCTGCGGCGGGCAAGGCGGTCATCTTCATCTCGTCCGACTTCACGGAGCTGGTCGCGCTGTGCGACCGCGTGCTGGTCGTCCGGGACGGGGTGCTGGCGGGCGAGCTGCGGGGCTCAGAGATCAACGAGGCGGCGATCGTCGAGGCCTGTTACGCGGTCGACGAGCCGCTCGCAAACGCTGTCAAGCAATGAGGAGAGGTGCGTGGTGAGGATCCCGAGAATTCGCTGGCTGCTGTTGCTGACGCTGCTGCTCGCGGCGACGGTCGCCGCCGGCTGTGGCGACGACGACTCGAGCAGCTCGAGCGAGAGCGGCATCAAGCAGAGCAAATCGGCGAGCGAGCGCCAGGAGGCGGCCGCCGCCGGCAAGAAGATGGGCCAGGAGGAGGGCGATCCGGTCGCGCTCGAGAAGCAGAAGGTCGGCCTGCTGCTGGTCGTGCCGTCGGAGATCGTGCTGCGCAGCGAGGCGGCGGTCAAGGACGCGGCGAAGGAGCTCGGCTGGTCGGTCCAGACCTGTGACGCCCAGGGCGTCGCGGCGAAGTTCACGAGCTGCGCCGAGACGCTGCTCAACGGCGGCGCCACCGTGATGGTCAGCGTCGCGACCGAGTCGGCGCCGATGAAGGCGCAGATGGAGCGGGCCAAGAAGGAGGGCATCCCGTGGATCAACACCACGGGCCTCGTCACCCCGACCGACCTCTTCTCGACCCAGATCACCGAGCGCGAGCTCGAGTTGGCCAGCGTGCTCACCGACTACGTGATCGAGAAGATGAACGGCAAGGGCACGCTGGCCTACAGCACGCTGCCGTCGCTCTACGCGATCAAGATCCGCGTCGACAAGCTGTTGTCGGAGCTGGAGGCCAAGGCCCCAGGCATCACGCCGATCCCGGTCGAGGCCGACCTCGCCGACATCCTCGGCCGGACGCGCCAGCAGGCCAACGCGCTGCTGACCCGCTATCCGAACCTCGGCGGCTTCTGGACGACGACCGATCCGACCCAGCTCGCGTTCGCCGCGACCGTCCAGGCCAAGCGTCCCGGGTCGCAGTACCCGGAGCGGCCGCTGATCGCCGCCGCCTACGGAACGCTGGTCAACCTGGCGGCGATCCGCAAGGGCTCGATCGACGCGGTCGCCGAGATGGCCGTCGAGTCGACCTCGTGGATGGCGCTCGACATGGCCGCGGAGCACTTCGCCCGCGACAAGCCGTTCCCGCCCGACTCGGACGCCGTCGAGGAGCAGTACCCGATCCCGTTCCTCGAGACGACCCTGATCACCAAGGAGAACGTCCCGAAGGACCCCAAGGCCTACTACCCGCCGGAGCACGACTTCGTCAGCTTCTTCAAGGCGAAGTGGGACCAGGAGTTCCCGGCCGACGAGAGGAGCAAGTAGACGATGCCCGTCCAGGCCCCGAACGACGCGGACCTCCTAGCTCTGGAGGAGCAGCAGCTCTACCACTTCATGACCGACGTGAGGCCGGTCGGAGAGGAGAAGTCCGAGCTCTACGACGAGCCGGCCTACTTCCACCTCTCCTGGCCGTTGATGCTGCAGACCTATCCGGAGATGATCGCGGGGGTCCGCTCGTTCGGGACCGAGCAGGAGCTCGGCGCGCGGAACCAGCGGATCCTGGGTCGCGCGACCGGGCTGCACATGTCCGGCACCGCGATCGTCACGACGTGGGGCCGCGAGATGTGGCTGACGATGGCCGAGGGCGAGCGCGACTCGGACCTGATCGCCAAGGTCGACGAGGTCACGCTCACCGAAGCCGATGCGGCCGACGCGATGCGCTTCGCCTACGACTGGGGCTGCGCCTACCGCCAGGACGGCTGGGCCTATCCGAGCCGGACGAGCGGGCTCGGCGCCGACTACAAGATCCTCCCCGACGACGAGGCGGCCGCTGTCGCCGACGCCGCCGAGGGCGTCGACGGCGACACCGCGCAGGAGGTGCTCGGCCTCTACGCGAGCATCCGTGCGCTCTCGTTCCTGATGGAGGCCGAGACGCGCGACGCGCTGATGATGCACGGCCCCTATCCGGCTGGCGAGAACCGCTCGCTGATCTTCCTCGATTGCAGCGACCTGCGCTGGTCGCTGTTCGCCGAGTTCCCGATCCCCGGCGGTCAGCGCTGGCAGCTGCCCGACGAGCGGTTCCCGCATCCCAACCTGTCGATCGCGATCGTCGTCGAGGGCGTGAGCTTCGAAGCCGACCGCTTCGGCACGCTCTACGCCGACACCTGGACGCCGAACAAGGTCGTCGCGGCGTCGCTGTTCACGCGTGGCGAGGACGAGTGGTCCGACGGCGAGCTGAAGGCGGTTCCGCTCTCCGACGTCCGCGCGCTGCGCCACGCCGCCGAGGAGATCCAGGAGCAGATGTTCCTCCAGCTCGTGACCTGGGACGCCCGCCAGCGCGTCGCCGCCGGTCACTTCCAGAAGGGGATGTTCATGGCGCGCGTCGTCTCCGGCGCCGGGGCGGACTTCGCCACCGCGCGGGGCGTCTTCGACCTCTACAAGCGGCTGACCGAGCCCTACTGGGACCAGTGGTTCGAGCCGATCTTCGAGCGCGGCGGCGAGATGCCGTTCTACCTGAAGCTGAACGCCTTCGTGACCGGCGAGTCCCCACACGTCCTGACCCCCTACTCACGATGATCACGCACTTCGACGAGCTCCCCCACGGGATCCGGGCGGACGAGTTCTGGCGCGAGAGCTGGTACCTCAACTTCTTCGACCACTCCCAGGAGCTGTACGGGATCGCCTGGCTCGGCGTGCGGCCGAACGTCCAGCACGGCGAGGTCCTGTTTGCGATCGGCAAGGGAAACCGCTTCCTGCACATGTACGAGGAGTTCGACATCCCGATTGCCGCCGACATCGGCCGCGAGCGCAGCGGCTTCGGCCCGCTGCGCTTCCAGGTCGTCGAGCCCTACAAGCGCTGGAGCGTCAGCTTCTCCGACGGCGCGGCGACCGCGGAGCTGCAGTGGGAGGCGGCGACGCCGGTCTACAACTGGGAGTGGCAGGACAGCGCGCGCAGCTGGCACTACCAGCACCCCGGCCGGGTCTGGGGGACGATCGCGGTCGGCGACGAGCGCTTCCAGTTCGACGGCCTCGGCGAGCGCGACCGTGGCTGGGGCCGCCGCGACAACAGCTACTTCACCGCCAACCACTGGATCACCGCGCAGTTCCCGAGCGGCCTCACCTTCGAGGGGATGGCGCTGCCGGTCGAGGGCGAGAACCAGCTCTACGGCTTCGCCCAGCGCGACGGCGATTCCAGTCTCTTGCGCGAGATGCGCGTCTCGCCGCGCTACGCCTTCCCCGGCGGCCCGCCGGTCGCGGCGACGATCGAGGCTCACGACCAGTCCGGCCGCTCCTTCGAGCTGCGCCAGGAGCTGATGAACGTCATCACGATGATCCAGTCCGCCGGCGGCCAGGAGTCGCGCCAGTACTTCACCTTCAACCGCTACGAGTGCGACGGCGAGCGCGGCTACGGGATGATGGACCACTGGTGGAGCGACTTCGCCGTGCTCGACGACAGCTACCTCTGCCGCGAGCCGAACCGCGGCCGGCTCGGTGCCGTCGGCGACCCGCCGGCCGCCTGAGGGAGGGCGGGCGATGGGCCGCTTCTTCGCCGAGCAGGCGTTCTCGCACCGCCCGTTCGAGGTCGCGCCGGCGACGACCCAGCTGCTGCTCGTGCGCCACGGCGCGACGATCCGCGGCCCCGGCGAGCAGGCCGAGCCGGTCGCCTTCGACGGGTCGGACCCCGACCTCAACGAGCTCGGCCGGCGTCAGGCCGAGGCCGTCTGCCGTCAGCTGACGCGCGAGCGCCCGGCGGCGATCTTCGTCACCGGGCTGCGCCGCACCGAGCAGACCGCGGCGCCGCTCGCGACGCGGACGGGGATCGCCCCGCGCGTCGTCCGCGACCTGCGCGAGGTCGAGCTCGGCGCCTGGGACGGGGCGGGGCTACGGACCCGCCTGGCGTCGGAGGACCCGCTGGCGCTCCAGGTGCTGCGCGACGAGCGCTGGGACGCGATCCCCGGCGCCGAGCCGCTCGACGGCTTCGCCGACCGCGTCCGCCGCGGCATCGCGCTGGTCTCCGAGAGCATCGACTTCGAGCAGACCGCCGTCGCCTTCGTCCACGGCGGCGTGATCGGCGAGGTCTGCCGCCAGGCGACGGCCAGCCGCGGCTTCGCCTTCATCCACGCCGAGAACGGCTCGATCACCCGCCTGATCGTCGACGCCGACGACCACTGGACCGTCCGCTCGTTCAACGAGACGGGTCACCTCGGCGCGGCCGGCTAGCAAATGACGCGCACCCAGCGAAACGCGAGCGACCGGACTCGAACCGGCGACCTCCGGCGTGACAGGCGGCCGGCCTGCGGGCTCCGCATCGGCTTAGAGGCGCTTCAATGAGTGGGTAACGGCGTGGCGCGGCACTCCCGAATCGGGTCGGATGCCGGCCGATCGGTGAGGACCCGGGTGCTATCGGGCAACGATTGCCCGCATGGGCCCAGTTGGTTGATGGGTTCGACCGGGGTGAGAGATATGTTTGCGGATCATGGCTGAGGTTGACGATCTTGCGGGAAGGATCAAGACCGCCCTTGAGGCGGTTGAGCGGGCCGGGGTACCTGATGATCTACGGGAGGCCGCGTTTCGGCGTTCCTTGGATTGGGCGCTCGGATCAGGAATACCCGCGGCAGCGCCCAGGCAGGGGGCCTCGCGGCCGGAGAACCCCGCCCCAGGCGCGGGCGGAGGTCAATCCACGGGCGGAGGTC
>DASTKX010000056.1:0-11577 GCA_035715585.1 Thermoleophilaceae bacterium
CTACGGCGGCGGCTACCCGCTGTTCACGGCCCTCGGCCGCCCGCTGATCGCCAAGGTCGCGGTCGAGAAGGCGCGCGAGCACGGCTGCGACGCGGTCGCCCACGGCTGCACCGGCAAGGGCAACGACCAGGTGCGGCTCGACTCGGCGGTGCTCGCCTACGCGCCGGAGATGAAGATCGTCGCGCCGGTGCGCAACTGGAAGATGGGCCGCGAGGAGGAGATCGCCTACGCCCGCGAGCATGGAATACCTGTCAAGGGTGGTACTGAGGCCGCGCCATATTCGATCGACGACAACATCTGGGGCCGCTCCTCCGAGGGCGGTCCGATCGAGGACCTCGCCGAGCCGCCCCGCGACGACGTCTTCGAGCTGGTCGCCGACGCGCGCGACGCGCCGGACGAGCCGGAGGACCTCGCGATCGGCTTCGAGCGCGGCTGCCCGGTGTCGCTGAACGGCGAGCGCCTCGGCCTCGTCGAGTTGATCGACCGGACCGCCGAGATCGCCTCGCGCCACGGCGTCGGCACCGTCGACCACATCGAGGACCGGATCGTCGGCCTCAAGGTGCGCGACCTCTACGAGGTGCCCGCCGCCGCCGTGATCCTGCCGGCCCATCAGGAGCTCGAGAAGCTCGTCGGGACGATCCACCAGAACCGCTTCAAGCGCTCGCTCGACGAGCAGTGGGCCTTCCTCGTCTACGCCGGCCTCTGGTACGAGCCGCTGCGCGAGAACCTCGACGCCTACATGGACTCGGTCAACGAGCAGTGCACCGGTGAGATCACCGTGCGGCTGTTCAAGGGCCGCGCCCAGGTCGTCGCGCGCAGCTCGCCGAACGCTCTCTACGACGAGGCGCTCGCCGGCTTCGGCGAGTCCGGCGGGCTCTTCTCGCAGCAGTCGAGCCCCGGCTTCATCGAGCTCTGGACGCTCCAGTCGCGGATGGCTTACAACATCCGCAATAGGGGTACCCCGGGGCAATGAGCTCCAAGGGCTACACCGCGCTCGGCTGGATCGTCTGGCAGATCGGATCGCGTGTCGCCAAGCGCAAGCTCGGCCAGAACCGCTCGAAGCTGATCGCCGCCGGCGTCGTCGCAGCCGTCGTCGCGGCCGGCATCGCCCTCGCCTCATCCGGCGACGACGAATAGCGCACCGCCGTAACGATTCCGGCGCTTTCCGCAAAGAGCGGGAGCTCTTCTGTAACGGTTCGGAGCCGTCTTGTCGCGTGCGTATATTCGACGTCCCGTGACCTGCGCTCACCTCCACGTCCACTCCGAGTACTCGCTGCTCGACGGCGCCGCGAAGATCGACAAGCTCGCCGAGCGGGCGGCCGCCTATGGGCAGCCGGCGCTCGGGCTGACCGATCACGGCGTGATGAACGGCGCGGTCGAGCATTACAAGGCCTGCAAGAAGCACGGGATCAAGCCGATCGTCGGCCTGGAGGCCTACTACGTCGACGACCTGAAGTCCGAGGCGGTCCGCTACGAGCGCAACCACCTGACGCTGCTCGCCGCCGACGACGAGGGCTTCCGCAACCTCGTCAAGCTGACCTCGGCCGGCTTCCTCGAGGGCTACAAGCGCGGCAAGGCGAACGTCGACATGGAGCTGCTCGACCGCCACAGCAAGGGCGTGATCGCGCTCACCGGCTGCCTGGCGTCGCGCTTCTGCCAGCGGCTGATCGCCGACAACCCGGCCGAGGCGCGCGCCCACGCCGACCAGCTGATGCAGGTCTTCGGCGCCGACAACGTCTACTTCGAGGTCCAGAAGAACGGGATCGCCGAACAGGACAAGGCCAACGAGGGGATCGTCAGGATCGCCCGCGAGGTCGGCCGGCCGCTGGTCGCCACCGGCGACGTCCACTACCTCGGCCGCGAGGACTACGAGAACCACTCGGCGCTGCTCTGCGTCCAGACCAAGAGCACGCTCGCCGAGCCGAAGCTGACCTTCGACACCAACGAGTTCTACTTGAAGGACTCGGCCGAGATGGTCGACCAGTTCTCGGCCTGGCCCGACGCCGTGCCGACGACGCTGGAGATCGCCGAGCGCTGCGCGATCGACATCGAGCTCGGCAAGATGCTGATCCCGAGCTACCCGACGCCGAACGGCGAGCTCGAGGGCGCCTACCTGCGCCAGCTCGCCGAGCAGGGGCTGCGCGAGCGCTACGGCGACCCGATCCCGGCCGAGGCGATGGAGCGGCTGGACATGGAGCTCGAGGTGATCGGCCGGATGGGCTTCGACGCCTACTTCCTGATCGTCTGGGACTTCGTCAAGTACGCCAAGGACTCGGGCATCGCCGTCGGCCCGGGCCGTGGCTCGGCGGCCGGCTCGATCGTCTCCTACGCGCTGAACATCACCGAGGTCGACCCGCTCGCCTACGGCTTGCTGTTCGAGCGCTTCCTCAACCCCGAGCGCGTGTCGATGCCCGATATCGACATCGACTTCTCGGTCAAGGGCCGCGAGCGGGTGATGCGCTACGTCGCCGACAAGTACGGTCGCGAGTCGGTCGCCCAGATCGTCACCTTCGGCAAGATGCTGCCGCGCAACGCGACCCGCGACGCGGCGCGCGTGCTCGGCCTCGACTACGGCACCGGCGACCGGCTGGCGAAGCTGATCCCGGAGCCGGTGATGGGCCGCTCGAAGAGCTTCGACGAGTACCTCAAGGAGGAGCCCGAGCTCAGGCGCGCCTACGACCAGGAGCCTGACGCGCGGCGCGTGATCGACACTGCCAAGGGCCTCGAGGGGATCGTCCGCAACGCCGGCATCCACGCCGCCGCGGTCGTGATCGCCGACCGTCCGCTGACCGACATCGTGCCGCTGCAGCTGATGGAGGATCGCGGCGCCTCGGTCGATGGCGAGCGCGCCTACCGCACCGTCACGCAGTACTCGATGAAGCCGATCGAGGAGATCGGCCTGCTGAAGATGGACTTCCTCGGCCTGCGCAACCTCGACGTGATCGAGGACTGCATGCGGATCATCGAGGAGTCCGGCCGCCCGAAGCCGGACATGGCGTCGCTGCCGCTCGACGACCCCAAGACCTACGAGATGATGGCTCGCGGCGACTCCGTCGGCGTGTTCCAGTTCGAGTCCGAGGGGATGCGCGACGCGCTGCGCAAGGTCCGCCCGACCGAGTTCGAGGACCTCGTCGCGCTGGTGGCGCTCTATCGCCCGGGCGCGATGCGCCACATCGACACCTATGCGCGCAACAAGCGCATGCCCGACGAGATCTCCTACCTCGACGACCGCCTGCGCCCGATCACCGAGGCGACCTACTCGGTGATCCTCTACCAGGAGCAGTCGATGCAGATCGCCAAGTCGGTCGCCGGCTTCAGCGGCGCCGAGGCGGACGACCTGCGCAAGGCGATCGGCAAGAAGAACCGCGACGCGATGGCGGCGCTGAAGGAGCGCTTCTTCGAGGGCGCGCGCGCCAGCGGCACCCAGGACAACGTCATCCGCTCGCTCTGGGAGACCAACGAGGCGGCGGCCGACTACTCGTTCAACCGCAGCCACGCCGCCTGCTACGCGCTGATCTCCTATCGCACCGCCTGGCTGCGCGCCAACTACCCGGCCGAGTACATGGCGGCGCTGATCTCCTCGGTGATGTCGACCAAGGACAAGGTCCCGTTCTTCGTCAGCTGCTGCGAGGACATGGGCATCGAGGTGCTGCCGCCCGACGTCAACGAGTCGGGCCACAACTTCGAGGTCCACGACCGCAACATCCGCTTCGGCCTCGACGCCGTCAAGAACGTCGGCTCGGCCGCCGTCGACGCGATCGTCGCGGCGCGCGAGGAGGGCGGTCCGTTCGCCTCGCTGTGGGACTTCTGCCGCCGCGTCGACGTCCGTGCCGTCAACAAGAAGGCGATCGAGGCGCTGATCAAGTGCGGCGCCTTCGACTCGACCGGGGCGACTCGCACGGGGATGCTCGCCGTGCTCGAGCAGGCCCAGGGGGCGGGCCAGAAGCAGCAACAGGACGCCGCGCTCGGCCAGGGGTCGATCTTCGAGCTCGAGGAGCCCGCGCCCGGCGGGGCGCCAGGCGGCCAGCCCGACCTGCCGGTCCCGGCGCTGCCCGACGAGCGCCCGGAGCTGAACGCCTGGGAGAAGGAGACGCTCGGCCTGTTCCTGTCGAGCCATCCGCTCAAGGAGGTCCGCCACGCGCTGCGGCGCAAGGTCGACTGCTCGATCGCCGACCTGCCCGATCGCAAGGACCAGGAGTGGGTTACCGTCGGCGGGATCATTACCGAGTGCAAGAAGATCCGGACCCGCAAGGGCGACCCGATGCTGTTCGCGACGCTCGACGATCTCGAGGGCCAGGTCGAGATGCTCGTCTTCGCCAAGGTCTACGCCGACAATGCCGACAAGGTCGAGGTCGACTCGGTGATCACCGTCCGCGGCCGCGTCGACAAGAAGGAGGCGGGGGAGGTCAAGCTCGTCGCCCAGGAGGTGACCGCCTTCGAGCCGACAGCGGAGGAGGTCGAGCTCGCGACCGCCGAGGCCGCGGCCGAGCCGGAGGTCAAGCGGATGGCCAAGCTCGTCACGCTCGACGTTCCCGGAGACGTTCCGGAGAGTCTGCTCGACGAGCTCAAGCAGGTCGTCGAGGTCTTCCCCGGCGACCACCGGCTCCTGCTGCGCGTCGGCCAGCGCAGCCTCAAGCTCGGCGACGAGTACCGCATCAAGGCCGAGGACAGCGCCTGCCTCGCCGAGCTGGGCGCATTGCCCGGCGTTTCCATGGCCGCCTGACCGGCCACGAGCTACCCTCACCGGGGTGGAGCCGACCGCGATACCGAACCTGAGGGAGCAGCACGAGTGCCGTCGCTGCTGCGCCTTCTGCGATCGCGTCGTCCATCCCGCCGGCTGCATCGAAAGCGGCTGCGAGTTCCTCTACCTCTACGACGACGAGGAGACCGGCGTTCGCTACATGGGCTGCATGAACAAGGTCTTCCGCGCCGAGATCGACGTCGCCGTCTACGAGGCCGCGCAGCGCACCCGCCACGGCTACGGCGGCGTCAAGATGACCGGCATGCCGCTCGAACGCTGCCGCTCGACCGTCGAGCGGGCCTACGACGGCCACGGTGACGCCTTCGAGTGCGTCAACCCGGGCTTCTTCGAGAAGCCAGGCGCTGCCGACTTCGATCTACGCGACCGGCTCTAGCTCTTCGAGAACGTCCTCGATCGCCTCGCGGACGTCGCTGAGCGGGGTGCCCGCTTCCTCGGCGATCGCCTGGTGCAACGCGGCGGCAATCCGCGCCGCGGATTGAGCGCGATCGCGACCGTACTGCTCGGCGAGGCAGACGATGCAGAAGGGGGCGCTGGACGGGGGCTGCTCCAGCGGATCGCCGCAGCCGTCGCAGATCCCGGCGGGCGAGGGGGGACCATCACCGTGCAGCAACTCGTGCCGAGCGGCGTAGTGCGTTAGCCAGCTCTGGAAGTCGGGGTTGGCGGTCAGTCCCATGCAGATATGCAGGCTAGACCGTGCCGCTCACCAGGGCAAGCTGTTGTTACACAGCGTTCGACTGGTGTTCGTGTCGGCTACTTGCGCCGGGCACGGGCGCGCAGCCCGTTGCGGCGCAATGTGCGCGCCCGCTCGATGTCCGCGGCGGTGGGGGCCTTGCCCTCCAGCCCCGGCCCCTCGAAGATCGCTGGAAGGTCCTCGAAGCGCGGCTCGGAGAGGAACGCTCCGCAGCCACGGGCGCCGATCTCGCCCTCGCCGAGCGCGGCGTGGCGGTCGCGGTTGGAACCGAGCGGCGTCAGCGAGTCGTTGACGTGCAGGCAGCGCAGCCGGCCCTTGCCGACCGTCGTCTCGCACTCGTCCATCACCTTCGCGACGGCGTCGGCGGTGCGGACGTCGTAGCCGCTGGCGAGCAGGTGGCAGGAGTCGAGGCAGAGCCCGAGCCGCTCGTGACCTCCGGCCAGCTCGATCAGCCGCGCCAGCTCGTCGAACGAGCGGCCGAGCGTGTTGCCGGCCCCGGCGGTGTCCTCGAGCAGTAGCGGGCAGGCGTCGGACTCCTCGAGTGCTTCGGCGAGCGCGTCGCCGACCCGCTTCAGCGCCTCCTCGTGCGGCTCGCCGACGGTCGAGCCGGGGTGCAGCACGACGCCGTCGGCGCCGATCGCGTCACCCATCCGCAGCGAGTGCTTCAACGACGCCAGCGACTTGGATCGGATCTCCGGATCCTTCGAGGCGCAGTTGACGAGGTAGACGGCGTGGATGACGATCGACTCGATCGGGCCGTCGGCCATCAACTCGCCGAAGGCGGCGATGTCGTCGTCGCGCCAGCGCGTCGGCTTCCACATCCGCGGCGACTGGTTGAAGACCTGGATCGCGTCGGCCCCGATCTCGATGCCGCGACCGTGTGCCTTCACCAGGCCGCCGGCGGTAGATACGTGCGCGCCGATTAGCATGCCGCCCCCGTGTCCATCCGAGTCAGATTCGCTCCTTCGCCCACCGGGGCCCTCCACATCGGAGGCGCGCGCACCGCGCTGTTCAACTGGCTCCTCGCCCGCGGGTCCGGGGGCGACCTCGTGCTGCGGATCGAGGATACCGACAGGGAACGCTCCACCGAGGCCAACGTCGAGCAGATCCTCGACGCGCTGCGCTGGCTCGAACTGGACTTCGACGAGGGCCCGATCTTCCAGAGCGAGCGCTCCGATCGCCACCGCGACGCACTTCAGCAGCTGCTCGACAGCGGCCACGCCTACCGCTCCAACGCCGCCGCCGAGGACGTCAAGGCTTGGAAGGAGCAGCACCCCGGGCGCGGCTTCCGCGGCGAGCCCGAGAGCGACGGCGCGATCCGCCTGCGCGTGCCCGACGAGGGGACGACCGTCGTCCACGACGTGATTCGCGGCGACACCCGCTTCGACCACGTCCACATCGACGACCTCGTGATCGCCCGCGGCGACGGCTCGGTCCTCTACAACTTCGCGGTTGCGATCGACGACCTCGACGCCGGCATCACCCATGTCGTGCGCGGCGAGGACCACCTCTCCAACACGCCGAAGCAGCTGCTCGTGCTGGAGGCGCTCGACGCCGAGCCGCCGACCTACGCCCACCTGCCGCTGCTCCACGGCCCCGATGGCAAGAAGCTGTCGAAGCGCCACGGCGCAGCGTCGGTCCAGGAGCTGCGCGACGCCGGCTACCTCCCGGAGGCGGTGCGCAACTACATCGCCCTGCTCGGCTGGTCGCTCGACGACTCGACGACGCTGATGACCACCGAGCAGATGGTCGAGAGCTTCGACCTCGCGCGCGTCTCGAGGTCGCCGGCCGTCTTCGACGAGCAGAAGCTGCGCTGGATGAACGGCCGCTACCTGCGCGAGCTGGAGCCGGCGGAGCTGGCGCGGCGGCTCGAGCAACGGCTCGGCCGCGGCGGCCTCGAGCAGGCGGCGGCGCTCGCCCAGGACAAGCTGCAGACGCTCGACGAGTTCTGGCCGCTCGCCGGCTTCCTGGTCGAGCGCCAGCCCTATGACGAGAAGGCGTGGGCGAAGGTCATGGACGACGGCTCCCACGACCGTCTGGCGGCCGCGCGCGCCGCGCTCGCCCAGGTCGACCCGTTCGACGACGCGGGGGTCGAGGCGGCGCTGCGCGCCGTCGTCGAGCGGCTCGACGTCAAGCCGCGCGAGGTCTTCCAGCCGGTTCGCCTCGCGATCAGCGGCAGCACGATCTCACCCGGGATCTTCGAGTCGGTCGTGGCGCTCGGGCGGGACGAGACGCTTGCCCGCGTCGACGACGCGCTCGCCCGTTCCTAGGCTCATGTCGCGCCTGACAGAGCCGGGCGGCCCGTTGCCGGCGCTCAAGCCTTTCCGTGGGGCGCCGATAGATGCCGTGACCGGCTCCACAAGGGGTCGGACCGCCCAAGGACCCGCGTGCAGACGCTCATCTCCAACACTCCCGCCGCAGCCGCCAAGGGACTCGGCCGCGCCAGCGAGGGCCACGGTCGCCGCCTGACCGCCGCCTTCGAGGCGCTCGAGGCCTTTCCGGCGCTCGAAGAGTCCCGCACCCGCGTCCTGCGCGTCGTCGGCGAGACGCCGGCCGAGACCGGCAAGATCGTTGAGGCGATCGAGTCCGACGTCGCGCTCGTCGCGACCGTCCTGCGCATCGCCAACGGCACTCCGACCCCGCGTCGCGGCAAGGTCGCCGACATCCGCGAGGCGATCGAGATCCTCGGCTACGAGCGGGTCGAGCAGCTGGCCCAGCGCGCCCAGACCTTCGACTTCTTCGAGCGCAGCCCCGGTTGGGACGTGATGCCGGAGCGCTTCCGGCTGCACGCCGTCGCGACTCAGGCCGCGGCCGACAAGATCGCCCGCGAGATCGGCTTCGAGGGCCGCGACGCGCTGCTCACCGCCGCGCTCGTCCACGACATCGGCAAGCTCGTGCTCGTCCAGTCCTACCCCGCCTATCCGGAGCAGATCCACGGCGACGCCAGGACGCCGGGCGAGCGCGTCCACCGCGAGCGGCTCGAGCTCGGCGTCGACCACGCCGTCGTCGGCGGCGTGCTGGCGCGCCGCTGGGGCCTGCCCGACAGTCTCGCGACGTCGATCGAGCGCCACCACTCCGACGACGCCGACGGTCAGGCGGCGATGATCCGCCTCGCCGACATGCTCGCGCACTACGGGCAGGGCGAGCCGATCGACCGCAACGAGCTGCTGGGCGCCGGCATGGCGCTCGACCTGGCGCCCGACGCGCTGCGCAGCCTGATGTACGAGTTTCCCTATGGCGCCGACGGCAACGGCGGCGGACGCCGCCACGTCGACCCCTGCCCGCTCAGCAAGCGTGAGCTCGACGTGCTGCGCAAGCTCGCGGAGGGCAAGGTCTACAAGCAGATCGCCGGCGAGCTCGAGCTGTCGACGAGCACCGTGCGCACGCATCTCCACAACACCTACGCGAAGCTCGGCGCGGCCGACCGCGCCCAGGCGGTCCTAACCGCCACCAACCGCGGCTGGATCTAGGCCGCGACGGGGGCGCGCTTGCGCTTGCGGGCGCGTGCGATCAGCCAGGCCGCGGTCAGGGCCCCCGCCGAGTCGATCAGGACGTCGCGCCAGGTTCCGACACGGCCGTCGACGAAGGTCTGGTGGATCTCGTCGGTGATCGCATAGCCGATCGCGATCGCGACGGCCGGAGCTAGCGCTCGCCGCCCGCCGACCTGCGTTCGCAGCGCCCACCACCAGAGGGCCGTCAGCGCGAAGTACTCGCCGAAGTGGGTCAGCTTGCGCAGGACCAGCACGAGCACGCCGTGGTCCGTCCCGTCGCTGGGCATCGCCGAGAACGCGTAGATCAGCGCCATCAACGTCAACGGCGCGGCAAACGGGGCGACCGAGCGCAGGGGGTTCCGCATCGCCAGCAACCTAGCGACGCTGCCGCCGAGCGCCGTCGTGGCGGCTGCCGCGGCCATTACACTCGCCTTCGGTGCTGACGATCACGACCAAGTCGCCGTATGCGGTGCGCGCGCTCACCGAGCTCGCCCGCCGCGGCGAGGGCGAGCCGGTCCCGATCGGCGAGATCGCCAAGGCGCGCGACATTCCGGTTCAGTTCCTCGAGGGGCTGTTCGCGACGCTCCGACGCGCCGGGATCCTGCAGAGCCAGCGCGGGGTCAAGGGCGGCTACCTGTTCGCTCGTCCGCCGGCCGAGGTCACCGTGCTCGAGGTCACGGAGCTGCTCGACGGCGAGCTCGGCTCGGGCCCCGGCGCGACCGACCAGGTCTGGACCGAGGCCACCGGCGCGCTCGCGTCCGTTCTGCGCGCCACCTCGATCGCCGATCTCGCCGAGCGCGAGTCCGACGTCGGCTCGCCGATGTACTACATCTGATGGCCACTGCCAACGAGATCCCCTCCAACCCGGCCGACCTGATCGGGAACACGCCGCTGGTCTGGCTGCGGCGGATCGCGCCCGACTGCCAGGCGGAGCTGATCGCCAAGCTCGAGGTGGGGAATCCGGCGGGCAGCGTCAAGGACCGGATCGGCGTGGCGATGATCGACGCGGCCGAGGCGGCGGGGGAGATCGAGCCGGGCAAGACGACGATCGTCGAGGCGACGTCCGGGAACACCGGCATCGCGCTGGCGTTCGTCTGCGCGGCGCGCGGCTACGACCTCGTGCTGGCGATGCCGGAGGGGATGAGTCGCGAGCGCCAGAGCCTGCTGCGCCTCTACGGCGCGGAGGTCCAGATAACGGAGTCGATGGGGGGGATGGACGAGGCGGTCGCCGCGGCACGCGCGATCGCCGACGCACGCGCCCCCGCGTTCATCCCCGACCAGTTCTCGAACCCGGCGAACCCCGAGATCCACCGCCGCACGACGGCCGAGGAGATCTGGCGCGACACCGACGGCCGCGTCGACGTGCTGGTCGCCGGTGTCGGCACCGGCGGCACGATCACCGGCTGCGGCGAGCGGCTGAAGGAGCTCAACCCGGAGCTGCGTGTGGTTGCCGTCGAGCCGGCGAGCTCGCCGGTGATCTCCGGCGGCAGGCCGGGGCCTCACCGCATCCAGGGCATCGGCGCCGGTTTCGTGCCGGCCGTGCTCAACCGGGCGATCCTCGACGAGGTGATCGCGGTCTCCGACGAGGACGCGGTCGCGACGGCGCGCGAGTGCGCGGTCCGCGAGGGCGTGCTGGCCGGCATCTCCTGCGGCGCCGCGCTGTGGGGCGCGATCGAGGTCGGAAAGCGGCCCGAGCTGGCTGGCAAGCGGATCGTCACGATCATGCCGGACTCCGGCGAGCGCTACGTCAGCGCGCCCTTCTTCGCCCCGTAGTCTTTCTGTCATGCCGGGACTCGACACATTCACCCGCGTTACCTGCGAGGTGCGCGAGGACCTTGCCGCCGCCCAGGCGCGCGATCCCGCGGCGCACGATGTCGGCCGGCTCGAGATCCTGCTCACCTACGGCGGCGTCCAGGCGCTGCTGTCGCACCGCGTCGCGCACGCTCTGCACGAGTCGGGCGTCCCGGTGGTGCCGCGCTTCCTCGCCAACCTGACGAAGGTGATCACCGGCGTCGAGATCCACCCCGCCGCGCGGATCGGCGAAGCGCTGTTCATCGATCACGGCGCCGGCGTCGTGATCGGCGAGACCGCCGAGATCGGCGACAACGTGACGCTCTATCAGGGCGTGACGCTCGGCGGCACCGGCTTCGAGGGCGGCAAGCGCCACCCGACCGTTGGCGACGACGTCGTCGTCGGCTCCGGAGCGAAGCTGCTTGGCCCGGTCGCCGTCGGCGACCGCGCGAAGATCGGCGCCAACTCGGTCGTCATCCACGACGTGCCGCCCGACTCGACGGTCGTCGGCAACCCCGGCCATCCGGTGCGCGTCAACGGCAGCCGCCCCGAGGGCCCGGACGCCGACTGGGCCCACCTGCCGGACCCGGTCGCCGACGCGCTCATGGGAATGGCCGAGCGGATCGGCGAGCTCGAGGAGCTGGTCGCCGAGCTGACCGGCAAGCAGCCGGAGGCCGGCGCGGAGGTCCGCCCGCTGAGCCGCGGCGCAGGCAACGACCCCGCCGCGGGCTGAGCAGCCCGCTGCTCAGCCTCGCGGCTCAGTAGGCGGTGGTCCGCGTGCGGTGGCGCGGAATCGCCTTGTAGCGCGGCTGCTGGCCGCGGTTCCACAGCCAGTTGTCGAG
>DASTKX010000057.1:0-6953 GCA_035715585.1 Thermoleophilaceae bacterium
CGGGGACGGCGCCGGGGATGGTCGTTCCGGCCGGCGAGGGGCTGCCGGCGATCGTCGTGCTGCCCGGTCCGCCACGCGAGCTGCACGCGATGTGGCCGGCGGTCTTGGAGTCCGAGCCCTTCCAGGCGGTGCTCGCTCGCGCGACCGACTACGAGCAGACGATGCTGCGGCTGTTCGGGATTCCGGAGTCGGAGATCGCCGAGACGCTGCGCGTGGCCGAGCAGCGGATCGAGCAGTTCGACGCGCTCGAGATCACGACCTGCCTGCGCCGCGGCGAGGTCGAGGTGGTGACGCGCTACGAGCCGGCCGCCGCCACGGCATGGGAGGCGCTCGCGGCGCTGATCGCCGAACGCCACGCCGACACGCTCTTCTCGACCGACGGCTCCTCGATCGAGGACAGGGTCGACGACCTGCTCGGCGAGCGCCAGCTCGCCGTCGCCGAGTCGTGCACGGGGGGTCTCCTGGCGGCACGGCTGACTGAGCGCCCCGGCTCTTCCGGGCGCTTCCTCGGCGGAGTGGTCTCCTACGCGAACGAGGCCAAGGTCGAGCTGCTGGGCGTCGATCCGGAGCTGATCGAACGCCATGGAGCGGTCTCGGGCGAGGTCGCCGAGGCGATGGCCGACGGCGCGTTGGAGCGCTTCGGCGCCGACTTCGCGATCTCGACCACGGGAATTGCCGGACCGGATGGCGGATCCGCCGAGAAGCCCGTCGGGACTGTCTTCTGGTGCGTCAAGGGCAGTGGTGGAGAGGCACTCGTGCGCGGCATCCGCCTGCCGGGCGACCGAGCCGACGTCCGTGACCGAGCGACGACCGTCGCGCTGCACCTGCTGCGCCGCCTGCTCGAGGGCAAACCTCTGCTGTAACCCTCCCGTGACAGAGCTGTTGCACGAACGCATGTTCGTCGTCCGATCGCCCGCCTAGCCTCTGGTCTCCCGTTTCGGGGACTTTCTGAAGACCAGAGGAGACGTCATGGACAAGGACCAGGAGAAGGCCGCCAAGGCCCGCGACGCCGCTTTGAACAGCGCGCTGGCGCAGATCCGCAAGGATCACGGCGAGGGCGCGATCATGAAGATGGGCGACGAGAACGCCGCCGTGCGCGTCAAGGCGATCCCTACCGGCGCGCTCTCGCTCGACATCGCGCTCGGTGTCGGCGGCCTGCCGCAGGGCCGGATCGTGGAGGTCTTCGGCCCGGAGTCCTCCGGTAAGACGACGCTCGTCTACCACGTCCTCGCCGAGGCCCAGAAGCGGGGCGGCATCTGCGCCTTCATCGACGCCGAGCACGCGATGGACCCGATCTACGCCAAGCGGATCGGAGTCGACGTCGACGAGCTGCTGGTCTCGCAGCCCGACTACGGCGAGCAGGCGCTCGAGATCGCCGACATGCTGATCCGCTCCGGCACGATCGACGTCGTCGCGATCGACTCGGTCGCCGCGCTGACGCCGAAGGTCGAGCTCGAGGGCCAGATGGGCGATCAGACCGTCGGCCTCCAGGCGCGGATGATGAGCCAGGCGATGCGCAAGCTGGCGGGCAACCTCAACCGCGCCAACACGCTCTGCCTGCTGACCAACCAGATCCGCGAGAAGATCGGCGTGATGTTCGGCTCGCCGGAGACGCAGCCGGGCGGACGCGCGCTGAAGTTCTACTCGTCGCAGCGGCTCGACATCAGGCGGATCGAGACGCTCAAGGAGGGCACCGAGGCGGTCGGCAACCGGGTCCGCGTCAAGGTCGTCAAGAACAAGGTCGCGGCGCCGTTCCGCCAGGCCGAGTTCGACATCGAGTACGGCCAGGGGATCTCGACCGCGGGCTGCATCCTCGACCTGGGAATCGAGCACGACATCGTCCAGAAGTCGGGCTCGTTCTTCTCCTACGGCGATCAGCGGCTCGGCCAGGGACGCAACAACGCCAAGGGCTACCTGCGCGAGAACCCCGAGCTGATGGGCGAGATCGAGCAGAAGGTCATCGCGATCGTCGGGCTCGGCAAGGATGCGCCGATCGCCGCCGTCGAGCCGCCGGCAGGCGTCGATCCGGAGACCGGCGAGGTCCGCGAGGCTGCCTGAGAGAGCGATGACGGACGCGCAGCGGGCGCTCGATCTCTCGTACAAGGCGCTGAACCGCCGCGATCGGACGGTCGGGGAGCTGCGAGCCTATCTCGAGGGCAAGCTGGTCGAGCCGGCGGCGATCGACGCGGCCGTCGCCGAGCTCGAGCGGGACGGCTTGCTCGACGACGCGCGGTTCGCGCGGCGGTTCAGCGAGGACAAGCGGACACTCGAGCGGTGGGGGATGGAGCGGATCGAACGCGACCTGCTGCGGCGTGGCGTTCCGCTCGAGCTCGTCGAGGCTGCCCTGGCCGCCCAGGACCGTGACGATGAGCTCGATTCGGCGCTGGCGCTGCTCGCCGACAAGGTGCGCGAACCGCCAGCGGACGATCGCGCGCGTGACCGTGCCTGGCGAATGCTGGTTCGCAAGGGCTATGCGCCGGAGCTCGCCTACGACGCCGTTCGTTCCCATTCAGCCGAATAGACAAGTAGGCGTAGCGAGGGTCATGGGCTTATCCAGTGCGTAAGCCTGTGTTTGCGGAGCGGATCGATCCTCACTACTCTGGTCTCCAAGCGGCCAATTCGCTGGCCGACTCCAAGGAGATTGCGAGATGGAGATCCTGCTGGCGGCGCTCGTCGCGGCAACTGTGTCGGGGGCGGTGGTGCTGCTTGCGCCGCATGTCCGTCGACGCCCGGTTTTGGCCAACGGCGGTCGAACCGTCAAGCCACCGAGCACCCGCCGGCCCAGCCATCCGAAGCCGCACAGGTCGGAGCCTGTCGCGCCGGATCCGGTCCACGAGGAGGAGCTCGTGCGGCGGGAGGAGCGGCTGCGTGAGCAGGAGCGCAAGCTCGACGAGACGCGAACCGCGCTCGAGCACAGCCGTCAGCGGCAGCTGCGCGAGCTGGAGCGAGCAGCGGGCCTGAGCATCGCTGAGGCGCGCCAAGCACTGCTCGCGGAGCTCGAGGACGAGCTGCGCCACGAGCGCGCGCGGACGATCCGCCAGGTCGAGGAGGAGACGCGCCACGACGCCGAGCGACGCGCGCGCAGCATCCTGGCGACCTGCATGCAGCGGATCGCCAGCGGTCACTCGTCCGAGTCGACGGTGACGACGATCCACCTCGACTCCGACGAGCTGAAGGGGCGCATCATCGGCCGCGAGGGACGCAACATCCGCGCGCTCGAGACCCTGACCGGCGTCGACGTGATCATCGACGACACGCCCAGCACGGTCCTGCTCTCCGGCTTCGACGGCGTGCGGCGCGAGATCGCGCGGCTGACGCTCGAGAAGCTGCTCGCCGACGGGCGGATCCATCCGGCGCGGATCGAGGAGGCCTACGGCCAGGCGGCCTCGGAGCTCGACCGGCGCATCGTGGAGCTTGGCGAGCAGGCTGCGCTCGACGCCGGCGTCGGCACCGTCCACCCCGAGCTGACGCGACTGCTTGGACAGCTGCGCTTCCGCACCAGCTACGGCCAGAACGTGCTCGACCACTCGGTCGAGAGCGCGCGGCTGGCGACGCTGACCGCCGACGAGCTGGGCGCCAACCCGAAGATCGCCGCGCGCGCGGCGCTGCTGCACGACGTCGGCAAGGCGGTCTCGCACGAGGTCGACGGCCCGCACGCGCTCGTCGGCGCCGAGCTGGCCCGCCGCTACAAGGAGTCCGACGCCGTCGCCCACGCGATCGAGGCCCACCACAACGAGGTCGAGCCGCAAACCGTCGAGGCCGTGATCGTCCAGATCGCCGACGCGCTCTCCGGCGCGCGGCCAGGCGCGCGTGGCAACTCGCTCGAGCAGTACGTCGCGCGCCTGCACGACCTCGAGGGCGTAGCCGCCCGTCACGGCGGCGTCGAGAAGGTCTATGCGATGCACGCCGGCCGCGAGCTGCGCGTGATCGTCAAGCCGGAAGAGATCGACGACGACGGGGCGACGATCCTGTCGCGCGAGATCGCGCGCGAGGTCGAGCGCGAGCTGGAGTACCCGGGCCAGATCAAGGTCACGGTGATCCGCGAGTCGCGCGCCACCGACATCGCTCACTGATGTCCTCTGGGGGCTCACGCCCCCAGACCCCCGAGCCATCTGGCCGGTACGCAGTGCCCTCGGGGTTCTGGTCGACGCCTCCTCGGTAGCTTTCCTCCGATGAGGAGATACCACCTCACGACGTTCGGGTGCCAGATGAACGAGCACGACTCCGAGCGGATGAAGGGGATGCTCGACTCGCTCGGCTACGAGCAGTCGGAGGAGCGCGCCGACGCCGACCTGATCCTCTTCAACACCTGCTCGATCCGCGAGTCGGCCGACAGCCGCTTCATCGGCCACCTCGGCGAGGCGAAGCGGCTCAAGAGCGAGGATCCGACGCGGATCGTCGGGGTCGGCGGCTGCTGGTCGCAGTCGCTGAAGGAGAAGGTCTTCGAGCAGTTCCCGTTCGTCGACGTCGCCTTCGGCCCGGGGCAGGTCCACCGGCTCGCCGAGTTCCTGAACAGCGACCAGCTGACCGCCCAGGGTTACTTCGAGTTCGAGGGCTTCACCGGCCACCTGCCGCCGAAGCGCGAGCGCGACTTCCAGGGCTGGGTCCAGATCTCGGTCGGCTGCAACTGCGTCTGCTCCTACTGCATCGTCCCGTCGACCCGCGGGCGCGAGGTCTCGCGACCGGCCGACGAGCTGGTAGCCGAGATCGAGCGGCTGGCCGCCGACGGCGTGCGCGAGGTGACGCTGCTCGGCCAGAACGTCAACTCCTACGGGCGCGACCTGCCGGTCGGCGCGAAGGCGACCTTCGCCGAGCTGCTGGGGATGGTCGACGCGATCGACGGCATCGACCGCGTCCGCTACACCAGCCCGCACCCCAAGGACATGCGCGAGGACGTGATCCGCGCCCACGCCGAGCTGCCGAGCGTCTGCCCGCACATCCACCTGCCGCTGCAGTCCGGCTCCAGCCGCGTCCTGAAGGCGATGCGCCGCACCTACAACCGCGAGCGCTACATGGACCGCGTCGCGCTGATCCGCGACATCGTCCCCGACTGCTCGATCACGACCGACATCATCGTCGGCTTCCCCGGCGAGACCGAGGCCGAGTTCGAGGAGACGATGGAGGTTGTCGAGCAGGTCGCCTACGACTCGGCCTTCACCTTCATCTTCTCGCCGCGGCGCGGCACCGTGGCCGCCGATCTCGAGGGGCAGCTCTCGCACGCCGTCAAGCGCGAGCGGATGGAGCGGCTGGTCGAGGCCGTCCAGCGCCTCGCCACCGAGCGCACCCAGCGCTTCGTCGGCCGCACCGTCGAGGTCCTGGTCGAGGGCCCGTCGCGGACCGATCCGTCCCGGATCCGCGGCCGCACCGCCCACGGCAAGACGATCAACTTCGAGGGCCTCGCGCAACCGGGCCAGATGACCGACGTCGAGGTCACCTCGGCCACCAGCACCACGCTCGCCGGCCACGAGTCGCTGCTGGCTCGCGTGGGCGCTTGACACGGGTAGTCGCGCTGTTTGGCCCGACGGGCGTCGGGAAGACGGCGGTGGCGCTGGAGCTGGCGGACCGGCTGCGTGAGAGTGGGGAGGACCCCGTCGCGATCTCTTGCGACGCGCTGCAGGTCTACGAAGGCCTCTCTACCCTCACGGGAACCGCGACTGAGCAGGAGCAGCAGCGCCTCGAGCACCGCATGGTCGGGGTCGTCCCGCTGACCGAGCCGTTTTCCCTCGGCGACTACATGCCGCGAGCGCACGCGGAGATCGACAACGCCCTGGCCGCGGGCCGGCGGCCAATCGTGCTCGGCGGCACCGGCCTCTACCTACGCGCCGCGCTTGCGGACCTGTCGCTGGAGAAGGTCCCACCGAACACCGAGACCTCGGAGCTGTGGTCGCCGGACACCCGCCATCCGACTGCGATCTTCGGGCTGACGATGGAGCGCGAGCGGCTGTATCGCCGGATCGACGAGCGCGTGGACGCGATCGTCGCCGCCGGCGCGGAGGACGAGGTGCGGCGCGCCGAACAGCTCGGCCCCTCGCACACCGCCCGCAAGGCGCTCGGATTCTCGGAGCTGCTCGAGGGCGACGTCGACCGGATGCAGCAGCGGTCGCGCAACTACGCGCGGCGGCAGATGACCTGGATGCGCAAGCTGCCGAACGTCCACCGGATCGACATGACGGAGCGAACGCCGGCCGCCGCGGCGGAGGAGATTCAGGCGGCCCTTGGGCGGTAGACGGGGACGCTCCTATACTCGCGACAGCGGAGAGGCGTCGTGAGCGAGTTGAGGAGACCGTCACGTTGCGCAAGCCTTGCCTACCCGTATTCCTGCTCAGCCTGCTGACGGCGCTGGTCGCCGGACAGGGGGTCGCGACGGCTGCGCCGCTGGACTTCGGCGGGACCGTCCGCAACGTGCTGCCGCCGGGGCAGTCGGGCGCGCTGCCGGCGGCGCCGAACAGCACGGATCAGATCTCGCTCTATGACGGATTGACGCCCCTGCAGGGGAACGTTGGGCCGGGCGCGGTCACGCGCTACTTCAAGTCGGCTGCCTTCAACATGCCGCGCGGTGGCCGGACGGTGCGGCCGCGGAAGGGGTTGAGCATCAGGCGCGACCGCTATGGCGTGCCACACGTGCAGGGACGCTCACGGGCGCTGGTGACGTTCGGGGCCGGCTGGGTGACGGCGCAGGATCGCGGGCTGTTCATCGAGACGGTGCGTGGGCCGGCACGGATCGCCGCGCTGGACGTGCCGGGGCTGGACGCGTTCGCCCTGGCGACGTCGCTGCGGCCATTCACGCCAAGCGCGGCGACCGAGCGCTTCCTCAACAAGGAGGCGGCGCCGCTGCGGCGTGCCGGGCGCAAGGGCCGCCAGGTGCTGCGCGACATCGATTCCTATCTGGCGGGAATCAACGCCTACTACCGCTCGACGGGCAACTCGGCGCGGCCATGGAGGCGCGCCGACCT
>DASTKX010000058.1:0-6377 GCA_035715585.1 Thermoleophilaceae bacterium
GATCTCGTCCATGTCGCCCTTCATGCCGAGCACGCGCGGGCCGAAGGCGATGTTGTCGTAGATCGACTTGGGGAACGGGTTGGGCTTCTGGAAGACCATCCCGATCCGCTTGCGCACCTCGACCGGGTCGACGGTCGCGCCGTAGAGGTCCTGGCCGTGGTAGTCGATCTTGCCCTTGACGGTCGCTCCCGGCACCAGGTCGTTCATCCGGTTGAGGCAGCGCAGCAGCGTGCTCTTGCCGCAGCCCGAGGGGCCGATCAGCGCGGTGATCTCCTTCATCGCGATGTCGAAGCCGATGTCGCGAACGGCGACCTTGCCGCTGTAGGCGACCTCGACGCCGGACAGCTCGAAGATCGGCTCGCGCGCCTTCGCGGGACGGCTGCGCTTGCCCTCGAGCGTTGCGCTGCCGACGTCGAGTGACGTCTCGGCCGGGCCACGGGGGACGGAGCCCTCGGGCGAGCGGTCGTCCTCCTGCTGACGGTGCGGGTCGGTCATCTGCTCAGCCACCTTTGGTCACCTACCACTTCTGCTCGAATCGATTGCGCAGCCAGATCGCGATGGCGTTCATGCCGAGCAGCAGCACCATCAGGACCACGATCGCTCCGGCCGCGAGCGACTGGTAGTCGTTGACCGCGTTGGACGGGCGTGAGATCCAGTCGAAGATCTGGATCGGCAGCGCCGTGAAGTTCGACATCAGGTCAGGGTCGAAGGCGACGAAGGTCGCAGCGCCGACCATGATCAGCGGGGCCGTCTCGCCGATCGCCCGCGACAGCGCGAGGATCACGCCGGTCGCGATGCCGGGGATCGCGGCGGGCAGCACCTGGCGCCAGATCGTTTGCCACTGGGTCGCGCCGAGCGCCATCGAGCCCTCGCGGATCGACGGCGGCACCGCGCGGATCGCCTCGCGGCCGGCGATGATCACGACCGGCAGCACCAGCAGACCGAGCGTCAGGCCACCGGCGAGCACGACGTTGCCGAGATGCAGCGGTCCGCGGACGAGGAAGGCCAGGCCGAGGATGCCGTAGACGATCGACGGGACTGCGGCGAGGTTCTGGATGTTGACCTCGATCGTGCGGTTCCACCAGCGCGTCTCGTCGGCGTACTCCTCGAGGTAGATCGCGGTCGCGACCCCGACGGGGATGATGAACGCCGCGCAGACGACCATCAGCCAGAGCGTCCCGAGCAGCGCGGCGCGAATGCCGGCCTGGTCGGCGACGTAGGAGGCGTAGTCGGTGATGAAGCTGACGCTGATGCGGCTGAGGCCGTCGATCGCGGTGTCGATCAAGAGCGTCGCGAGCAGCGCGAACGACGCCGCGATGCAGGCGATCAGCAGCCAGCGGAAGGCGTTGCCCTCGACCTTGGCGCGGCGAGAAGGACGCCCGACGACCGGGTGCTCGGCGGCCTCCTCGAAGGCGGCGGCTGTCACGGGCTGGCTCACTCGTACACCTGCCGGTACTTCCGCACGAAGCGGATCGAGATCATGTTCACGACCAGCGTGATCACGAAGAGCAGCATCCCTACGGCGAAGATCGTCTTGTACTGGGTGCTGCCGGTCGCGACGTCGCCCTTGCCGATCGCGGCGATGTAGGAGGTCATCGTGTACATCGGGTTCTCGGGGTTGGCCGTCAGTGCGGCGATCTGGCCGGCGGCGACGAGCACGATCATCGTCTCGCCGATCGCCCGCGACGCCCCGAGCACGACGGAGGCGACGATCCCCGACAGCGCGGCCGGGAAGACGACGCGCAGGGAAGTCTGGAGCCGGTTCGCCCCGAGCCCGAACGAGCCCTCGCGCAGCGACGCCGGCACCGCCGACATCGAGTCCTCGGCAACCGACGCGATCGTCGGCACCACCATGAAGCCCATGATGATTCCCGCCGAGAGGGCGTTGAAGACGCTGATGTCGAGCTTCAGGAAGTCCTGGAGGATCGTCGGCGTGAAGAAGGTGAGCGCGAAGTAGCCGAAGACGATCGTCGGCACGCCGGCCAGCAGCTCGAGGATCGGCTTGACGGTCTTGCGGACGCGCGGGCGCGCGTACTCGCTGAGGTAGATGGCGGAGCCGAGCCCGAGCGGGATCGCGACCACGAGGCAGACGGCCGTGATCAGCAGGGTGCCGCTGACGAGCGGCAGGACGCCGAAGCTCTGCGGCTTGATGATCGGCGACCAGTCGGTGCCGAAGAGGAACTCGTTGACGCCGACCTCCTCGAAGAAGACGAACGTCTCGCGAGCGAGCGAGATGACGATGCCGGTCGTGGTCAGGATCGAGATCAGCGCGGCGAGCAGCAGCAGCGCCTTGATCAGGTCCTCGTTCCAACGACGACGCGCCACCCCGAGAGCCGGGGTGGCGCGTGTCGTGGTGGTGGCGGAGGCCTCCATCGGTGGTCTTTCAGGAGGCCGCGAGGTCGGCTACTTGCCGGCCTTCGCCTCCGCCTCCTCGAGCTGCTGCCTGGCCTTGTCGGTCTGAGCGGCGGTCAGCGGCACGATCTGCGCCGCGGTCGCGATCTCCTCCGCGTTGTCGACCGTGTACTCCATGAAGCCCTTGACCTGCGACTTCGAGCCGAGCGCCTGCTCGCTGGGGTACATGAACAGCGGCCGCGAGAGCGGCTTGTAGCTGCCATCCTGGATCGCCTCGACGCTCGGCTTGACGCAGCCGTCACCCCCGTCGACCGCGACCAGGTTCAGCTCGTCCTGGTTCTGCTCGTAGTAGGAGAAGCCGAAGTAGGCGAGTCCGCCCTCGTCACCCGAGACGCCCTGGACGAGGATGTTGTCGTCCTCCGACGGCTGGTACTCCTTGCGGCTGACGCCCTCCTCACCGTTGATCTCGTCGGTGAAGAAGTCGAAGGTGCCGGAGTCGGTGCCCGGTCCGTAGAGCGAGACCTCGACATCCGGGAACTTCGGGTCGAGCTGGCTGTAGTTGGTGATCTTCGAGCCGGTGTTCCACAGCTCCTTCAGCTGCGCGACCGTCATGCAGTCGATCTCCAGGTCCTTGTTCGTCACCACGGCGATGCCGTCGTTGGCGACCGTGATCTCCTGGAAGGTGATCCCGTTCTTCTTGCAGATCGGCGCCTCCTCGTCGTCCTTGATCGGACGCGAGGCGTCGGAGATGTCGGTCTCGCCGGCGCAGAACTTCTCGAAGCCGCCGCCGGTCCCGGAGGTGCCGACTGAGATCTGGACGTTGGGGTTCTCCCCCTGGAACTGCTCGGCGGCGGCCTGTGCGAACGGGCCGACCGTGCTCGAGCCGTCGATCTTGACCGCGCCGGAGAGGTCGCCCCCGCCGCTGCCGCCTGAGGCGGTGCTGTCGCTGCTGTCGTCGCCGCAGGCCGCGACGCCGAATGCCAGCACGCCCGCCGAAGCGAGTGCGAGCCACTTGCTCATGGATGTTCTCCTTGTTCGTTTCACAACTGAGGCGACGGTCGCATGGCTCAGTAGCCAGTCTGTTATGGACTTGTCTCCGGGATGTGAAAACGATGTAAAGAGCCCTCTGCAGGCGGCGGGGGCTCTTGCTCGAGGCGGTAGCCGAAGCCGAAGTGGGTGTGGATGAAGCGGGCGTTGGGGAGGGCCCGGTCCAGCTTTTGGCGGAGCTTGGCGACGTAGACGTCGACCGAGCGGTCGGACTTGCGGTAGGGCTCGTCCCAGACGGCGGCGTAGATCTCCTCGCGGCTGACGATCCGGCCCTGGCGCAGGACGAGCGTCGTCAGGAGGGCGAGCTCGCGGGCGGTCAAGTTGAGCGGGCGGCCGCCGGCCAGCGCTAGGAACTCATTCGGATGGATCTCGATCGACCCGGATCGCAACACCTGGGTTTGAATCGCCGCTTCCATGGTGCTGAAGGTCGCATCTGTGCACGGACTTCCCGTTATGTGCGCGTGATTGGGCTGTGAAGAAGCTGTAAACGGGCTTTCACAAGCCGGTTTGTTGCGTATGCTGGCCTTATGCAGCTCGCCATCCTGGACACGGACTCCGGGTTCGTGCAGGTCCTGGTCAACCGCGCCGACAGCCTGGGTTGGCAGTGCCGTCGGTTCGAGGCGCCGCCCCCTGCCGAGGAGTTCGCCGCGATGCGCGTCAACGCGCTCGTCGTCGATCTGGCGTTGCTCGGGCCGGGCGCGTGGGAGTTCCTCCAGGACGTCGCGGCTGCGGCGCCGGGGCTGGGAATCGTCGTCGTGACAGGACGCTCGAGCGTCGCCCAGCGGGTGCGCGGGCTAAGGATGGGCGCGGACGACTGGATCACCAAGCCGTGTCATCCCGAGGAGGCGCTCGCGCGTGTGGAAGCCGTCGTGCGCCGGCGCAAGCAGGCGAACAGCCGACTCGACCAAGCTCCCGTCGTCGCCGCCGAGCTGGAGATCCGCGCCGACCAGTTCCAGGCCTTCGCCAGCGGTCGCAGCTGCGATCTGACGCGGCGCGAGTTCGAGGTGCTGCAGCTGCTCGCTGACGCCGAGGGCAAGGTCCTGCAGCGCGAGGAGATCTACCAGCAGGTCTGGGGCTACTCGATGGCCCACGGCGATCGCTCGGTCGACGTCTTCGTGCGCAAGCTGCGTCAGAAGCTCGAGTCGGGATCTCCACGTTGGAGGTACATCCACACGCACTTCGGAGTTGGGTACCGCTTCGATCCGGAGCTGCGAGATGACGCCCCCGCGGTCGAGGTTTCCGACGTGGACACCGCTTCGCCCGCTACGGTCGATCCTGCGGCGCTCCTTCACTAGCGTCCGCGGTCCCGTAGATCTCCCGAAGGGGTACTCGGATGTCGAAGGCAGGACGTTGGGGGTTGGTCGCGCTCGCGGTGGTGGTCGTGGTCGCCGCCTTCCTGATCGCGCGCCCGGGAGACGACGACAGCGACAGCGGCAATCAGGCGGCTAGCACCGCCACCGAGACTTCGCCGACTGCCACGGCGCCGTCGGCGCCGAAGCCGCCGCCGGACGGGCCGACCGCGACGGTGATCGAGCTGCAGGACCACGAGCCGGCTGGCGGTGTCGTCGACGTCGATGCGACCAAGGGCGATCCGGTGCGAATCGTCGTGCGCTCCGACGTCGCCGACGAGATCCACATCCACGGCTATGACATCTCGCGCGATGCCGCGCCGGGTAAGCCGGCGCGCTTCGAGTTCGACGCGACGATCGAGGGCGTCTTCGAGATCGAGAGCCACGAGGCGGAGCACGCCGGGAAGGACGCGCCGATCGCGCGGCTGGTGGTGGAGCCGTCTTGATCCAGATCGCCCACGGGATCGTCGGTCGCTCAGACCTGCCGATCCCGGAGTGGCTGTTCGGCTGGGCCGCGGCGGTCGTGCTTGTCGTGTCGTTCGTCGCGCTGGCGGTCCTGTGGCCGGAGCCAAAGCTGTCGCGTGCGTCGTTCCGGCCGCTGCCCGGGTTGTCGCGCGTGCTGCTCAGTCGCCCGGTCGACCTGCTCTGCGGGCTGGTCGGCGTCTTCCTGCTCGTGCTGACGGTGTACGCCGGCTTCGAGGGCTCCCAGACGCCGACGGCGAACTTCGCGCCGACGTTCGTCTACGTGATCTTCTGGCTCGGCCTGGTCGGGCTCAGCGTGCTGTTCGGCAACGTCTTCAAGGCGTTCAACCCGTGGCGGGCGCTCGGGCGGACGGTCTCGTGGATTGCCCGCACCGCCGCGCGCGCGCCGATGCCGGCGCCGCTCTCCTATCCCGAGCGGCTCGGCCACTGGCCGGCGGCGGTGGGGATCTTCCTGTTCGCGGCGCTCGAGCTGGCGTCCTCGGACGGCGACACGCCGCAGACCCTCGCGATCGCGGCGCTCGTCTACTCGGTGATCCAGTTCGTCGGGATGGCGCTCTACGGCGTCGAGGAGTGGACCGAGCGCGGCGACGGCTTCAGCGTCTACTTCGCGCTGTTCGCGCGGATCTCGCCCTGGAGCACGCGCGACGGCGTCGTCGGCCTGCGCGCGCCGTTGGCGAGCCTCGCCGACTTCCGCCCGCTTGCCGGGACCGTGCCGCTGCTTGCGGTGATGATCGGCAGCGTCACCTTCGACGGCGCCGCCGAGGCGCCGATCTGGACCGGCATCGTGCCCGACATCTCGGACTTCTTCCAGACGCTCGGCCTGTCGCCGGAGAAGGCGCTCGAGCTGACCTTCTTCGTCGGGCTGGTGGCCGCGATAGCGATCGTCTACGGCTTCTACATGCTCGGCGTGCGCGGAGCGCGCAGCGTCGGTGGCGGCTTCTCGACGGGTGAGTTGTCGCGCGCGTTCGTCGCCTCGCTGGTGCCGATCGCGTTCGCCTACGTCGCCGCCCACTACTTCACGCTGCTGCTCTACCAGGGCCAGGCGATCCTGACGCTGTCGAGCAACCCGTTCGGCTTCCTCGCCTCGAACCCGCTCGGCGAGGTCGGGACCGACATCTTCGGGACCGCGAACCGCTCGATCGACTA
>DASTKX010000059.1:0-2742 GCA_035715585.1 Thermoleophilaceae bacterium
ACCGCCGCGACGCGCTACGCCTTTCGCGAGGGCCGCAGTCGCGATCTGCGCTCGACGTTCGCGATCTCCGCGATCGCCGTGCACCACACCGCCACGCGGATGGGCCTGATCGACGGTCCGCCGCCGACCGAGGCCCAGATCGAGGTCGAGTGGCGGGCGCAGCGCGAGCTGGTCGAGTTCATCGCCGGGCAGCCGGACGGCAGCTACTGGATCTGCGAGGACGCGGGAGCGCCGGTGGGCTACGCGCGCGTCTGCCGCTTCGCCGAGATGGAGCAGCTGACCGAGTTGATGGTGCTTCCGAGCCACCACGGCCAAGGCATCGGCCGCGGCCTGCTCGAGCGCAGCTTCTCCAGCGACCCGACGCCGAACCTCGGCCGGCTCGTCGTCGCCGCCGGCGCGACGGGCGACCTGACGCTCTACTCGGATTTCGGCGTGATGCCGGTCGCCGGCCACTGGCATCTGCGCGCGGACGCCGCCGACTACGCCGAGCGCCGGGCGCTCGAGATCGACTCCACCGACCCCGCCGTCCACGTGCTCGAGGCCGACCGCGCGGCCGCCGAGTGGAAGGCGCTCGAGCCGCAGGCGATCGGCCATCGCCGGCCCGCCCTGCACGACTTCTTCGCGCGCACGCGCTCCTGCCTCGCGACGATGGATCCCGACAGCGGCAGCGCCACCGGCCTCTGCTGGGTCGGCCCGACCGGCGACGTCGGCCCGGCGGTCGCGGTCAGGCCGCCGGACCTGGTGCCGGTCGTGCTCGCGGCGCTCGACCGCGTCGCCAAGACGATCGAGCCGTCCAACTTCGGCGTCTACTGCGCGACCGACAGCTGGTGGCTGCTGCGACGGCTGCGCAACCTCGGCTTCAAGGTCCACTGGCCGGGCTGGGTGATGAGCTCGATTCCGCTTCCAGGCCTGGATCGGTACATGCCGATGCGGCCTCCTCATCTCCTCTGACGCCTGCCCGACCACTAAGCTGACCGCCATGGGCGAGAAGGCAAAGGCCGGCGGCAAGAAGCTGCTGGCGATCGCGGTTCTGCTGGTCGCGGCCTGGATCCTCTTCAAGGTCGTGCTCGGCGTCGTGACGGCGGTCGCGTGGATCGCCGTCGTCGTGCTGGCGATCGTCGCCGTCGTATGGGCGATCCGCGTCCTCTGAGCGCGCTCGGCTAGCCACTGTGGAGGTCGTGGTCATCCTGTTCTTCTTCGGCCTGTCGGCTGGAGTGGTCGCCAAGATCAAGGGGTCGTCGTTCCTGATCTGGTTCATGGTCGGGGCGGTCCTGCCGGGGATCGGCACGATCGCCGCGGCGCTCTACCGCAACGAGCGCGGCGAGCCCCAGCGCCGCTGCCCGGAGTGCGGCCACGTCGTCAACATCTCCACGCAGGTCTGCACGCGCTGCGGCCGAGACTTGGACTTTCCACAGGAATAGCGGGCCGAGAGCCGAAAAAGCCCTGGTACCATCGCTTGTCCGGCGGTTCCCGGCGCCGCCCGCAAAATTTCGACCTGGCCGGAGAAGGAGCACCGCAATGCGAGCTGTCGACGCCATCATGGAGTGCCTCAAGGCCGAGGGCGTCGAGCATGTATTCGGCCTTCCCGGCGGCGCCAACCTGCCGACCTACGACGCGCTCTACGACGCCGGCCTGCGCCACATCCAGTGCCGCCACGAGCAGGGCGCCGGCCATGCCGCCGAGGGCTACGCGAAGGCCTCCGGCCGTGTCGGCGTGGCGCTCGCCACCTCCGGCCCCGGCGCGACCAACCTCGTGACGGCGATCGCCGACGCGGTGATGGACTCGGTGCCGACCGTCTTCATCACCGGCCAGGTGCGGACCGATCTGCTCGGCACCGACGGCTTCCAGGAGGCCGACGTCACCGGCATCACGCTGCCGATCGTCAAGCACTCGATCATGATCCGCGATCCCGACGAGATCCCGACCGCGATCCACGAGGCGTTTCACATCGCGCGCACCGGCCGGCCCGGACCGGTGCTGGTCGACATCCCGCAGGACCTCTCGAAGGCCGACATCAAGTACGAGCCGGTCGACACGCTCGACCTGCCCGGCTACGCGCCGACCACGGAGGGCAACGCGAAGCAGATCAAGCTCGCGGCGAAGGCGCTCGCCAACGCGCGGCGGCCGGTGATCTACGCCGGCGGCGGCGTCGTCAACGCGAACGCGTCGAAGGAGCTCGTCGAGCTCTGCCTGTCCGACCGCTTCCCGGTCACCTGCACGCTGATGGGGCTCGGGGCGTTCCCGGCGCCGCACGAGCAGTGGCTCGGGATGCTCGGCATGCACGGCACCCGCGCCGCCAACTACTCGATGGACGAGGCCGACCTGATCGTCGCGATCGGCGCCCGCTTCGACGACCGGATCACCGGCAAGCTGTCGGAGTTCGCGCCGCGCGCCAAGTTCATCCACATCGACGTCGACCCGGCGGAGATCTCGAAGAACGTCGCCGCTCACATCCCGATCGTCGGCGACGCCAAGGCGATCCTGCCGAAGCTGACGACCGAGTACCGCGCGTTGAAGGCCGACAGCGGCCGCCTCGACGGCTGGTGGCAGCGGATCGACGGCTGGCGCGAGAAGTACCCGCTCGCCTACGAGGACTCCGCCGACGCCGAGATCAAGCCGCAGCGGATGATCGAGGCGCTCTACGAGGTCACCGGCGGCGACGCGATCGTCACCTCCGACGTCGGCCAGCACCAGATGTGGACCGCGCAGTACTTCCACTTCGACGGGCCGCGCAAGTGGATC
>DASTKX010000060.1:0-2260 GCA_035715585.1 Thermoleophilaceae bacterium
GTGCCGATCGGCTGGTCCTCGAGCGTCACGGCGATCGCGTACTGGGGGTCGTCCACGGGCGCGAAGCCTATGAACCAGACCTGGTTGAGCGTCTCGTTCTTGACCTCGGCGGTGCCCGTCTTGCCCGCCACCTGGACGTCGGAGAGGGCGGCCGCGACACCGGTTCCCTCGTTGACCACGTCGGTCATCATCTCGGTCAGCTCGGCGGCCGTCTCGGACTTCATCACCTGCGACTGCGTCGCCGGGTCGATCTGCTCCTCGACGCGGCCGTCCTGGCCGACGATCCGATCGGTCAGCCGCGGGCGGATCAGCTTGCCGCCGTTGGCGACGGCGCCGGCGACCTGGGCCATCTGCAGCGGCGTCACCTGGACCTGGCCCTCGGCGCCGCCCTGCCCGATCGCCACACGGCCGACGTCGAAGCCGCTGGTGACGAGCCGCTGGTCCGCGTTGCGGATGCCGCTGGCAAGCATCGAGTCCTCGGGATAGTCGAGCTGGGGATCTCTGTAGAAGCCGAAGCGCTCCATGTACTCGACCAGCGTCTGCGAGCCGACCTGCTCGCCGAGCTTCGCGAAGACGGTGTTGACCGAGTTGGTCAGCGCCGTCGTCAGCGTGATCGGGCCGTAGCTGACACCGCCGGAGTTGGCGAGCGGGACGCCGCTGATCGTCTGCGGCGAGGAGCCGTCGACGATCGAGTCGGGCGTCGCCTTGCCGGTGTCGAGCGCCGCGGCGGCGGTCACGACCTTGAAGGTCGATCCCGGCTGGTAGTTGGTCTGGACGGCGCGGTTGGTCAGGCGGCGCTCGGTGTTGCCGGGGGCATTGAGCTCCTTGAAGACCGCCTGGTCATCGACGGTGTTCGGGTCGTAGCCCGGCGTCGACGCCATCACGCGCACCCGTCCGGTCGACGGCTCGAGCGCGACGATCGACCCGGAGTTCCCGGCGAGCAGGTCCATCGCCTGCTGCTGCGCCGCGGGGTCGAGCGTCGTCACGACGTCGTCGCCCTCGCGCTCCTTGCTCTGCAGCTCGCGGAAGATCGTCCCGAACTCGTTCAGGTCGCCCGTCAGCGCGTCGTTGCGCGACCGCTCGAGCCCGGCCTCGCCGATGTCGATGTACGAGTAGCCGACCGGGTGGCCGAAGGTCTCGCCCTGTGGGTAGGAGCGGACGTAGGTGAGCTGCTTGCCGCGCCCACGCGGGTCGCTCTGCGCGAGCACCGTCTCGCCGTCGCGCGCGAGGATCAGGCCGCGCGGCACCTGCTGCTGCTCGATCAGTCCGCGTCGGTTGAGCTGGTTGTCCTCGAGCGACGCCGCCTCGAAGACCGTCCAGCGCGAGGTGAACGCGATCAGCACCCCGAACAGGACGAGCGTCAGCCCGAACAGCTGGACGATCTGGCGGTTCATGCGCGCACCTCGCTCACACCAAACCCCCGGGACCGACGCGGTCGCGGTCGCGGCGCGCGTGGTCGGAGACGATCAGCAGCAGCGCCAGCAGCACCATGTTGGCGAGGATCGAGCTGCCGCCGTAGGAGACGAACGGCAGCGTGACGCCGGTCAGCGGGATCACCTTCGTGACGCCGCCGACGATCACGAACACCTGCAGCGCGAAGACCGCGGTCAGCCCTGTGGCGAGCAGCTTCGAGAAGCCGTCGCTGGCGACCAGCGCGGTCTTGAACCCGCGCGCGACGAACAGCAGGTAGACGAGGATCAGACCGGCGGCGCCGAACAGCCCGAGCTCGTCGGTGATCACCGCGTAGATCAGGTCGGTGTGGGCCGCTGGCAGGATCGTCCCACCGCCGGGCAGCTCGAGCAGCGCCTGGCCGAAGCCCTGGCCGAACAGCCCGCCGTCGGCCTGCGCGAACAGCGACTGGGCGATCTGGAAGCTGCCACCAGGCGCGTCGTAGAGCTTCTGATCGAACGGATCGAGCCAGGTGTCGAAGCGGCTCTGGACGTGGCTGACCGTCGTGCCGAGATAGGCGGCGCCGCCGAGGAAGAGCGTCGCGCCGACACCGACGATCGACAGCCGCGCGGTTGCGACATAGACCAGCGCGAGGAAGGCGCCGAAGAACATCAGTGAGCTGCCGAGATCGCGGATGACGATCAACATCAGCATCGCCAGCCCCCAGATCAGCAGCAGCGGGCCGAAGTGCTTCAGCGACGGCCGCTCGCGGATCAGCGACAGCGCCGACAGCGTGAACACCCCGAGCAGCACCGCCGCGACCGGCGCGAGGTCGAGCGCCAGCACGATCAGCAGGAAGACGAGCGCCGGG
>DASTKX010000061.1:0-24871 GCA_035715585.1 Thermoleophilaceae bacterium
GATGCGCACCTCGGGCGTCGCGGTCGCCTTCTCGGGCGTCACGGTGATGGTGTCGCTTGCCGGGCTGCTGCTCGTCGACTCGACGACGCTGCGCTCGATGGCCTACGGGGCGATCATGGTCGTCGCGGTGTCGGTCATCGCTGCGATGACCTTCCTGCCCGCGCTTATGGCGGCGACCGGCCGGCGCGGCTACGAGCCGGGGCGCACAGCCGGCGTGGTTGCCGCGATCGTACGTTGGCTGCGGCGCGTCTTCCGCCGTCCGCCGCGCGCCGAGGGTGCGCCGGGGTTCTGGCAGAGCTGGACCGACCGTGTGACACGCCGGCCCGGGGTGACCGCCGCTGCGGCCACCGCCTTCATGCTCTTGCTGGCCTTCCCGGCGCTTTCGCTGGAGACTGGCGACGGCGCGCTGCGCCAGTTCCCAACGAACAACGAGACTCGCGTCGGCGCCGAGCTGGCGGCCAAGCAGACCGGTCCTGGCGCCGCCTCGCCGGTCGAGGTGGTGGCGACATTCGAGAACGGCGTCGCGACCGATCCGGAGAACCGGCAGGCGCTGAAGGAGTTCGCCGCGGCGGCCGAGGACGACCCAGAGGCGGCGAGCGTCCGGCCGGCGGTTCCCTCGAACGACGGCAGCGCGGCGCTGATCACGATCACGCCGCGCACCGATGCCGAGAGCCCACAGGCGGGCGCCTTCGTCGAGCGCCTGCGCGCCGGCGAGAGCGGCGCCGGCGCGCTGCTGGCGGTCGGCCAGGTCGACGTCGGCGGCGCCACGGCGTCGGTCGACGACTTCCGCGTCCAGGTGACCGACTCGCTCTGGAAGATCGCGCTGTTCGTGCTCGCGTTCAGCTACATCGTGCTGTTCTTCCTGCTGCGCTCGGTGCTGCTGCCGCTGAAGGCGGTGTTGATGAACCTGCTGTCGGTCGGCGCCGCCTACGGCGTGCTGGTCATGATCTTCCAGTGGGGCTGGATCGACGGCTTCCTGGGCTTCGAGTCGCTCGGCTACATCAGCACGATGACGCCGCCGCTGCTGTTGGCGATCGTCTTCGGCCTGTCGATGGACTACGAGGTCTTCCTGCTGAGCCGGATCAAGGAGCGCTACGCGGCCACCGGCGACTCGAAGCTGGCGGTCGCGCAGGGCCTGGCGCGCAGCGCGGCGACGATCTCGAGTGCGGCGCTGATCATGGTCGCCGTGTTCGCCGTCTTCGCCGGCGTCGGCGTGCCGTCGGTCAAGGAGATCGGGGTTGGGCTTGCGGTTGCTGTCGCGCTCGACGCCACGATCGTGCGACTCGTGCTCGTGCCAGCCACGATGGAGATCATGGGCGAGTGGAACTGGTGGCTGCCACGGCCGCTCGACCGCGTCATGCCAGACGCCGACTTCGAGGCGAGTGACACAGCTACGGTGCTCGCCGGATCTCGCTCCAGCTAGCTGCGCAACGCTGCCGTAGGACCGATCCGTCTGCGCTCCTCCGCTTGGGCGTGGGGCAGCGGGTTGCTGTTCGCGAGGAATTGATCGAGGTGGCGCCAGGTCGTCGCCTCGGCGCCGCGACCGGTCAGCGCGCCGAGGTGGCTGCCGGCGACCAGCTGGAAGTCGACCGACTCGGCGTTCGGAAGCAGGTCGACGACGGCTCGGACCGCCGCGGCCGGAGCGAGGACGTCGGCGTCGCCCGCGATCACGAGCACCGGCTGACGGACGTTGGCAAGCTCGATCTGGTGGTCGCCGAGGTCGACGACGCCGTCGGCAAGGTCGTTGACGCGGAAGAAGCGGTGGTAGAGCTGACCGAAGGTCCGGCCCGGGTAGGCGAGCATGTTCGCCATGTAGTCGTCGATCGCCTCGGAGTGCGCGATCGACTCGCGGTGCTGGAGGTTGCGCAGCACCCAGAGCGGCTTCGTCAGGTAGCGGTCGAACGACGTCAGCTGGAAGGCGCGGCTGACCAGCGGCGCCGGCGCGCCGCCGAGCGCCCGGTAGAGCGCGGTCTCGAGCGCGCCGCCGGTCAGTCGGCCGAGCTGACGCAACGGGGCGGCCAGGCGCACCTGGGTGAAGTCGAACGGGCTTGCGATCAGGGCGACCGACGCGATCGGCAGGTCCTGGTCGCTTGCCACGGTCAGCAGCGTCAGGATGCCGCCGAGGCACCAGCCGACGAGTTGCACCGGCCGGCTGCCGCTGTCCTCGTGGACGACGCCGATCGCGGTCGGCAACACGTCCTCGACCCAGTGCTCGAGGCCGAGCGCGCGGTCGCCGAAGGAGATCGGCCCGTAGTCGACGACGTAGGTCGGGTAGCCGAGCGAGCTCAAGTGCTCGACCAGGCTGCAGCCGCGCTGGAGGTCGAAGCAGCTGGCGGGCGCCGCGAGCGGCGGGATCAGCAGGATCGGCGCCCGGTCGGCCCGCGGGCGGCGACGCGAGCGAAAGCGGCGAACGGTGCACTGCGGCCCCTCGTGGACGATCGCCGAGGGCGTCGGACGCAGGTCGGCGACGCCGGGACCTAGATAGAGGTCCCACGCCGTCGCGGCGGAGTCGACGAGCTGCTCGGGGTCGGGGAGGAGGCGCATGGGCTGTCGCGCGTGGCCGCGCTAGGCGGCCTGAACGAGCGGGGCGGGGAATTCTAGAAGCAGTTCGGCCAGCCGGTCAGCGGCCTCGATCTGCGGGCAGTGGCCGCAGTCCTCGATCAGTGTGAGGTGAGACTCGCGCACGCTGTCGAGAACTCGCTGCGCGCCGCTCTTGAAGACCATCACGTCGTGGTCGCCCCAGACGAGCTGGACCGGGCACTGGATCCGTTCGAGGTCGAACGGATCGCGCAGCTCGGGCAGTATCTGGCGGCCGGCGCCGAGGATCCGGGCGGTCGTGTGGCGGTCGCGGAAGTGCGACGCGAACGCTCGTCCGACGAGCGGCTCGACCGTCTCCGGGTGGTGGAAGGCGAGCCGCTTGTAGATCTCCAGGACGATCCGCTGCAGCGCGACGGGCGGAACCGGCAGCGGTGAGGCGAGCAGCGCGCGCAGCAGCGGCTCGCGTTCGATGATCGTCAGCCAGCGCGCCATGTCGAGTCCGGCGGGGGCGACCGGCATGACGCCGGCAAGGCCGAGGCCGGAACGCTGGGCGAGCAGCAGGGCGAGGCAGCCGCCGAGCGAGTTGCCGCAGACGATGGCGCCGCCCTCCGGCGCATAGTGCCGGACGGCCGCGACCCCGAAGTCCGTCAGCTGGGCGAGGATCGGTCGATCGGCGCCGAGCGGGTCGGCGGCCCCGAAGCCGGGCAGGTCGATCGCGACCGCGCGGCGATCGGTGCGGCCCAGCCGATCGAGCAGCATGCGCCAGGTGTCTGCGCTGTCGGCGAAGCCATGCAGCAGCACCAGCGGCGGTCCGGAGCCCTCGAGCTCCAGCGCTCGCGTCTCGAATCCGGCCAACTCCAGCCGGTGCTCGAACAACGGCTGCATCATGCTCCTAGGGTAGGAGGCCGGCCGGCGATCTTGCGCCGGTTGGCGCTAGGCAGGCAGTGAGAGCTTCGGGCTGACCCAGTCGGCGTGCAGCCGGCGCTCGAGCTCGTCGCCAACCTCGGCGACGGGAATGCGGATCTGCTCGAGCGAGTCGCGGTCGCGCAGGGTGACCGTGTCGTCGTCCATCGTCTGGTGGTCGACGGTGATGCCCCATGGCGTGCCGATCTCGTCCTGGCGGCGGTAGCGCTTGCCGATCGAGCCGCCGCTGTCGAACTCGGCCGGCATCCGCTCGCGCAGCTCCTCGTAGATCGTGCGCGCCTTCTCCGGCTGCCCGGCCTTGTTGAGCAGCGGCAGCACCGCGACCTTGACCGGCGCCAGGCGGGGGTGAAGGCGCAGCACGACGCGCTCGCGGCCCTCGACCTCCTCCTCGTCGTAGGCGTCGACCATGAACGCGAGCGTGCCGCGATCGGCGCCGGCGGACGGCTCGATCACATGCGGGACGTAGCGCTCGCCGGTGCCCGGGTCGACGTAGTCCATCTTCTCGCGGGAGAACTCCGCGTGCTGGGTCAGGTCGAAGTTGCCGCGGTTGGCGATTCCCTCGAGCTCCGACCAGCCCATCGGGAACAGGTACTCGATGTCGCTCGTCGCGCTCGAGTAGTGCGACAGCTCGTCGCCCTCGTGCTTGCGCAGCTGGAGGTGGTCGGGACGGATGCCGAGGTCGGTGTACCAGCGCAGCCGATCGTCCATCCAGCGCTGGTGCCACACCGGCGCCTCCTCCGGCGGGACGAAGAACTCGATCTCCATCTGCTCGAACTCGCGCGTGCGGAAGATGAAGTTGCCCGGCGTGATCTCGTTGCGGAACGACTTGCCGACCTGCGCGATCCCGAACGGCGGCTTCTTGCGCGCGAACTGCAGGACGTTCTTGAAGTTGACGAAGATCCCCTGGGCGGTCTCGGGGCGGAGGAAGACGCGCGACCCTTCGTCCTGCACCGGGCCCATGTGGGTCTCGAACATCAGGTTGAAGTTGCGCGGCTCGGACAGCTCGCCGCCGCACTGCGGGCAGCGCAGCTCCTGGTTCGGATCGCCGCCCTCGGCCTCGATCGCCTCGCGCAGATGGTCCTCGCGCCAGCGCTTCTTGCAGTCGCCGAGGCACTGCACGAGCGGGTCGGTGAAGCCCTCGAGGTGGCCCGACGCCTCCCAGGTGCGCGGATGCATCAGGATCGCCGCGTCGAGCGCGACCATGTCGTCGCGCTGTTGGAGCACCGTTCGCCACCACTCGGCCTTGACGTTCGACTTCAGCAGCACGCCGTAGTGGCCGTAGTCGTAGGTCGACGCGAGGCCGCCGTAGATCTCGGACGACTGGAAGATGAAGCCGCGCCGCTTGCAGAGCGACACGATCTTGTCCATGGTGACTACGTCGGCTGGCATCGGCGACACCCTAGAAGAACTCGGGTGAGGCCAGCGGCCAGCGGTGGCGCGCTCTTATACTGGCCGGCCCCATGCCGATCTACGAGTACCGCTGCGAGAAGGGCCACACCTTCGACGTCATGCAGAGCATGAGCGACGATCCGCTGACCGCCTGCGAGGTCTGCGGCGCGCCGGTCCAAAAGGTGCTGCACGCGCCGGCCGTCCACTTCAAGGGCTCCGGCTTCTACAACACCGATTACGGCAAGGGCGGCAAGAGCAAGAGCGCCGCGGGCTCGGGGTCCGGATCTGGATCCGGCGACGGCGGCTCCAGCTCCAACGACTCCTCGGGGTCCGGCGACTCCAAGTCGTCCTCGGACTCGGGCTCGTCGTCGAGCGCGGACGCGCCGAAGAAGAAGTCCGAGTCGAAGTCCGGCTCGTCGTCGAAGTCCGACTGATCCCGCGCTACTTGCCTAGCAGCTCCTCGACGGCGGTTGCCCGCTCGTCCTTCGGCACCTGGAGGCTGGCGTCGACGCCGCAGCCGAGGCAGGAGGGGACCAGCACGCGCGTCTCGCCGGAGCCGCCGGTCGCGACATCCGCCGCGAGCGCGAGCAGGCCCGGGCCGCGCAGATCGGTGCGGATCGTCTGCGGCGCGCGCCAGCTCACCCACGGCAGCCGGAAGAAGGTGCCGGGCGACAGCAGCGAGCCGCGGATGCCGCTCAGCACCTCCTGCTGACGGGCCGCCCGGTCGAGGTCGTTCTCTGCCGGCGCGCAGGGGTTCTTGCGCACGCGGGCGAAGCCGAGCGCCTCGCGCCCGGTCAGCTCCTGCTCGCCCTTCGGCAGGTTGAAGCCCTGCCAGAAGTTGTCGAACTCGGGCGCGCAGATGCGGCTCTGGTTGTTCACGGTGATCCCGCCGAGCGAGTCGATGAACTTCGGGAAGTCCTCGAAGTCGACCTCGATCAGATGGTTGATCTCGAGGCCGTTGCCCATGTAGCCCTCGACGGTCTCGATCATCAGCGCGGGCCCACCGATCGCGTAGGCGGCGTTGATCTTCGTCCGGCCGTGGCCGGGGATGTCGGCCTCGGTGTCGCGCGGGATCGACAGCTTCGAGACCCTGCCGAGCGAGGCGTGGACGAGCATGATCGAGTCGGCGCGGGCTGGGCCGCTGTCGCCGGTGTCGAGCGAGTCGCCCTTGCGCTCGTCGGAGCCGAGCACGAGGATCGTCGCGCCGGTGACGAAGTTGCCGTTGCCCGAGAGGGCGTCCTTGGCGTCGTCGGAGACGCCGCCCTCGAGCTGCGCGCTGACCATGAAGAGGACGAACGACAGCGCCAGCCAGCCGGCGATCGCGAGGGCCACCCACTTGATCACGCGCTTCGCGGTGATCGGCTTGCGGGCGCCCGGCGCGCGCCTGCCGGGCTTGCGCGGCGGACGCGGCTCGCGCTTGCGCGGCTCCTTCGGCCGCGCGCGGTCCTTGAACCCCGCGAGGTCGTCGGAACTGCGGAGCTTGTCGAGCGGGCTCCTGCGCGACCGGTAGACCTTGTAGTCGGGCCGGTCGCCGTGGCCGGAGTCGTTCACCACCCTCTGTATATCGTCCGGCCATGCCGCCACGACGCGTCATCGGGATCGACGCGGGGGGCACCAAGCTGCTCGGAGGCGTCGTCGACGAGCAACTGGTGGTCCACAACCGGGTCCACCGCACGTGGCGGGGAGCCGATCGCGCCGAGACGCTGGCGATCTTCGTAGGCGCCGTCGAGGAGATCCGCGCAGCCGCTCCCGACGTCGCCGCGGTCGGCTTCGGGATCCCGTCGCTGGTCGACCGCGAGCGCGGAAGGTCGGTCTGGTCGAACCACCTGCCGATCGACGACGTCCCGTTCCGCGACCTGATGAGCGAGCGGCTCGGCCTGCCGGTCTTCGTCGACAACGACACCAACGCAGCGATCCTCGCCGAGCACCGCCACGGCGCCGCGGCCGGCGCCGAGCACGCGGTGATGCTGGCGCTCGGCACCGGGATCGGCGGCGGCCTGGTGATCGGCGGGCGGGTCCACCACGGCGCTCGCGGCTTCGCCGGCGAGCTCGGCCACATGACGATCGACCTGCACGGCGAGGACTGTCCCGGCGACTGCCCCGGCAAGGGCTGCTTCGAGACGGTGGTCTCGGGGCGGGCGATCGGCGTCGCCGCCCAGCGGCTGGCGTTGGCCCAGCCCGAGTCGACCTTCGGCAAGCTGGCGGCGGCCGGCCGAGAGATTCGCGGCGGGCTGGTCACCGAGCTGGCGCACGACGGCGACGAGCAGGCGCGCAGCGTCCTGGCGCTCGTCGGCCAGCGGCTGGGGATCGGGATCGCCGGGCTGGTCAACGCGCTCGACCCGAACGTGATCGTGATCGGCGGCGGCGCCGTCGCCGCCGGCGATCTGCTGCTCGATCCGGCGCGCGCGACACTCGCCGAGCGTGCGCTGCCGCCCGGCGGCGAGCCGCCGCCGATCGTCCCTGCGCGCTTCGGCGGCGAGTCCGGCATGCTCGGCGCCGCCCTGCTCGCCCTCGATGGGGAGGGACCATGGGACTGACCGTCTGCCCGACGCCGATCGGGAACCTGGAGGACGTGACGCTGCGGGTGCTGTCGGCGCTGCGCGAGGCCGACGTCGTCGCCTGCGAGGACACGCGCCGCACGCGGACGTTGCTCGACCGTTACGGCGTCAACGCGAAGCTCGTCAGCTACCACGAGCACAACGAGGAGCAGCGCGCCGCGGAGCTGGTCGAGAAGATGCGCGCGGGGACGAACGTGGCGCTGGTGTCCGACGCCGGCATGCCGCTGGTCTCGGACCCCGGCTACGTGCTGGTGCGCGCCTGCGTCGCGGCCGGGCTACCGGTCGAGGTGCTGCCCGGCCCGTCGGCGGCGCTCGCCGCGCTGGTCGCCTCGGCGCTCCCGGCCGACCGCTGGCGCTTCGCCGGCTTCCTGCCGCGCAAGGTCGGCGACCTGCGCAAGGTGCTCGCTGAGCCGGGCGGGACGCTGATCGCGTTCGAGTCGCCGAAGCGGGTGCCGGCGACGCTGGCGCTGCTGGCCGAGATCGACCCCGAGCGTCAGGCGGCCGTCTGCCGCGAGCTGACGAAGGCCCACGAGGAGGTCGTCCGGGGCAGCGCCGCCGAGCTAGCGGCGCGCTACGCGGACGCCCCGCCCCGCGGTGAGGTCGTGCTCGTCTTCGGCCCGCCGAGCAAGGCTGTCGAAGACGGTCCGCCAGCCGGGCTCGACGAGGTCCGCAAGCTCGTCGCCGCCGGCGCAAAGCCGCGCGTCGCCGCCCAGGTGGTCGCCGAGCTGACCGGCGGCAGCGCGAATCGCCTCTATTCGGCACTGACCGAGTAACAAGCGACGCACTCGCCGCAAGCGTTCGCGCACGGTCGAAACAGCGCAGTGACGGCGGTCCCACGGCGCGCCGTCGCCGGTCTACCGTCGGCGGCGTGTGCCCCAGACCAGCAGCCTGCCACTCCACGAGGTGTGTCGGATTCCGGACGCATGTTGGCCGCTATCCAACACACCCGGCGTGGGTGGTGACGGTGGCGGCAACCGTGGCGGTGACGATCGGGACGTGGGCCGCGGCTCCTGCTGTGGCTGCCACGTGGAGGTGGCCGGTGCCTGGTGAGGTCCTCACTGACTTCGCCAATGCCGGCGGGCCGTATGCGGACGGCCAGCACCGTGGGATCGACGTGGGGGCGCCAGCCGGAACGCCTGTCGTCGCCGCAGTCGGCGGGACGGTGCGGTTTAGCGGGCTCGTCGGATCCTCGGGCCTGACGGTGTCGGTTCGGACCGCCAACGGGCGGTTCGACACCTCCTACCTTCACCTTGAGACGGCGTCGGTGCGGGCTGGCCAGGCGGTCGGCGCGAGCGAGCGGATCGGCGCAGTCGGCACGACCGGCCGGCGTTCGGCCGCCGCGCCGCACCTCCACTTCGGCGTTCGCGACGCCGGCACGCGCCGCTACCGCGATCCGCTCGACTTCCTGCCGCCGTCGCCGGGCGTGCGCGAGGCCCCGCGCGGCGTGCCGGTCGCGGTCCGCGGACCGGTTCGCGTCGGTCCCGCGCCGCAGCCGGTCAGGCCCCACCGCTTTCCCGTCGCGGTTCGTCAGCCGAGCCCGGCCGCCGCGCCGCCGCGGACCGGCTGGGCGATCGCCTGCGGCGCCCTGATCGCCGCCGCGGCGCTCGCCGGTGGCGCCGCGCGCGGACGCCGAGCGCGCGCGACCGCCGAGCCGCTGCCCTCGTTCGGCGGCCGCTGACGCGGACGGCAGTAGCATCGGCGCTCGTGCCGTACTACGTCACCACACCGATCTACTACGTCAACGGCGAGCCCCACCTGGGCCACGTCTACACGACGGTCGCCGCCGACGTGCTCGCACGCCACATGCGCCAGCGCGGCGAGGAGGTCTTCTTCCTGACCGGGACCGACGAGCACGGCGAGCCGGTCGCCCAGGCGGCCGAGCGCGAGGGGGTCGCGCCGCGCGAGCTGGCCGAGCGCAACGCCGAGCGGTTCAAGGAGGTCGCGCGCAGGGTCAACGCGACCAACGACTTCTTCATCCGCACCAGCGATCCCGAGCACGAGGCGGTCGTCGCGGAGATCGCGACCAAGCTGAAGGACAACGGCCACGTCTATCAGGGCCTCTACGAGGGCTGGTACTGCCCGCGCTGCGCCGACTTCAAGACCGAGAACGAGATCCTCGAGGGCAACCGCTGCCCGATCCACCTGATCGAGCTCGACCGCGAGCAGGAGGAGAACTGGTTCTTCCGCCTGTCCGCCTTCCAGGAGCCGTTGGAGAAGCTCTACGCCGAGCGGACCGACTGGGTGCTGCCGAAGAACCGTTACAACGAGGCGCTGTCGTTCATCCAGGGCGGCCTCAACGACCTCTCGCTGAGTCGCCACGGCCTGACCTGGGGCGTGCCGGTGCCGTGGGATCCCGAGCAGACGATCTACGTCTGGATCGACGCGCTGCTCAACTACTACTCGGCGCTGCGCTACGCGCGCCCCGGTGAGGACCTGACCGGGCGCTTCTGGCCGCCGTCGGTCCACCTGATCGCCAAGGACATCCTCAAGTTCCACGCGATCATCTGGCCGGCGCTGCTGATGGCCGCCGAGCTGGAGCAGCCGGAGCAGCTGTTCATCCACGGCTACCTGCTGATGGACGACCACAAGATGTCGAAGTCGCTCGGCAACGTGCTCGATCCGTTCGAGGTGATGGACGTCTACGGGACCGACGCGCTGCGCTACTACCTGCTGCGCGAGGTCGGCTTCGGCCAGGACGGCTCGATCTCGCCCGAGGGGTTCGAGACGCGCTACGTCGCCGAGCTGGCCAACGAGTACGGCAACCTCGCCAGCCGCACGCTGGCGATGATCGGCAAGTACCGCGAGGGCGTCGTGCCGAACGCCGATCCGGCGCCCGAGATCGCGATGCAGTTCGACGGCCTGGCGGCGACGGTGCGCCGGCGGATCGACCGCGTCGAGGTCAGCGCCGCGCTCGAGGACGTCTGGGAGCGCATCCGCGCGCTCAACCGCTACGTCACCGACAGCGAGCCGTGGAAGCTGGCCAAGGACGAGAGCGTCGCGGTCGAGCTCGACGTCGTGCTCTACACGCTCGCCGAGGGGCTGCGCGTCGTGTCGGTGCTGCTCGCGCCGTGGATGCCGGAGACGACCGAGCGGCTGCTGACCGCGCTCGGGCACGCCGACGCCGCGCTCGACAGCGCGGAGCTCGGCGCCCGCCCGGGCGGCGCGACGCTCGGCGAGCTCGGCCAGCTGTTCCCGCGCGTCGAGCCCCGCGCCGAGGCGCCGGCGTGAGGGCGCCCGCGCGGTGATCGACACCCACTGCCACCTCGACTCGTGCAAGCCGGCCGACGCCGAGCTGGTCGCCCACGCGCGGGCGCTCGGCGTGACGAAGCTCGCGACCGTGGGGATGGACCCGCAGACCAATCCCCGTGCGATTGCCGCCGCCGCTGAGTTCGACGGCGTGTCCGCGATCGTCGGCCGTCACCCGAACGCCGCGACCGGCTGGCAGGACTCCGACATCGAGGAGATCGAGCTCGCCGCGGCCCAGCCGGGCGTCGTCGCCGTCGGCGAGACCGGGCTCGACTACTTCCGCGATCGCGCCCCGCGCGACGACCAGCGCCGCGCCTTCGTCGCTCAGCTCGAGCTGGCCCGCCGCGTCGAGCTGCCGATCGTCATCCACACCCGCGCAGCCGAGGATGACACCTTCGCCGTGCTCGCCGAGCACGGCGACGGCCTCACGGTGATCCTGCACTGCTTCTCGGCGCCCGACCGCGTCGAGGAGGCGGTCGAGCGCGGCTACTACTGCTCGTTCGCCGGCAACGTCACCTACAAGACCGCCGAGGATCTCCAGCAGGCGGCGCGCGCGGCGCCCGACGAGCTGCTGCTGGTCGAGACCGACGCGCCATACCTGACGCCGGTCCCGCTGCGCGGCGAGCCGAACGAGCCGGCCAACGTCACCCACACAGCGGAGTTCGTCGCCGGGCTGCGCGGCGTCGAGTACGCGGAGCTCGAGACGATCGTCGAGCGCAACGCCGCCCGGGTCTTCGGCTGGTGACGCTGCCGCGTCAGGGCAGCCTCAACCGCCTGCAGCGCTTCGACGTGCGGCCGAACCGCGAGCTCGGCCAGAACTTCCTCGTCGACGACAACATCCTGCGGCTGATCGGCGACGCGGCGGAGCTGGCCCCCGAGGACGTGGCGCTGGAGGTCGGCGGCGGGCTCGGCGTGCTGTCCGAGCACCTCGCGCCGCGCGTCGCCCATCTGCACGTCGTCGAGATCGACCGCCGGCTGGAGGCGCCGTTGCGCGACGCGCTCGATCCCCACGCCAACGTGACGCTGCACTTCGCCGACGCCGTCGAGCTCGACCTCGACGCGCTCGACCCGGCGCCGACGAAGGTCGTCGCCAACCTGCCCTACGGCGTAGCCGCGACCGTCCTGCTGCGCACCGTCGCCGAGCTGCCCGACGCGCAGCTCTGGGTCGCGATGGTCCAGCGCGAGGTCGGCGAACGGCTCGCCGCCGCGCCCGGGTCGAAGGTCTACGGCGCGACCTCCGTGCTCGCCCAGCTTGCCTGCGAGGTGCGCGTGCTGCGGCGCGTGCCGGCGACCGTCTTCCACCCGCGGCCGAACGTCGAGTCGGCGATCGTCGTGTTGCGCCGCCGCGGCCCGTCGCCGGCCGGGCACGTCGTCGCGCTCGTCCACGCCGCCTTCGCCCACCGCCGCAAGGCGCTGCCGGGCTCGCTGGCGCTCGACCCGGGCGCGCCGGACGGCCTGCGCGCCGCCGCGCGCGTCGCGCTGGAGCAGCTCGACCTGCCTGCCGACGCGCGCGCCGAGCGGCTGACCCCGGACGAGTTCGCCAGCCTCGCCGAGCTGATCGGGAGCGGTCTGCTGGAGTCGCTGAAAGCGCGGCGAGGATGAGGCGAGGAAAGCCGCCGCGGGCGACGAAGGGGCGAAGGTGATGGCGGAGCGGCGGACAGTCGCCGAGCGCGCGCACGCCAAGGTGAACCTCGTGCTGCGCGTCGGAGCGCCGCGCGACGACGGCCTGCATCCGCTCTGCTCGCTGTTCGCGGCGCTGGAGCTGGCGGACGACGTGGTCGTAGCCCCGCTCGGCGATCGCGAGAGCCCCGCGGTCGACGAGGTCGTCTGCCCGGGCGTCGAAGGCGGCGAGAACCTCGCAGCCCGGGCGGCGGCCGCGTTTCGCGCCGCCACTCCCGCGGCCGCCCTGCCGCCGCTGCGGATCGAGATCGCCAAGCGGATACCGATCGCCGCCGGGCTCGGGGGTGGCAGCGCCGACGCCGCTGCGGTACTGCGCGCGGCAAACGCGCTGACCGGCTCGCCGCTGTCCACGGACGACCTGCGCGAGATCGCCGTCGGCCTCGGCTCGGACGTTCCGAGCCAGGTCGAGCCCGCCCATGCGATCGTCGCGGGCATCGGCGAGCGGGTCGAACGGGTAGACCTACCGCCGATGACGCTCGTGCTCGTTCCCCAGGACGAGGGCCTGTCGACCGCCGCCGTCTACGGCGAGCTCGACCGGCTGCGCGACGAGTCGGCCGGATCGTCCTCGCTTGCCGTCGGCCCGGCGGACGCCGGGCCGTCCGATCGCCTCGCCAGCGAGCCGCTGCGCCGACTGGCGGCCGGCTCGCTCGAGCGGCTCGCGGCCGGCATCGCCAACGACCTCGAGCCCGCGGCGCTCGCGCTGCGCCCGCAGCTTGCAGGGCCGATCGCCGCCCTGCGCGACGCCGGCGCGCTCGCTGCCCAGGTCACCGGGTCCGGGCCGACCACCTTCGGCGTGTTCGCCGACCGCCTCGCCGCCGAGCGGACGGCGGCGACGATCGACGGTCAGCGCGCCGCCGCGGCCCAGGCAGCCGGCCTTGCCGCGCCCCCGCTAGCAATCGTCACGGGGCTGCTCGCGTGAGCCTCGTGCGCCAGCACCGCGGTCTCGCCGTCCTCGCGGTCGCCGCCGCGGTCGTCGCGGTCCTCTACGCGACCGGCGCGATGCCGGACTTCCCCGACGTCGAGCAGCTGATCGAGGACGTCGCACAGGCGCTCGGCGCCTGGACCTACCTGCTGGTCGGCGTGCTCGCGTTCCTCGAGACGGGCGCGTTCGTCGGCCTCGTCGCGCCGGGCGAGAGCGTCGTGATCGTCGGCGGCGTGATCGCCGGCCAGGGGGAGATCAGCCTGATCGTGCTGATCGGGATCGTCTGGGCGGCGGCGATCCTCGGCGACACGACCAGCTTCTTCATCGGCCGCCGCCTCGGCCGCGGCTTCATCCTGCGCCACGGCCCGAAGGTCAAGATCGACGAGGCGCGGCTCGAGCAGGTCGAGTCGTACTTCAGCCGCCACGGCGGCAAGACGATCCTGATCGGCCGCTTCATCGGCCTGGTGCGGGCGCTGGCCCCGTTCGTCGCCGGCTCGTCCGGGCTTCCCTACCGCCGCTTCGTTCCGTTCAGCATCATCGGCTGCGGTCTCTGGGCAACCACCTTCTGCGTCCTGGGCTACATCTTCTGGGAGTCGTTCGACAAGGTCGCCAACGTTGCCGGCAAGGCGACGTTCGGCTTCGGCGTGACTGTCGCCGTGATCGTCGGCGGCGTGCTCGCCTACCGCCAGCTGCGCCAGCCCGAGCAGCGGCGCCGAGCCGTCGAGTGGATGGAGCGCAAGCCGCTGTTCCGTCCGCTGCTGGCGATCGGCCGGCCGATCCGCCGCCGCTTGCTGTCGCCGATCTGGAGCGTCGTCGGTCCCCAGATCCGCTTCCTCTTCGCGCGCGTCACGCCGGGCGACCTCGGGCTCGAGCTGACCACCACGCTCGCCGTCACCGGCATCGGCTTCTACGTCTTCACCGTCTATGCGGTCACGCTCTCCGCCGACCCCGCGACGACCCCCGCCGACCGCGAGCTGCTCGACCTCGCCGATCGGCTGAACATCCACGCGACGCTGACCGACATCGCGAAGGTGGTCACCGACTTCGGCGCGTTCCCGACCGTCTTCACGCTGCTCGTCGTGACCTCGATCCTGCTCGCAGCGCGGCGGCACTGGTATGAGCTGGCGGCGCTGACTGTCGGCTTCCTGCTGCTCTACGTGTCGCTCCACATGGCGAAGAACGGCATCGACCGACCGCGGCCAAGCGGCGGCCTGGTCGACGCCGACGGGTCGAGCTATCCGAGTGGCCACGCCGCCTACTCGACGGCCTGGGTCGCGGTGGCGGTCGTGATCGCGCGCGTCATCCCCGGGATCGCGAGCCGCGCCGCGCTGGTCGGCGGGGCGCTGGTGCTCGCCGCCACGATCGGCCTGTCGCGGATCTACCTGCGCGTCCACTACTGGTCCGACGTCGCCGGCGGCTGGGGCCTCGGCGCAGGCGTCTTCGGCCTCTGCGCCGCGATCGCGCTCGTCGTCGCCTATCTGCGCCACAATGAAGCGCGGCCGGACGACGCGCGGCCGCCCGCCGAGTCCCTGCGATGAGCTTCGACCTGACCACCACCGAGCTGACGATCGCCATCGCCGCCGGCGTCGTCGGCGCCGGCTACCTCGCTTTCATCGTCGCGCCGGCCGTCGGCGCCTACGGCCGCCTCTGGGAGCGCGTCGCCGCCGGCTTCCTGACGCTCTACATCCTCGCCACCCTGCTGGGAATCGGCGGCGCCATCGGCCTCGCCATCGTCTGGTCGTATGACCGATATGCCTAGCTAGGACGCCTTAGCTGGCAAGCTTTGCCTGTGAACGCGGCGGGCAAGCAGACGCGCAGCTCCTTCCTGGAGGGGCTCGACGAGGTCTCGGCGGCGGTCGAGGCCGGGGCGGGGCTGCCCGCGGTCGCGCGCGCCGCCTCGCGCGCGCTGGGGGCCAGCGTCGTGGTGCTCGACACCGCGAGCAGCGTGCTCGCCGTCGCCTGCCAGTCGTCGGAGGACGAGCGCGCGGTGATCGCCGGCGAGCAGGGCAGCGGAGCGGTCGACCTGCGCGTCGCCGACCAGCCGGTCGGCCAGCTGCGGCTGCGCGCCTGGGACGACGAGCCGGAGCCGGCGCTGCTGCGGATGGTGACCACGCTGATCGGCCTCGAGGTCGACCGCGCCCGCGCGCCCGGACGGGCGACGGAGGCCGCCGTCGGAGACTTCCTCGCGGATCTGCTCAGCCGCTCGCTGACCGACCGCGAGAACATCGTCGCCCGCGCCGCCGAGCTCGGCTGCGATCTGCGCGACGGCGCGTCGGTGGTGGTCGTGCGCGCGCGGCCGCAGCAGCCCGAGGAGGGCGACTGGCGAGCGCGTGTCCTGACACTCGCCGAGCGCGGCGCGCGCGCCGTCGAGCGGACGTCGCTGGCCGCCGCCGTCGCCTACGGTCCGCCGGCGCCGCCCGTCCACGGCGAGAACCGGACGCCGCGCGCCGAGCGCGAGCTGGCGATCCTGACGCCTGGCAAGGGGCCCGATCCCGGCGGTCGCGTGGCCCGTGCCGTCCTGGCCGAGCTCGAGGCCGGCCTGACCGGCTACCACCTGACCGTCGCGATCAGCCGGCCGACCGCCGACCCGGTCGACCTCCACCGCGCCGGCGCCGAGGCGCTGCTCGCGGCGAACGTCGCCGGCGCCCGCGGCGAGTCCTTCCTGTCGTTCGAGGAGACCGGCTCCTACCGCCTGCTGCTGCCGGCGATGAGCGAGGACCCGACCGAGCTCGAGCGCTTCCAGAAAGAGACCGTCGCCCCGCTGGTCGAGTACGACAGCCAGTACGAGACCGAGCTGGTCCGCACGCTCGAGACGTTCCTCGACGCCGACGGCAGCGTCGCCAAGACCGCCGAGCGTCTCTTCACCCACCGCCACACGATCCGCTACCGCCTCGACCGCGTCCGCGAGCTGACCGAGCTCGACGTCGGCTCGACCGACGGCCGCGAGCGCCTCTCGCTCGGCCTCAAGGCGATGCGCGTCCTCGGCATCGCGCCGCCCGGCGGTCCGGCCCAGGAGCTTCGCACCCGGGACTGACGGCGGGCCTTTCCACTGGGGAGCACGGGATCGAACCGCGACTCCGAGCTCCAAAGGCTCGTGTGCTAACCAGTTACACCACTCCCCAATCGGTCGCCTCAGGATAGAGAGCGAGCTGGGAGCTGGCGCCCGCGGTCTGACCGCTGGGGCCGCGCGGCGGTACGCTGCGCGGGTCATGGCCGAGCAGCTCACCGTCCTCGTCATGGCCGCGGGCAAGGGCACGCGCATGCGTTCCGCCCTGCCCAAGGTCCTGCACCCGATCTGCGGTCGCCCGATGGTCGAGTGGGTGATCGGCGCCGCGCGGACCGCCGGCGCCACCGAGGTTGTCTGCGTCACGCGCCCGGGCGACGGTGTCGCCGAGGGGCTGCCGGAGGGCGTCAGGGTGGCCGAACAGACCACGGGGGAGGGGACCGGCGCCGCTGTGCTGGCGGCGCGGGATCTGGTCGCCCCCGGCTCTCAGGTGATGATCCTCTCCGGCGATCAGCCGCTGATCTCGGCCGAGCTGCTGAGCGAGCTGGTCGCTGCCCACGATGCCGCTGGAGCCACCGCCACCCTGCTCACCACCGGGGGTCTCGATCCGACCGCCTTGGGGCGCATCGTCCGCGACGCGAACGGCGCCGTCGAGCGAATCGTCGAGACCAAGGACCCGACCGGGGTGCCGCCCGAGGAGCTGGCGATCCGCGAGGTCAACCTCGGCACCTACGTCTTCGATGCCGCCGCCCTCTACGCCGCGCTCGACGCCGTCGGCCTCGAAGGCGGCGAGACCTACCTGACCGGCGTCTTCCCGCTGCTGCGCGGGCAGGGCCGTACCGTGGCCGCGCACATCACCGACGATCTCGCCAGCGCGGTCGGGGTCAACAGCAAGCTCGACCTGATGGACGCCGATCGGGTCGCGCAGCGCCGCATCCTCGAGCGCCACGCGCTTGCAGGCGTCAGCTTCCTCGCGCCCGACTCGACCCGGATCGAGGCCGGCGTCGAGATCGGCGGCGACACGACGATCGGCCCCGGCGTCACGCTGCGCGGCGACACGCGCATCGGCGCCGGCTGCGAGATCGGCCCCCAGACGACGATCACCGACTCGTCGCTGGCCGACGGCATCTCCTGCCTCCACTCGTTCGTCACCGGCGCGCGGATCGACTCGGGCGCCTCCGTCGGGCCGTTCGCCTATCTCCGTCCGGGCGCTCACATCGGCGAGGGGGCCAAGGTCGGCACGTTCGTCGAGGTCAAGAACTCCGAGATCGGCGCGGGCGCCAAGGTGCCGCATCTCTCCTATCTAGGCGACGCCGACGTCGGCGACGGCGCCAACGTCGCGGCCGGCAACATCACCGCCAACTACGACGGTTTCCGCAAGCACCGGACGAAGATCGGCGCCGGCGCCAGGACCGGCGTCAACAGCTCCTTCGTGGCGCCCGTGACCGTCGGCGACGGGGCGTATATTGGGGCCGGGTCGGTGATCTCCGAGGACGTGCCGCCCGGCGCGCTTGGAATCTCGCGGCCAGAGCAGAAGAACGTCGACGGCTACACGGAGCGGATCGAGAAAGAGCGGGGATGAGCGCCGTTAGCACCGACACCGAGCTGACCGCCGGGACCTTCATCCCGGCGAGCTACGACAAGCGGCTGATGGTCGCCGCCGGCCGCGCCACCCAGGCGCTCGGCGCGAAGATCGCCAACAACCTCGGCGTCGACATCGCCGACGCCGGCCTCAAGACCTTCTCCGACGGCGAGGTCTACTGCCGCTACGCCGACTCGATCCGTGGCGCCGACCTCTTCATCGTCGCCTCGATCGCCGGCAACGAAGAGCAGGGGATGACCGTCAACGACTCCCTGATGGAGCTGATGGTCATGGTCCACGCGGCCAAGCACGCCTCCGCTCACCGGATCATCGCCGTGACGCCGTGGTACGGCTACTCGCGCCAGGACAAGAAGTCGGCGCCGCGCGAGCCGATCTCGGCGCGGCTGGTCGCCGAGGTGCTCGAGACCGCCGGCATCGACCGGCTGGTGACGATGGACCTCCATGCCGGCCAGATGCAGGGCTTCTTCTCGAAGCCGGTCGACCACATGACCGCGATGCCGATCCTGACCCAGTTCGTCGCCGACCAGCTCGCCGGCGAAGACCTCGTGATCATCGCCCCCGATGCCGGGCGCGTGAAGCTGGTGCGCAAGTTCGCCCAGAAGGTCGGCGCGCCGTACGCGCTGCTCGAGAAGGAGCGCCCGACCCACCAGGTCGCGGAGATCGGCTACGTGATCGGCGACGTCAAGGACAAGGTCGCGGTGATCGTCGACGACATCATCGACACCGGCGGCACGCTCAGCGCCGCCGCCCAGACGGTGCTCGACGAGGGCGCGTCGAAGGTCTACGCGGTCGCCACCCACGGCGTCTTCTCCGGCCGTGCCTTCGAGACGCTCGAGGCGTCGCCGCTCGCCGGGATCGTCGTCACCGACACGGTGCCGCTGCGCGACGGCGCGCCCGAGCGGATCCAGGTGCTGACCAGCGCCGACATCCTCACCGACTCGATCCGCCGGATCTTCCTCGACGACTCCGTCTCGGAGATCTTCCAGGGCGAGAACCAGCTCTTCTGAAGGAGGCTACGTGTACGAGTTCCTGTTGACGATCCACATCCTGGCGGCCGTCGTCTGGGTTGGTGGCGGCATCGCGATGCACATCCTCGGCCGCAGGGTGCTCAAGCGCAACGACCCCCAGGAGATCTACAAGTTCTCGGAGGAGGTCAACACGATCGGGATGCGGCTCTACGCGCCGACGTCGCTGATCCTGCTCGTTGCCGGCATCCTGCTCGTCAACGAGGTTGGCTACGACTTCTCGCAGCTCTGGATCACGCTCGCGTTCATCGGCTGGGGCTTCAGCTTCCTCGTCGGCGTCGGCTACTACGGCCCGCAGGACAAGAAGCTGCAGGCGCTCGTCGCGGCTGAGGGGCCGACCGCTCCGGGCGTCGTCGACAACGTCCGCCAGGCGCTGCTCGTCAATTCGTTCGAGATCCTGATCCTGGTGCTGGTCGTCGTCGATATGACGGCCAAGCCTGGGCTCTAGCTACGCCAAGCCGCGCGCCTCGAAGTAGTCTCGCTCCTGACGGCCCAGGTCGGTCGCCGGCTCGTCGCCGAACCACCACTCGCGGCCGATCCGGTACCAGTTGCGCGTCGCGTTGAGCTGACCCAGGACGGCGAGCAGGCCGATCTCCATCCGCCGGCCCATCAGCTCGTTGGCGGGGACGTTCTCGCGTCGTACCAGGTCGTAGAACTCCGAACGGGGGTCCGACGTGGCGCTCATCGCGTTCATCACGCGGCGCGAGTCGATCGTCAGCTCGCGATCCTCCATGTACCAGCCGCCGACGGCGATCACGTGCTCCATCAGCCGCTCGGCGTCGACCTTGCTCGGGTCCTTGAGGAAGCCGAGCTCGTGCAGCGCGACGCGCAACCGCTCCGGGTCGCGCGCGGCCGCGGCGTCGATCGCGGCGATCTCGAGCGCGACCTGCTCGCGGTCGAGCTGCTTGGTCATCCCGAAGTCGAGGAAGGCGACGCGACCGTCGTCCATCAGCAGGTAGTTGCCGGGGTGGACGTCGGCGTTGAAGTGCAGCAGGTGGTGGATCGAGCCGAAGCAGAAGCGGAAGACGATCTCGCCGAAGCGGTCGCGCTCGGCCTGCGGCAGCGCCTTGACGTCGTCGAAGCCGACGCCGTCGACCCACTCGGTCACCAGCACGCGCCCGCGCGAGAGGCGCGTGATCACGTCTGGGACGTAGATGAACGGGTGGCCGCGGTAGCCGCGTGCGAAGGCGCGCTGGTTCTGCGCCTCGTACTCGTAGTCGAGCTCCTCGAGCACGCGCTCCTTGAGCTCGCCGGCCGCGGCCTTGGCGTCGAGGCCGGGCGCGATCGCCTTCGCCAGCCGCATGATCATCCCGGCGTTCTGCATGTCGGCGCGCAGCGCCTCGGCGACGCCGGGGTACTGGATCTTGACCGCGACACGGCGGCCGTCGGGGAGCGTCGCGCGGTGGACCTGGCCGATCGAGGCTGCCGCGGCCGCCTCGTGCTCGAACTCCTCGAACAGCTCCTCGACCGGCTCGTCCCACTCCTCGTCGAGCACTCTGCGGACCTGCTCCCAGGGCATCGGCGGCGCCTCGGAGCGCAGATCCGCGAGCTTGTCCTGGTACAGCTCGCGGTACTCCTCGGGCAGGAAGTCGGTGTCGACGAACGAGGCGAGCTGGCCGATCTTCATCGCCGCGCCCTTCAGCGTCCCGAGTGTGTCGACCATCCGCTCGGCGGCCTCCATGTGGCGCTTGTCGAGCTGTGCCGCCGCCTCCTCCCTGGAGCGCGTCAGGTTGGCCGCGCGCGTCCCGGCCCAGCGCGCCCCCTGACCGCCGATCACCGTCCCGACCTGCGCCGTCCGGCGCACCCTGCCCTTGGGTATCGAGCGGTCGTCCTTGGCCATCGCGCTCACCCTAGAGGCCCGGTGGTCTAGACTGGCCGGCCGTTATGGCTTCCAAGCGACCCACTCTTGCCGTTGACGTCCGCGAGGAGCGCGGCTCCCGCGCGACCCGTCGCCTCCGCCGCTCTGGCTTCGTGCCCGGCGTGCTCTACGGCGCGACCCACGACGAGACGGTCTCGTTCAAGGTCGGCGACCGCGACCTGCGCCGCATCCTGGTCGACGGCTCCGCGCTGATCGACGTCGAGATCGGCGGCGAGAAGTCGGTGCCGGCGATCCTCAAGGACCGCCAGCTGCACCCGGTCCGCGACGAGGTCATGCACGTCGACTTCCTCGAGGTCAACCTCTCCGAGAAGATCCGTGCCTCCGTCGCGATCGAGCTCGAGGGCGGCGACGACGCGCCCGGCGTCAAGGAGGGCGGCGTGCTCGACCACGCGACGCGCGAGGTAGAGATCGAGGCGCTGCCGACCGACATCCCGGAGCAGATCGTCGTCGACGTGTCGGCGCTGGAGATCGGCGCCACGATCACGCTTGCCGAGGTCACCGCGCCCGAGGGCGTCGAGTTCACCCACGAGCCGCTCGACGAGATCACCGTTGCGAGCGTCGTGCTGCCGACGAAGGTCGAGGAGCCTGAGATCGAGGCCGAGACCGAGGTCGTCGGCGAGGAGGGCGAGGCCGCCGAGGGCGATGGCGAGGACGGCGACTCCGACTCCGGCGATTCCGGCGGAGGCGAGTAGCACCTAGCGATGGGGCTGTTCCGCCGTCGGGAGGAGGGCGACGGAGGCAGGGTCGACTGGCTCGTCGTCGGTCTGGGCAATCCGGGCCGCAAGTACGCGGGCACGCGCCACAACGTCGGCTTCGAGGTCGTCGCGCTGGCCGCTCAGCGCTGGGACCTGCCGAAGGCGAAGCAGAAGTTCGCCGGTCTCTACAGCGAGGGCCGCACCGCGCCCGGCGGTCCGCGCGTCGGCGTGCTGCTGCCGCAGACCTTCATGAACGAGTCGGGCAACTCGGTCGGTCCGGCGCGCGGCTCGCTGCACCTGCCGCTCGACCGGATCGTCGCGGTCCACGACGAGATCGACCTGCCGTTCGCCCGCATCGAGAGTCGCCTCGGTGGCGGTCTCGCCGGGCACAACGGCCTCAAGTCGCTCGAGCGCGGCCTCGGCGGCCGCGACTTCCGCCGCCTCCGCGTCGGCGTCGGCCGTCCTGACACGACAGATCCGGCGATCGTCGTCCCCTATGTCCTCGGCCGGTTCGACGAGCCGAAGGACGACGTCCAGCGCCTGATCGAGGACGCCGTCGACGAGCTCGAGCGGCTTGTGACGGCAGCGCCGGTCGACGCCTAGAATCGAGCGTAGGCCGCGCGATTCGATCGGGCGGCCGTTTCGCGTGCCATGTCGCTACGACCGTTGCTCACATACGCCCAGGAGGACGAGGCCGTAGCGGCGCTGTCTGACGCCGCCCGCGAGGCGCCGCAGCGGGCGTTCGTCTCGCAGAGCATGCGGCCCTACCTGCTCGCGGCGCTGCTCGACTCCGAGCCCGACCGCCCGGCGCTGGTCGTGGCCGGCGACGACCGCGCGGCACGTGATCTCGCCGCCGATCTAAAGCAGTTCCTCGCGCCGCGCCCCGTCCGTCTCTACCCGGCTCGCGGCGTCCGCTACGAGTCGCATCTCGCGCCGACGCCGCACCTCGTCGGCCTGCGCATCGCCGCGCTCGACGAGCTGACCGACGAGGACCAGCGCGACGCCGAGCGCGGGGCGGCGGTCGTCGTGGCCGGCGCCGTCGCGCTCGCCGAGAAGGTTCCCGACCCCGAGCTGCGCCCGCACGGCTTCACGATCGAGAAGGGCGGCCTGCTCGATCTCGAGGAGACGGCCGCGCAGCTGGTCGCCTGCGGCTACGAGCGCGTCGAGCAGGTCGAGGAGCGCGGCCAGTTCGCGCTGCGCGGCGACATCGTCGACATCTACCCGGCGACCGAGGAGCGCGCTGTGCGCTGCGAGCTGTTCGACATCGAGGTCGAGCGGCTGACCTTCTTCTCGACCTTCACCCAGCGCTCGCTCGAGGAGGTCGAGCGGGTCGAGATCGCGCCCGCCGCGGAGCTTGCGCCCGAGTACCGGGAGCTGGCCGAGATCGCCGCGGCCGACGTGGCCGCCGACGGCGACGAGCGGCCGGACATCGCCGAGCTGCTGCCGGTCGACCGCTTCGGCGAGGTGCTCGACCTGCTGCCGGCCGACGCGCTCGTCGCGATCGCCGCCGAGGAGGAGATCCCACCGGCGCTGCGCGACCACTGGGACGACGTCACGACGAGCTTCCACGACGCCGACGCCGGTCATCTCTACGTCGATCCCGAGCGCCTCCAGGCGAGCCTCGACAGGCGCGCCGCGCTGCGCCTGTCGAGCATCTCCGGCGATCAGCCGCACAGCTTCCGCGCTCAGGCCGCCGAGACCGCCGCACGCTCGCTCGAGGCGGCCGAGCCGGAGCTCGAGAAGCTCGTCCGCTCGGGCTACCGGACCTTCGTCGCCTGGGCGCGCCAGGGCGAGGCGGAGCGCGCCGCCTACAACCTGACCCGTCTGCGCGCCGCCTTCCTCGGCGGCGGGCCACGGGCGCGCCCCGGCAGCGCCGCCTCCGACGACGTGCCCGAGGCACGCTGGTCGCCCGCCGCGGACGCCGAGGCGCCCCACGAGCCCGGTCTGTCCTTCGCCAGCGCATCGCTGCGCGAGGGCTTCGTCTCGCCGCCGCTGAAGCTGGCGATCGTCCCCGACCACCGCCTGCTGCGCCGCCGCCGTGTCCAGCCCGCCGGCCCGCGAACCGGATCGGGCGCGCTGACCAGCTTCACGGACCTGCGCGCCGGCACGCCGGTCGTCCATGAGGACCACGGCATCGCGCTGTTCACCGGCTTCGAGACCAAGACCGTCGGTGGCGTCACGCGCGACTACCTGCAGCTCGAGTACAAGGGCGGCGACCGTGTCTTCGTGCCGAGCGACCAGCTGCACAAGATCAGCCGCTACGTCGGCGCCGACGCGGGCGACCCGCCGCTGAGCAAGCTCGGCGGCAGCGCCTGGGAGAAGATGAAGCTGCGCGCCCGCCGCGCGGCCGAGGCGCTCGCGGGCGAGCTGATCAACCTCTACGCCGAGCGCAAGCGGCGCGCCGGCTACGCCTTCCCGCCGGACTCCGAGTGGCAGGTCGAGTTCGAGACGGCGTTCCCGTTCCGCGAGACGCCGGACCAGCTCGACGCGATCGAGGCGGTCCGCGCCGACATGGAGGAGGCGCGCCCGATGGACCGCCTGATCTGCGGCGACGTCGGCTACGGCAAGACCGAGGTCGCGCTGCGCGCCGCCTTCAAGTGCGCCGCCGACTCGAAGCAGGCGATGTTCCTCGTCCCGACGACCGTGCTCGCCCAGCAGCACCACGGCACCTTCGTCGAGCGGCTGCGCGACTACCCGTTCCGGATCGAGCAGGTGTCGCGCTTCCGCTCCGAGAAGGAGGTCCGCGCGGTGCTGAAGGAGTTCGAGGAGGGCAAGGTCGACATCCTGATCGGCACCCACCGGCTGCTCTCGCGCGACGTGCGGCCGAAGGACCTCGGCCTGCTGATCGTCGACGAGGAGCAGCGCTTCGGCGTCAAGCAGAAGGAGCTGATGCGCCAGCTGCGGCTGCGCGTCGACGTGATCTCGCTGTCGGCGACGCCGATCCCGCGCACGTTGCAGATGTCGCTCGCCGGCCTGCGCGACATCTCGGTGATCGAGACTCCGCCGGAGGGCCGTCGCCCGGTCAAGACCTACGTCGGCGAGTACGACGAGGACCTCGTCCAGAAGGCGATCCAGCGCGAGCTGGACCGCAAGGGCCAGGCGTTCTTCCTGCACAACCGCGTCGACTCGATCGAGGAGACCGCGGAGCGGGTCCGCGCGATGTGTCCGAGGGCGCGCGTGCTGGTCGCCCACGGCCAGATGGAGGAGGGGGCGCTCGAGAAGATCATGCTCGCCTTCCTGCGCGGCGAAGCAGATGTTCTCGTCTGCACGACGATCGTCGAGTCCGGCCTCGACATCTCGAACGCGAACACGCTGATCGTCGAGCGCGCCGACGAGCTCGGACTGGCCCAGCTCTACCAGATCCGTGGCCGCGTCGGGCGGTCCAAGGAGCGCGCCTACGCCTACCTG
>DASTKX010000062.1:0-6638 GCA_035715585.1 Thermoleophilaceae bacterium
CCCTCACCGCACCGCCACTCCCAGCGCGTGCTCGGCGATCCGGCCGGCGACGTCGATCCCCGTCGCGTCGACGATCCCGCGGAACAGCGGCGAGTGGTTGACCTCGCCGACCAGCAGCGCGCCGTCGTGGCGGAACAGGTCGAGCCCGAAGATCCGCGCGCCGATCCGCTCCCCGACGGCCGCCGTCACAGCCCGGATCTCGTCGTCGAGCTCGATCGCCTCGGCGCTCGCGCCCAGCTCGACGTTCGCGCGCCAGTCGTCGCCGGCGACGCGCTCCATCGCGGCGACCGCCTCGCCGTCGATCGCGAGCACCCGCACGTCGGAGGCGCCGTCGAGGAACGGCTGCGCGATCAGCGCGCGGTCGAAGTTCTGCGCGTAGTGCTCGACGTAGTCGTAGACGCTGTCGGCGACCGCCCGCTCGCGGACCAGCAGGACCCGCCGGCCGAGCCCGCCGTAGACCGGCTTGAGCACCAGCGGCAGGCCGACGAGCTCGAGCGCCGCGGCCAGGTCGGCGCGCGTCAGCACGAGCCGGTACGGCACGGTCGGCAGCCCCGCCTGGCGCAGTCGCGCGAGCGCCGTCACCTTGTTCGAGCACAGCTCGATCGTCGCCGCCGAGTTGATCGTGCTCGGGTCGTCCGGGCCCTCGGCGATCGACTCCGCGATCAGCGGCCCGCGCACGAAGCTGCGGCTGCGGATCAGGTAAGCGCCGGCGGCCGGCAGATCCTCGCGCGAGCCGCAGCAGAGCTCGCCGTCGTCGAGCCACTCGGCACGCGCGCCGCGCTCGCGCGCCGCCGTCAGGATCGCCTTCTCCTCCCAGCCGACGCGGTCGGCGACCAGCGCCAGGTCGAGCCGGCCGACGGGCGCCGCCTCGTCGCCGCCGGGCTCCGGCACGAGTGACAGCGGCCCGCTCACGGCGTCGGGTTCTCCGCCACGCTGGTGGCCATCAGGTCGTCGACGTGCTCGCGGCGCGTCACGACGCGGCTCTCGCCGTCCTTGACGAAGACCACCGGCGGGCGCAGGAAGCCCATGTAGTTGCTCGACATGTTGACCGTGTAGGCGCCGGCCGACTGGACCGCCAGCACGTCGCCGCTGCGCAGCTCCGGCAGCATCCGGTCGGGGAAGAGGATGTCCGGCTCGGAGTGGCGGCCGCAGACCGTCACGCGCATCGCCGGCTCGCCGAACGGGTCGCGCGCCAGCTTGATCTCGTGGTGCGCGCCGTACATCAGGTGGCGCGGGTTGTCGGACAGCCCGCCGTCGACGATCACGTAGTGGATGCGCGCGTCGCCGGGCGGGCCGGCGGGCTTGATCGGACCGATCGTGTAGAGCATCAGGCCGCTCTCGGCGACCACCGAGCGACCAGGCTCGATGCCGAGCCGCACGTCGTCGGCGCACATCGGCGCGACCTGCTCGGCGAACGTGCCGGCGATCGCGTCGACCCACTCCTCGACCGATGGCGGGTCGTGGCTCAGCAGGTAGCGCACGCCGCGCCCGCCGCCGGCGACGATCCGCCGCGGCCGGAACCCGGGGTGGCGCTCCTGCGCCCGCGACAGGACCTCCGCGACGCGGCCCATCGCCTGGCGGTAGGGCTCGAAGTCGTGCAGCTGCGAGCTGAGGTGGAAGTGGATCCCGTCGAGCCGCAGCGACGGCTCCGACAGCGCGCGGTCGATCGCCATCGCCGCGAAGCCATGCTCGATCGAGAGGCCGAACTTGGTGTCGTCGCCGACTGTCAGGAAGGTCGGGTCGTCGAGGCCGGTGACGGTCGGGTTGATCCGCACCAGCACCGGCTGGACCTTTCCGAGCCGCTCCGCGGCGCGAGCGATCGCCGCGATCTCGCTGAGGTTGTCGATCACGATCACGCCGCAGTCGGCGCCGATCGCGAACTCCAGGTCGGGGTCGGTCTTGAAGGTTCCGTGGTAGGTCAGCAGCTCCGGCGGGCAGCCGCAGCGCAGCGCCATGTTCATCTCGCCGACAGAGACGACCTCGAGCCCGAGCCCCTCCGACAGCGCCAGCTCCATCATCGCCGGGGCGGTGAACGCCTTGCACGCATACGACACGTCGACGTGCGGCCAGCGGGCCTCGAAGCCGTCGACATAGGCGCGGCACATACGGCGGATCTCCGCCTCGTCGTAGAGATAGACCGGGGTCCCGTGCTCCTCGGCCAGATCGAGCGTCGAACACCCTCCGACTCTCAGGACCCCATCCCCTCCAACCTCCTGGGTTCCCAGCAACATCAGCGCTGAACGTACACCATCCGACCCGTTGGGTAATCGAATATCTCCAACTTGCACGGCACGTGGCAGGTGCTAGGATCGCGGCCAGTCGCCGCCGGAGGGACGTGGCGGCAGATCGCTATCGGAGGGAAGCGATATGAAGATCTCAGACGCCACGCTGCGCGACACCGCGCACATGGCCGGTGTGCATTTCGACGAGGACGACGCGCGCGTGCTCGCGGGCCTGCTCTGCGACGTCGGCGTCGACATCGTCGAGGCTGGGATCGTCTCGAGCGCCGACCGCAGCGAGGTCCCGCTGGTCCAGGCCGTCGTCGAGGTCGCCGGTCGCGAGCGGACCAAGACGGTGATCCTCGCGCGTTCGCGGCGGCAGGTCGAGGAGGACCTCGACGCCGCGCTGGAGACCGGCGCCGGCAACGTGATGCTGTCGATCCCGACATCGCCGACGCACGCGATGCTGAAGCTGCAGACCGACAGCGAGCGGCGGATCATGACGCTCGCCGCGCGCACGATCGAGGTCGCGAAGTCCGCCGGACTGTCGGTCACCTTCAGCGCCGAGGACGGCGCGCGCACCGACCCCGCCTTCCTCGAGCGCTACGTAGCCGCCGGCGCGGAGGCCGGCGCCGACCGCTTCCGGCTCGCCGAGACCGTCTCGTCGCTGGCGCCGAACGACGTCTCGGCGTTGATCGGTCGCCTCGTCGCCGCGGCCGGCCCGACCGAGGTCGAGATGCACTCGCACAACATGCTCGGACTCTCGGTCGCCAACGCGCTCGCGGCCGCCGACGCCGGCGCCGCCTGGATCTCCTGCACGATCGACGGCCTCGGCGAGCGCGGCGGCAACACGCCGCTGGCCGAGATCCTCTGCGTGCTGAAGGTGCTGCGCGGCGAGGATCGCTTCGACCTGCGCCCGCTCTACGACCTGTCGCGCGAGGCGGCGGCGCGCGCCGGGCTGCGCTGCAGCGCGACGACCGGCCCGACCGCCGAGCTGAGCTATCAGTACGAGATCCCCGGGCAGGTCCGCAACCCGTCGGCGTTCGAGCTGCTGCCGCCCGAGGAGGTCGGCAACCGGCGCGGCGTGCGGATCGGGTCGCGGCTGAAGCCGGCGCTGCTCGAGGCGTTCCTGTCAGACGAGACGCTCGACGGCGCCGACGTGGTCGCCGTCACCGAGCGCATCCGTGCGAGCGCCCCGAGCGACAAGCACGTTTGGGACCTAGCGGCGCTCGAGGATCTCGTGCGCAGTCAACGAACCGAGAGGGAGGTGTCGGTCAATGGAGGGAGTCTGCCCGGAGTGTGAGTTCGATTTCACCACGCCCGAGATGGAGGCCGGTGAGACGCTCGTCTGTCGTGAGTGTCAGTTGACGCTCCAGGTGCGCGGCCAGGAGGGCAACCTGCTCGTCCTGGAGCCTGTCGAGGCCAGCCTCTCCGACTGGGGCGAGTAGGGGTGGAGGAGGTCTACGACGCCGCGGCCGTCGAGGCCCGGCGTCAGCGCGAGTGGCGCGAGGGTGACGTCTACGCCACGCCACCGCCCACGCCAGGACGGCCCGACGCCTACGTCAAGGCCGTCTGCCCGTTCACCTCGGGCCACATCCACGTCGGCCACGTGCGCAGCTACACGATCGCCGACGCCTACGCCCGCTGGCGGCGGATGGCCGGCGACGCGGTGCTGTTCTCGATCGGCTTCGACGCCTTCGGCCTGCCGGCCGAGCTGGCGGCGATCGCCAACGAGGAGTCGCCGGCCGACTGGGTCCAGCGCTCCTACGAGCACATGCTCGACCAGTTCGAGCGGATGGGCTTCTCCTTCGACTGGGAGCGCGTCTTCGTCAGTTCCGACGAGGAGCAGTACAAGTGGTCGCAGTGGCTCTTCCTCGCGTTCCTCGAGGCCGGCCTGCTCTACCAGGAGGAGGCCAACGTCGACTGGTGCGACAGCTGCCAGACGACGCTCGCCTCGCTGCAGGTCGAGGACGGCTGCTGCTGGCGCTGCAACGGGCCGGCGCGGCTGATCAAGCGCAAGCAGTGGTTCCTGCGCATCAGCGCCTACATCGAGGAGAACGAGCGCGGCATCGACGCGCACGCGGACCAGTGGGACAAGCCCGCGCTGACCGCCCAGCGCGCGATCCTCGGCCGCGTCGACGGGGTCGAGGTCGATCTGCGCGCGGCGGACGGACGGACGCTGACCTGCTTCACCGAGCACCCGGACGCGATCGGCCAGGCGCGCTTCGTGGCGATCTCGCCGCGCCATCCCGAGCTCGAGTCGCTGCTCGGCGAGCGGGCCGAGGTGCTGGCCGAGCTGGAGGAGGTTCGCCAGGGCGGCTGGCAGCGCGGCGACCGATCGGCCGAGAGCGTGCCGGCGATCGACACCGGCGTGCGGCTGACCGCGCCCAACGGCGCCGAGCTGCCGCTCGTCATCTCGCCCGCCGTCGACGGTCGCTACGGCCCGACCGCGGTTCTCGGCATCCCGGCCGCCGACGAGAGCGACGGTGTGATCGCGCGCCGACTTGCCATCGGGCAGCCGGCCGTGCCGCCGCCGGGCGCCGGTGACACGTTGGGTGGCTCGCGGTCGGACAACGGCCGGACCTCGCCCAGCGCGAACGGGGCGGGCCCCGGTCCGCGCCCCGCAGTCCGCTACCGCGCCGGCGACTTCGCGATCTCGCGCCAGCGCTCGTGGGGGGCGCCGATCCCGATGGTCCACTGCGCCACTTGCGGCGAGGTTCCGGTCGCCAGGGAGGACCTGCCGGTCAGCCTCCCGCGCGACCTCAAGCCGACCGGCGAGGGCAACCCGCTCGCCGCGCGCGAGGACTTCATGGCGACGAGCTGCCCGCGCTGCGGCGGCGACGCCCGTCGCGAGACCGACACGCTCGACTGCCACTTCGACGATCTCTGGATGTGGCTGCCGACCTGCGTGCCGAAGGCCGATCGCGCGCGCCAGATGTTCGACCACCCGGAGTGCGAGCGCTGGCTGCCGGGAGCGATGCTGATCCACGGCGCCGACGGTGGCGGCTACTTCTTCGACCAGCGCGTGACGGCGAAGGCGCTGCGCGACATCGGCCCGCTCGCCCATCTGGCCGACGGCGAGCAGTTCGACGGCGCGGTGATGCACGAGATGGTCACCCAGGACGGCCGCAAGATGAGCAAGCACCTCGGCAACGTCGTCGACCCCGACGATCTGATGGGCCGCGTCGGCGCCGACACCACGCGCCTCGCGGTGCTCCATGGCGCGCGGCCGTCGCGAGCGCTGAACTGGACCGAGAACGCGGTCCAGTACTGCGGCAAGTTCCTCTCGGACCTCTGGGTGTACGCCGCCGAGCGGCTACCGGGGCCGGATGCCGACGAGGCCGCCGCGGGTCCGGATCCCGATGGCGCGACGCAGCGCCGCGAGCGCCTGGAGGGCTGGGTCGCGACGGCGGCGGAGAAGGTCACCGAGGACCTCGAGCGGGTCGAGATGCAACGCGCGGTCAAGAACGCGATGCGGCTGTTCGAGCGGATCGAGGAGTTCGACGAGAAGGCGCGGCGCGCCAACCGCGGCGAGCTGGCGCCGGCCGACGCACACGCGATCGCCGCCGCGCTGACCGTGCTTGCCCAGTTGCTGACGCCGTTTGCCCCCCACGTCGGCGAGGAGATCTGGATCGCCTCCGGCGCCGAGGGTCCAGCGACCTGGCCAAGCAGCGGACTAAGCGGAGGGCGCAGCCGGACCGGTCCTCCGGAGGCGCTGCGCAGCTAGCGGGAGCGAGGTCCGGCGAGTACCGCAGCAGAGAACGTCTTCGGAAGCCGGTGGCGAGCTAGCGCTCAGCCACCGGCCCGTGCGTCGGACCCTCCATCCGCGTCCCTCCTACGCGAACACCGCCGGCCGGGGCGGGCACTTGGCCGGTCAAGGGTCTGCACACCATCCCTGCCCTCCAGTCAGGGAGCCGAAGTTTTAAGAAAGTTGGCGTCTCCAAACAGGAACACGACCTTACCCCGGGGCGCGCGACGGTGTCAAGGTCCGATCTCCAAATGGACACAACCTCGCCGGGGTGGCGGGGGGCGGTTAGCATATGCGCGATTGCAGGGCTACTGAGAACAGCCAAAGCTAGGGAGCGATGAACAAGAGAACAGAGATCCGAACCGATCTCGGCAAGGCGATCCGCGAGCTGCGCGAGGCGCGCGGGCTGACGCTCGACGCCCTGGCCGCCGCAGCTGGCATGCATACGACCTATCTCTCGCGCATCGAGCGGGCGCACAGCAGCCCGACCTGGGAGAAGATCACGGCGTTGGCGGACGCCCTCGACCTGCCGGTCTCGGCGATCGCCGCCGCGGCTGAGGCGCAGGCGAAGAAGCGCTCCAAGAGCTGACCCGACCGACCGCTCGTCGGCCTTCTGGAGGCCGGCGGCGGAGCGTGGCTCCAGCCGCCGGCCCGTGACGATCGGCGCCCAT
>DASTKX010000063.1:0-32621 GCA_035715585.1 Thermoleophilaceae bacterium
GGAGTTCGGCCGCTACATCTTCGTCGTCGACGTCCAGGTCGAGGGGGCTGACGGGGAGGCCCGTCGCACCACCTGGGGCGGATCGTCGAACACCAGCTCGACCTCGTCGTTCAACTACGCCGGCGGTACCGCCGCCGACCAGCCGAGCGCGCTGACCGCCGCCGCGCAGGCCGCCGCGGCCGGGGTTGCCCCGGGGGCGGTGCAGAATGCCGCCGACTACGTCGCCGGCGACGAGATCCAGGCGCCGCCCGTGATCGAGACGCGCCACGTCGCTGAGGAGGATCGGATCGGACGTAACGATCCCTGCCCGTGCGGCTCCGGCAAGAAATACAAGAAGTGCCATGGCGCCTAGCGCCAGTGGCCTCCGCGACCAGCTGAAGCTGCTCGCGGACTACCTTTGACCCTGCTTCGCTGAGTGAGCGCGCCGACGCGCTCGAGAGCCAGATGGGCGCGGAGGGCTTCTGGGACGACCAGGCGACCGCCGCCAAGGTGTCGGCCGAGCACGCACGCGTTCAGCGCCGGCTGGGCGAGTTCAAGGCGCTCGAGTCCGACATCGGCGACCTCGAGGAGCTCGAGGAGATGGCGTCCGACGACGACTCGATCGTCGCCGAGGTCGAAGAGCAGCGCGCCTCGATCGAGTCGCGCCTGGCGGCGCTCGAGGAGGCCCGCCTGTTCTCGGGCGAGTACGACGCCGGCGACGCCGTCGTGACCGTCAACGCGGGCGCCGGCGGCACCGACTCGCAGGATTGGGCCGAGATGCTGCTGCGGATGCTGATGCGCTGGGCCGAGAGTCGCGACATGAACGTCGAGCTCAAGGAGGCGAGCGAGGGCGAGGAGGCCGGCCTGAAGTCGGCGACGTTCACCGCCGCCGGCGAGAACGCCTACGGCCTCTTCTCGGCCGAGAAGGGCGTCCACCGGCTGGTGCGGATCTCGCCGTTCGACTCCGCCGCGCGACGTCACACCGCCTTCGCCGGCGTCGAGGTGGCGCCGCTCGTCGAGGACGCGGTCGAGATCGAGATCGAGCCCGACGACCTGCAGATCGACACCTACCGCGCGTCAGGCGCCGGCGGCCAGCACGTCAACAAGACCGACTCCGCGGTGCGGATCACCCACCGACCGTCGGGGATCGTCGTCCAGTGCCAGAACGAGCGCTCGCAGACGGCGAACAAGGAGACCGCGATGAAGATGCTGCGCGGCAAGCTGATCGAGGCCGAGGAGCGCCGCCGCGCCGAGGAGATCGCCAAGGCGAAGGGCGAGGCGCAGGACGTCGGCTGGGGCTCGCAGATCCGCTCCTACGTGCTGCACCCCTACACGATGGTCAAGGACCACCGCACGAACGTCGAGATCGGCAACGCCCAGGGTGTCCTGGACGGCGATCTCGACGAGTTCGTGCGTGCGGAGCTGCTGCGGCGTGCCGGCGCCGCGAACGGCGCCGGCTGACGGGATTCAGCAGCCGCGAGCCTTGGCCTGGTTCTCGGCGCTGCGCAGGCTGGCCTTCTCGCTCTTGAGCTTGGCCTTGGCGCTCTTGACCTTCTTCTTCGCCTTCGTGACCTTGGCCTTGGCCTTCTTGGCGGCCTTCGTGCCCGGAGTCGTGGCCTTGGCCGCGGCGCGGGCGCTCTTCAGGTTCGCCTTGGCGGTCTTGAGCTTCGCCTGGGCCTGTGACACGTCGGCCTGGGCGATCTCCTGGCGGCGCTCGTAGCCGCGGCACTTCGGGTCGACGCGGCCCCCTCCGGGGCCACCCTTGTCGCCGCGGTCGCGGCTCTTCTGGGCGGCGCTGGCGCCGTCGTCACCGGCCGGCTGGGCGATCGAGTTGGCGGGAACGGCCACAGCGAGCGCGGCCAGGACGGCGGCGGGCGCGGCAAGGCGCTTGAGCGAGAGTCGCATGGGGCGGGTGAGTCCTCCGGATCTGGGTTGGAAGTCTGAACGCCCAACCTAACGCGGCGAATGCGTTCGCGCCATCGCCCGGCCGCCCTCCAGCGCTGTCCCTTACAGTCGGCGCGATGCGTGACCTGATCCAGCAGGCGCTCGCCGAGGACCTCGGCAGCGGTGATCTGACGAGCCGGGCTGTGGTTCCAGAGGGCAGCCTCGCCACGAGTGTCGTGATCGCTAAGGCCGAAGGCGTGGTGGCGGGAATCGACGTGGCCGCGGCGGTCTTCGCGGCCGTCGATCGTGAGCTGTCGGTCGAGTCGCGCGCCGCCGACGGCGACCGCGTCGCGCCGGGCGACGCGGTGCTGGCGCTGCGCGGCGACGCGCGCGCGATCCTCGCCGGCGAGCGGGTGGCGCTCAACCTGCTCGGCAGTCTGTCCGGCGTCGCGACGCTGACCGCCGCCTACGTAGCGGCGGTCGACGGAACCGGTACGCGGATCCTCGACACGCGCAAGACGACGCCGGGGATGCGGGCGTTGGAGAAGGCCGCCGTGGTCGCCGGTGGCGGCACCTCGCACCGCTTCGGCCTCTACGACGCGATCCTCGTCAAGGAGAACCACGTGCGCGTCGCGGGCGGGGTGGGGGAGGCGGCGCGGCGTGCGCTCGCCGGCGCGCCCGAAGGCGTGGTCGTCGAGATCGAGGTCGAGAGCCTGGACGAGCTCGACGAGGCGCTCACGGCGGGCATCGGGCGCATCCTGCTCGACAACATGGACCCGGACGTCCTGCGTGCCGCGGTGCAGCGGACGGCGGGTCGCGCCGAGCTCGAGGCGTCCGGGGGAATCACGCTCGAGACCGTCCGCGCGGTCGCCGAGACCGGCGTCGACTTCATCTCGGTCGGCGCGCTGACGCACTCCGCTCCGGCGCTCGACGTGAGCCTCTTGTTCGACCCGGAGAACTGAGAGAGATACAATTCGGGGGCAGTCCGTAGCGCTCCCCCCGAGCGCGGACGTTCATTTCGACACCGAAAGAGGTTCGAAACATGCCGGCCCAGTCGATTCCCGCTCAGGGAGCCGCACCAACACAGCTACTGGAGCTGGAGGACATTCCTGCCCTCAAGGACGAGGTGCGCGCGCTCGCCGCCGAGCGCGAAGCTGTGATCCTGGCGCACAACTATCAGCTGCCGGAGGTCCAGGACGTCGCTCACTTCGTCGGGGACTCGCTCGGACTCTCGCGTCAGGCGGCGGCCGCGAGCGAGCAGACGATCGCCTTCTGCGGTGTCCACTTCATGGCTGAGACGGCGTCGGTCCTGTCGCCGGAGAAGACGGTGCTGCTGCCCGACCTCGACGCCGGCTGCTCGCTCGCCGACTCGATCGACGCCGACCAGCTGCGCGCGTGGAAGGCCAAGCACCCGGGCGCGGTCGTCGTGATGTACGTCAACACGAGCGCCGAGGTCAAGGCCGAGACCGACTACTGCTGCACGTCCTCGAACGCCGTCCAGGTGGTCGAGCACATCTGGCGCGAGCACGGCGACGACACCGAGATCCTGTTCGGCCCCGACATGTGGCTCGGCGCCTATGTCGAGCGCGAGACCGGTCGCCGGATGCAGGTCTGGGACGGCGAGTGCCACGTCCACGCCGGCATCCGCCCGGCCGACATCAACGAGATGCAGGCCGCGCATCCCAGCGCCGAGTTCCTCGTCCACCCGGAGTGCGGCTGCACGACCCAGGTGATGGAGTTCGTCGCCTCCGGCGACATCGATCCCGAGCGGACCCACATGCTCTCGACCGGCGGGATGCTCGACCACGCGCGCGCGTCCGACGCCGACGAGTTCATCGTCGCCACCGAGACGGGGATGCTCTACCCGCTCGAGCAGGAGAACCCCGGCAAGCGCTTCATCCCGGCGAACCGGATGGCCTCCTGCAAGTACATGAAGATGATCACGCTGCCGAAGCTGCGCGACGCGTTGCGCGAGATGAAGCCGGTCGTCAAGGTCGATCCGGCGATCGCCGAACGGGCGCGGATCCCGATCGAGCGGATGGTCGCGATCGGGCCTGGCAGCGCGGTCAAGCGTTGAACCGCCTCTATCCCCGTCCCGGCGAGATCTCCGCCGAGGACCTCGTTGGCCAACTCGACCTCGGCTCGCGCGCGCCGGACGACCGTCCCTACGTCGTGGTCAACATGGTCTCCACCCTTGACGGTCGGGCCGCCACCGATGGCGACACGCGCGGCCTCGGCGGCGACCAGGACCGCGAGCTGTTCCACCTGCTGCGCACCGCGGCCGACGCGATCCTCGTCGGCGCCGGCACAGTGCGCGTCGAGCGCTACGCCGAGGCCGTCAAGAACGACGACCTCCGCGCCCGCCGCGAGCGGCATGGGCTCGATCCGGAGCAGCCCACGGTCATCGTCTCCGCGCGGCTGGTGCTCCCGTCGGACCTGCCGCTGCTCCAGGCCCCTGGCGCGCCGGTGACCATCGCCACGGCCGCCGACCACGAGCTCGAGGGTGTCGCGGCGAACGTGACCTACGAACGCACCGGCGACGACCTCAAGCTGCTGCTCGCCCGCCTCCGCGCCGATCACGGCATCCGCTCCCTGATCTGCGAGGGCGGCCCAACCCTCGTCTCCTACATGCTTGCCGCCGGCCTGATCGACGAGCTGTTCCTGTCGCTCGCTCCGAAGCTCGCCGGGGGTGGGGACGAGCCGACGATCAGCACCGGTCCCGCATTGCCCGAGCCGGTCGATGCCGAGCTGGTCTGGCTCTGCGAGGCAGACCACGCGCTCTTCACGCGCTGGCGCGTCAAGCGCTGATCTGCAAGGAACGTTGCAGATGCTGCACGTGGGGTTGCACCTGCAAACGGCCACCTTCGCGCCCGGTAAGAAGGGTGGTCGCAGATGGCTCAGCTACGTACTCGCAGGCGGCCGGACCCGACTCCGGCGCCACCTCCCATGCCCTCCGGCGACGTCCCCGTCGTCGAGTTGCGCGACGTCTCGAAGGTCTACGACGGTGGATCCGTCGGCCTCGAGCACGCTTCGCTGAGCATCGGGCGGGGGGAGTTCGTCTTCCTGGTCGGCGCGACCGGCTGCGGCAAGTCGACCTGCATCCGCCTGCTGATGAAGGAGCTCGAGGCCTCCAGCGGCGACGTGCTGATCGCCGGCAAGAAGCTCAACGACGTCGACCGCTCGAAGGTTCCCTACCTGCGCCGCAACATCGGCACCGTCTTCCAGGACTACAAGCTGCTGCCGAACCGCACCGTGTACGACAACGTCGCCTACTCGCTGCAGGTGATCGGCGAGCAGCGCGACGAGATCCGCCGCAAGGTGCCGGACATCCTGCGCCTCGTCGGCCTGTCGACGAAGCTGCACAACTTCCCCGACGAGCTGTCGGGCGGCGAGCAGCAGCGCGTCTCGATCGCCCGCGCGTTCGTCAACCACCCGCCGCTGCTGCTGGCCGACGAGCCGACCGGCAACCTCGACCCGGAGACGTCGATCGGGATCATGCAGCTGATCTACCGGATCAACAAGACCGGGACGACCGTCGTCGTGGCGACCCACGACAAGGAGATGGTCGACAAGATGCGCCGCCGCGTGATCGAGCTGCGCGAGGGCCGCATCGTCCGCGACGAGCAGTCGGGCATGTACCGCCCGGACGAGTCGACGACCGAGTTCGCGGTCCGCCTGCGCGGCGAGCTGGGCATCGGCGCCGAGGGTCACCCGAACTAGTCATGAGCTTCCCCTTCTTCTTCAAGGAGGCCGTCCGCGGCCTCTCGCGCAACTCGGCGCCGGCGCTCGCCGCGATGCTGACGGTGCTGCTGACCGCGCTCGTGCTCGGCGTCTTCATCCCGATCGTCCAGGCGACGACCGGCACCGCGAACGAGGTTCGCGACCGCGTCGTCGTCAACGTCTACGTCGCCGACGAGGCGACCAAGGGCGAGCGCCAGCAGCTCGCCGCCGCGATCGAGCGCACCGCCAACGTCAAGTCGGTCGAGTTCGTCTCGAAGGCCGAGGGGCTCGCCGAGGCCAAGCGCAAGAACCCCGAGGCGTTCGCCGAGGGAACCAAGCTGCTCGGCGCGAACCCGCTGCCCGACATGTACCGCGTCGTGCCGGACGACCCCGACCAGGTCTCCTCGATCGTCGACCGCCTCGCGCCCGTCGGCGCCGACGGCGCCCGCGAGCCGTCGCTGGCCGCGATCGACGAGGTGCGCAACAAGGAGGAGGACACCGAGAAGATCCTCTCCGCGACCGGCCTGGTGAAGATCCTGACCGGCGGCCTGATGGCGCTGCTGGTGTTCGCGTCGGTCGCCCTGGTCGCCAACACGCTGCGCCTGTCGATCTTCGCGCGCCGCCGCGAGGTCGAGGTGATGAAGCTGGTCGGGGCGACCAACTGGTTCATCCGCTGGCCGTTCGTGATCGAGGGCGTGCTGGTCGGGGCGATGGGCGGGATCCTGGCGGTGCTGCTGCTGACGATCGCCAAGGAGACCTTCATCGATCCGCTCCAGACGCGCTTCGAGCTGCTGGCGGCGCCCGAGACGATCAACTTCCCGCTGCTGATCGTCGTGCTGCTGCTGGCCTGCGTCGCGGTATCCGCCGCCGGCTCGGCGATCACCCTGCGCCGCTTCCTGCGCGTCTGACCGCCGCCGCCGACTACTCTTGACCGTCCGCGTGGGCGCCCTCCTCAAAGCCGCCGCAGTGATCGTCGCCGCCGTGGCGCTGCTGATCGGCGGCATCTGGCTCGGCGGCCACCCGGAGTCGCTGCCCGATCCGCTGCGCGACGCGTTCGTCACCGACGACCGCGGTCTGCGCGCGGAGCTCCAGGACGCGATCCAGAGCGACTTCTACAGAGAGGTCGACGACCAGCAGATCGAGCAGGGATCGCTGAAGGGGATGGTCCAGGGTCTCGACGACCGCTTCTCGAACTACCTGACGCCGAAGGAGACGGCGCAGTTCCAGCAGTCGGTCGAGGGCCGCTTCGAGGGCGTCGGGATGAACGTCGACCAGGACAGGCGCGGTCTGCGCGTGCTCAACGTCTTCGAGGGCTCGCCCGCCGAGCGCGGCGGCGTCAAGAAGGGCGACTTCATCACCGAGGTCGACGGCCGCTCGATCGCCGGCCTGTCGGCCGACGTCGCGACGGCCCGGATCAAGGGACCGGCCGGCACCGAGGTCTCGCTCGAGCTCGTCGACCCGGACAGCTTCGATCCGCGCACCGTGAAGCTGAAGCGGGCACGGATCGAGATCCCGATCACGACCGGCCGGATCGTCGAGCGCGACGGCAAGAAGCTCGGCATCGTCACGCTCAGCACCTTCAGCGAGGGCGCGCACGGGTTCGTCCGCAAGGAGATCGACGAGCTGCTCGACAAGGGCGCCGAGGGGATCCTGCTCGACCTGCGCGGCAACGGCGGCGGGCTGCTCGACGAGGCGGTGCTCGTGGGGTCGGTCTTCATCGAGGACGGACTGATCGTCTCGACCAAGGGCCGCACCAAGCCGGAGCGCGAGTACGAGTCGGTCGGAGGCTCGATCGACGAGGACATCCCGGTCGTCGTGCTGGTCGATCGCGGCACCGCGTCGGCCTCGGAGATCGTCTCCGGAGCGATCAAGGACCGCGGCCGCGGCACCGTCGTCGGCACGCGAACCTTCGGCAAGGGCGTCTTCCAGGAGGTCCAGCCGCTGTCGAACGGCGGCCTGCTCGACATCACCGTCGGTCAGTACTTCCTGCCGAACGGGGAGAACATCGGCGACAAGGGCGTGAGGCCTACGGTCAAGGCCCGTGACGATGTGGACACAGAGCGGGACGAGGCGCTGCCGATCGCCTTGGACGAGCTGGCTCAAGAGACCTCCGGCCGATGAGGTCGGGGGGCTCGCGCCCCCCGGGCCCCCCGGGGCGGAAGCCCGGTGGCTGGGGCGCCGGCGGGCGTTCTGCCCGTCCGCTGTTGCCGCTGGTTGCGACGCTTGGGCGGCGTGGGCGAATGCTCGTCGCGAAGCCGCTGTTCGACTCGCGTGGCGAGCAGATCGAGGTCGCCCGCGGCAAGGGCGGCGAGGGCGACATCGTGCTGGTCGGGGCCGGCAAGCGCGGGGTGCGCGTGCTGAAGGTCCTCGGCAAGCCGTGGGTGGCGCGCGACGTCATCGAGGCGCTGATGATCGATCGGGGCCTGCGGCGCTCGTTTCCGCGCCGTGTGGAGACGGAGGCGCTGGAGGTCGCGGCCGATCCGCCGGGGCGTGGCGTTCGAACCGATCTCACGGCGCTGCCAACGTTCACCATCGACCCCGACAGCGCACGCGACTTCGACGATGCGATCTCGGCGGAGCGGGTCGACGGCGGGCTCGTGCGGGTCTGGGTCCACATCGCCGACGTGACCGCGTTCGTATGTCCCGGCGGGGCGCTCGACCGCGAGGCGCAGCGGCGCGGGACGAGCACCTACGTGCCCGGCGCCGTCGAGCCGATGCTGCCCGAGCAGCTGAGCAACGGCGAGTGCTCGTTGCGGCCGGGCGAGGATCGGCTCGCGGTGACGGTCGAGATGGAGATCGCCGGTGTGGACGTGCGGCGCGTGGCATTCCACCGCTCGACGATCCGCTCGGACGCCCGGCTCACCTACGGCCAGGTCGACGAGGTCTTCGCCGGGCGCGCGCGGGCCGAGGCGCCATGGGGCGAGCCACTCGCCGCCGCGCGCGAGGTGGCGCGGGCACTGCGTGAGCGCCGCGAGCAGCGCGGCGCGCTCGAGGTCTTCTCGCACGAGCCGTCGTTCGAGTTCGACTCCGACGGGCACGTCACCGGCGTCGCCCAGGACATTGAGACCGAGTCGCACGTGCTGATCGAGGAGCTGATGATCCTCGCCAACGAGCAGGTCGCCGGCTACCTCGCCGACCGCAAGCTGCCGACGCTCTACCGCGTGCACGAGAAGCCGGATCCGCCGGCGGTCGAGGCGATGCTCGCCAAGCTGGCGGCGCTCGAAGTGCCGACGCCGGCGGCGCCGAAGGCGATGAGCCCGCAGCAGGCTGCCGACGTGGCCGCCGAGGCGTCGCGGATGGCGGCGGCGTATGCGCGGACCCACGGTCGTGGCGCGGCGGCGTTCAGTTCGCTCGTGCTGCGCTCGCTGAAGCCGGCCTACTACACCCCACGCAACGTCGGCCACGCCGGGCTGGCGTCGCCGCGCTACTGCCACTTCACGTCGCCGATCCGCCGCTATCCCGACATCGTGGCTCACCGCGCACTGCTCGCGGGGCTGGGGCTCGACGATGCGGCACCGCGGGCGCACGAGCTCGACGAGCTCGGCATCGTTTGCAGCGAGGCCGAGCGGACGGCGATGAAGATCGAGCGCGGCGCGGACGACATCTGCCTTGCGTTCCTGCTCGAGCGCCGGCTCGCCGAGGCCGCGACGGGTTCCGACGGTGAGCCGCCGACCTGGGACGGCGAGGTCGTCGGCGTGATCGGCAAGGGCTGGTTCGTGCGGTTTGGCGAAGAGCGCTTCGAGGGGATGCTGCCCGTACGCCGCGTCGACGGCTGGTGGGAGCCCGACGAGCACGAGAGTCAGCTCGTCGACGCGAACTCCGGCCGCGCGATCCGTCTCGGCGATCCGGTGCGCGTCGAGGTCGTGCGTGTCGAGCCGGTGCGCGGGCGCGTGGACCTCGACCTGGCCGTGTAGCGTCGGGTCGGCAATGGCGAAGAAGGGCAAGCGCAAGGCGGCGCCCGGGGACTTGGCGAGCAACCGCCAGGCGTCCTTTCGCTACCACCTGCTCGAGAAGCTCGAGTGCGGCGTGATCCTGCAGGGGTCGGAGGTCAAGTCGATCCGCGACGGCGGCGTCCAGATCAAGGACGCCTATGCGCACATCGACAAGCAGGAGCGCGTCTGGCTGCACAACATGCACGTCGCGCCGTACCTGCCCGCGTCGCGCGAGAACCACGAGCCGGAGCGGCCACGCGAGCTGCTGTTGCACGCGGCCGAGATCGAGCGGCTGGTCGGGGAGACCTCGCAGAAGGGACTGACGCTCGTGCCGACACGCGTCTACCTCAAGGGCTCGCGCGTCAAGATCGAGATCGCGGTCGCCCGCGGCAAGGACCAGGGCGACAAGCGGCGCGACCTGAAGGCGAAGGATCAGCAGCGGGACATCCAACGCGCCCTGGCCGAGCGCGAGCGTTAGCCGCGTTCGCGAATAGGCTCCTCGCGTGCTCGAGGTCGACGCAGCGTCCTTTCTGGTCATCGTGGCCGTCGCCTCGCTCGCGGCGCTGACGTCGGCGCTGCTGGAGAAGCGGATCGCGGTCCCGGTCGTGGTGATCGAGCTGCTGCTGGGCATCGTCATCGGCCCGGACGTGCTCGGGCTCGCGATGTCGGACAGCTTCACCGACTTCTTCTCGAACCTCGGGCTCGGGATGCTGTTCTTCTTCGCCGGCTACGAGATCGACTTCAAGCGGATCCAGGGCCAGCCGCTGAAGCTGGCGATCCTCGGCTGGGTGCTGTCGCTGGCGATCGCCTACACCGTCGGCGGCCTGCTCGCGTGGGCCGGGATCGTGCTGTCGCTGCTCTACACCGGCTCGGCGCTCGCCACGACGGCGATCGGAACGCTGATCCCGGTGCTGCGCGACGCCGGCGAGCTGCCGTCTCGCTTCGGCACCTTCCTGCTCGCGGCCGGCGCGGTCGGCGAGTTCGGTCCGATCCTGCTGGTGACGCTCGTGCTCGCCGGCGGGCAGCCGGTCGAGGAGGCGGCGATCCTCGTCGCCTTCGTGGCGATCGCGGTCGTCGTCGCGATCGTCGCTGTGCGGTCGACCTTCCTCGGCTGGCCGCTGATGGAGCGAACGTTGGAGGCGAGCAGCCAGGTCGCGATCCGGCTGTCGGTGCTGCTGATCTTCGGCCTCGTCGCGCTCGCCTACGAGCTCGGCCTCGACCTGCTGCTCGGCGGCTTCGTCGCCGGCCTGATCACACGGATGGCGCTGCAGGGCCGCGAGGTCGAGCTGTTCGAGTCGAAGCTGACGGCGATCGGCTACGGCTTCTTCATCCCGTTCTTCTTCATCGTCAGCGGCATCAGGTTCGACCTCGACGCGCTGCTGTCGTCGCCCGAGACGCTCTACAAGCTGCCGCTGTTCCTCGCCCTGTTCTTCCTCGTCCGCGGCGGGCCGGCGCTGATGCTCTACCGCGACGTGCTGAAGGAGCGCCGCGACCGTCTCGCGCTCGGCTTCTACTCGGCGACCGAGCTGCCGCTCGTCGTCGCGATCACGACGATCGCCGTCGACGGCGGCCACATGCGCAGCTCGACCGCCGCGTCGCTGGTCGGCGCGGCGATGCTCTCGACCTTCGCCTTCCCGCTCGTCGCGATGGCGCTGCGCAAGGGCCGCGCGGGCACGGAGCTCGAGCCGACGCTCCAGCCGGCCTGATCGCGGCCGCTCGCCCGCTGCTCAGTCGCGGGCGAACAGGGCGATCATCGCCGACTGCACGAACTGCGGCGGGAAGGTCATCACCGTCTCCTCGCGGTGGCGCTTGAGGAAGCGCGCTCCCCAGCGGGCTCCGCGCAGGCCGCGTGGGATCCCGCCGCGCATGAACAGGCCCTCCTGGGCGGCGGCGGCGCTGTCGGTCAGGAACTCCTGGAGGTCGAGCGCGGGGATCACGCGGCAGCGCGCGTGGACGGTCTTGCCGCTCTTGTTGGAGAGCCCGTGCTTGGTCCCCGGCATGACCGGGACCTCGCCGTCGCTCGGCCGCAGCACGCGCTTGTCCCTGCCGACCAGCACCTCGATCTCGCCCTCGACGACCGACCAGTGCTCCTCCTGGCGGGGATGGAGGTGCGCCGGCAGCTCGCCGCCGGGCTCGAGCCAGGTGTCGACGATCAGGTTCTCGCCATCGGGCGTGAAGGCGTGGCGGGCGCGGTGGACTGGGTCGTGGACGGGCTCGCTGGTCGGCATGGGAGCCTCCTGTCGGCTGCTGGGGGCATTGTTACCGCGAGGTAACTTAGCAAGTCAAGTTACCCTTCGGTAACCATGTCCGCGACGATCCCCGAACGACGCCGCATGCCGACCGCCGAGCGGCGGGCGGTGATCCTGGCCACGGCCGGTCCGCTCTTTGCCGAGGATGGATACGCCGGGACGCGCCTCGACGACGTCGCCGCGGCTGCCGGCGTGACCAAGCCGATCCTCTACCGACACTTCGACTCGAAGAAGGCGCTCTACATCGCGCTGCTCGACAAGCACGAGGCCGACCTGCCGAGCTTCTTCGAGCGCGTGGCCGGAGTCGCGCCGGACCTTGCGCCGGACGCCCTCGTGCGGCTGATCCTCGAGCACTGGCTCGACTACGTGCGGGAGAACCGGCACGCCTGGGCGATGCTCTTCCGCGACGCCTCCGGCGACGACGAGCTGCGCCAACGGCGACTGGAGGTGAGCGCACGCGCCCGCGAGGTGATGGCCGGCTTCGTCGCGGCCGTCGGCGGCGATCGCGTCCCCGCCGAGCAGATCGAGCCGACCGCGGAGATGCTGACCAGTGGCCTCGCCGGGCTCGCCCTCTGGTGGATCGAACGCCCCGACGTGCCGAAGCGGACGGTGGTCGACGTCGCGGCGCGGCTCTGCGTACCCGCTGTCGCGAGCTAGTGGATCTTCTCGCCGCGCGCGAGCATCGCGACGAACTGCTCGATCCGGCGGCTGCGCGTCGTGGCCCGCTTCGCATCATGGATGCGGTAGAGGACGGCGTAGCGATTGGCGCTGTCGAGCGTGCCGAAGAACTCCTTCGCGGCTGAGTTGGCATCGAGCGCACGCTGAAGATCGTCCGGAACCTCGATCTTGCTCTGGCTGGCGTAGGCGGCTTCCCAGCGCCCGTCTTCCTTCGCCCGCTCGACCTCGCGCAGGCCGGCGGGTCGCATCCTGCCGTCGGCGATCAGCCGCTCGACCTTGTCGCGGTTGATCTGCGACCAGCGACTGCGCGCCCGCCGGGGCGTGAAGCGCTGAACGAACCACTCGTCGTCGAAGCGGCCGCGCTGTCCGTCGATCCAGCCGAAGCAGAGCGCGATCTCGAGCGCCTCGACGTAGGTCACCGTCTCGATCCCCGACGCCTTCTTGGCGATCTTGAGCCACAACCCCTGCGCGTCGGAGTGATTCTCCTCGAGCCATGTCTCCCAGGCGGCCTGGGAGGGGAACGGCAGGATCGGCAGATCGTCGGACGCCATCGCGGGCTAGTGAAGCACGACTCACGGGACGTTTCCGGCCGACCCCTGACCTAGCATATCTGCCATGAACTCACATATGATCGTCTACATGGACGGCTCGGCGCTGATCAAGCGCGTCGAGTCCGGGTCCGACTCTGAACTTGCAACCGACGTGTGGAGCTCCGCGGATCGGATCGTCTCGACCGAGCTGGCCTGCGCGGAGGCGCGGTCCGCCGTCGACGTGCCCCAGAAGCTTCTCGACACCCTGGAGATCGTCGAGACGGACGCTCGGATCGCCGGCATGGCCGACGAGCTGGCGGAGCGCCACGGCCTCACCGAAGCGGAGTCGGTTCACCTGGCGGTGGCCCTGAGCGTCGAGGCGCCGCGTGTCGTCGTCGCGACCTGGGATCCCGCCCTCGCGACCGCGGCGGCCGAGTGCGGCCTCGCCGTGGTGCCGCGCGAGCCGGCGCTCTCAGCCGCCTGATCGGGATCGGCGCAGCGCTAGACTGAGGGAGCTTCTACGGGGCCGACAGGCTTCGACGTGGTCGGTCCGTGGGTGCAGTTGCGAGTCGAGGTTGTCGGTAGGCCTCGTTAAACAACCGGCAAAACCATAGTTGCGGATGAGAATCACTCGTTCGCGCTTGCTGCCTAGCTAAAACTAGCCAGTGAGCTGTCGGCCTCCCCTCGGCCCGTGGGGGAGATGTTCGGCATCAGAAACGGGCTCGCTCCCGACGCGCGTCTCTGGCGGCGGGGGGACTCACTACAGAGACTGGCTTCGAGCAACCCGGCCGGTCAGGCTAGCTCGGGGTGAGAACAGAGGGCCGGCTACGCTCGTAGACGCTGTATTCGCACGACCGCGGACGTGGGTTCGATTCCCACCGGCTCCACTCCCGTCCTCATCGCACGCGCTGGATGAGGACGGACGTGGCGCGCAGCGAAGCGTCACCGCCAAGCGCGACCGCGACGTCGCTCGGCGCAAGCGACGCCGAGTCGTAGACCACGACGATCGACTCGTCACTGGGCGCGAGGTAGGTCGACTCGCCGAACGGCGTGTAGCGAGTGGCTCCGATCGTGACCAGCAACGTGTCGGGCAGGCCGCAGTCGCGCAGGTACTGGCCGACTGGCTCGAGCGGGGTGTCGGCGCTGCCTTGCTGGTTGCCAAGGCGCTCGACGACCCAGTCGAGCAGGCGGTCGCCGTAGTAGGAGTAGCCGGTCAGCGGACTGTCGACTCCATAGGGGTGCAGCTCCCCGTCGCGACGCAGGAAGCAGGCGAGGCGGTGGGTCGCCGTCGCGTGTTCGAGATCGGGTCCGTCGAGTCGGATGAAGCGGGGCGCTATGCCCTTCGAGCTGGCGCCCCAGTTCTTCTTCTGGCTGATCTTGGCGGCGCCGGGAACGCGGATCGAGCAGTCGTTGCAGGCCCCGAAGGCGAACGGGACGAGCGCTTCGACTGTGCCGTCGTCGGCGTAGCGGACCTCGCAGGCCAGGCCGACCTCCGGCTCGGCCTGCAGGCTCGCCGCGGCTCTTGTGTCGCGCGGCAGCTCGATCGTGTCGTGCGACAGCGGGAACACAGACAGGAACGAGTCGTGGCCGGGCGCGTAGAACGGGAACAGCCCCTTCGGTGCGCTATCGCCCGCCGCGACGTTGACGAAGTCGCCCGCCTCACCGGCCTGCTCGAGGTGGCCGGCGAAGTTTCCCGCCACTCCGATCCCGAACCAGGACCGCATCTGGGCGAGGTCGGTCTCGAAGTGAGTCTGGCCGCCGGACATCGGGCGGCAGCGTAGCCGAGGGCGGAGGCGTCGCCGTCTGCTAGGACTGTCGGCATGGCCGATCCCGCAAAGCTCGCCTCGCTGTTCGCCGTTGGCCGGCTGGCCTTCGGCGCCGGCCTGATGGCCGTGCCCGACAAGGTCGCCGGTGGCTGGATCGGCGAGGACGCGCGGCGACCGGCTGTCAAGATCGCCGTTCGCGGGCTGGGCGCTCGCGACATCGCGCTCTCGGCGGGTGCGCTGGCGACCCGCGACGATCCCGCGCGCCTTGCCGGCTGGGTCGCCGCCGCGATCGGCTGCGACCTCGCCGATATGGCGATCACGCTCGCGACGCCGGCCGACGCGCTGCCGGCGAACGCGCGCTGGGGAACTGTCGCGCTCGCCGGCGGATCCGCTCTGGCCGGGGCGCTCTTGTACTGCGCCCTCGACCGCTGACCCTGCGCCGCGTCGCAGGGCCCAGGGCGCTAGCTGTCGCCCTTCATGTCGCGCGCCTCGCGCTGGATCCGGCTGTAGGAGCGACCACGCGCCTCGCGCTCACGCGCGGCCGCCCGCCGGTCGTCGACCCACTTCTGCTCGCGGGCGAGCTTGCGCCAGGCCTCGATCCGCTCGGCGTCGACGGCGTCGCGCACGGCGCAGCCGGGCTCGGTCTCGTGCCCGCAGTCGCTGAAGCGGCAGCTGGCCGCGAGCTCCTCGATGTCGGCATAGGTCTCGCCGGCGCCGTCCCACAGCCCGACCTCGCGGACCCCGGGGGTGTCGATCAGCAGCGCCCCGCCGGGGAGTGCGATCAGCTCACGCGTGACCGTGGTGTGGCGGCCGCGCCCGTCACCGGCGCGGATCGCGCCTGTCGCCTGGCGCTCCTCGCCGAGCAGCGCGTTGACGAGCGTCGACTTGCCGGCGCCCGACGGGCCGAGCAGGACCGCTGTCGTCCCCGGCGTGAGCAGTGTGCGCAGGATCGCGACCCCGTCGCCGGTGCGGGGGCTGATCGCCACCGCGTCGACGATCCCCAGCTCGCGTGCCATGCCGGTGGCGGTCCGATCGGCCTCTGGATCGAGGTCCGACTTCGTCAGCACGAGGGTCACCGGTACCGCGTCGGCCTGCGCGAGCGCCGCCAGCCGCTCGATCTGACGACCGTTCGGCTCGGGCAGCGGGGCCGTCAGCAGCGCCAGGTCGACGTTCGACGCCAGCACCTGCGCGGCCGTCGCTTCGCCAGCCGCGCGTCTCACGATCGTTCCGCGCCGCTCGAGCAGCGCCGCGATCTGGCCCTCGGAGTCGACGGCGACCCAGTCACCGGTCACCGGCGGCTGCTCGCGCATCTTCCCGCGCGCCGTCAGCAGTCGCGGCTCCTCGCCGCCCGGCTCGGCGACCACCCAGTGGCCGCGATGTTGTGCGAGCACACGGCCCGCCGTCATTCCCGGATCTCCGAGCGCGTCGAGCTCGGCGTCCAAGTCATCCCGCCGGCCAAGGCCGGCAAGCTGGTCAATCATTTGAGAAGTCCTCCACGAAGGTCACACATGAACGGTCGCGTCGCGGCGTCCAGGCAACAGCCCAAACGCCGGCCTCAGACGGCCGTGGCGACGGTGACGTGTGTGTCGTGGTGGCGGTTCATCCACAGGCGACCTTAGCGCAGGGCCTTGACTTGACGATCCCGAGTCGTGACAATTGGCACATCGTGAGGTGGGTTCAGGAGGGTTCGCGTGGGATGGGCTTCGTGTCACTTGCGACTATGAGCGCCTATGTCTGGCTGTCGCTGGCCGCCGTCGATGCGGACGCTGCGACGCGAATCAAGCACGACAAGCGGTCCGAGGTACGGTTCGTGCTCGACGGACGCACATTGACAGTTGCGATTGTCGATCTGCCCAGCTACTCGCAGAGTCCACCTACGATTCGCGAGGTCTCCGGACGGCAGATCAGGGTTGCCTGTGGAACAAGCTTTAGGCGTTACGCTCGTACCACGGTTGTTGCGCGACCGGCCTCGTGGCCGCGAGGTGCGCGGTCGCTGGAAGTCCGTTTCAGACGCGACATCTCGCGACGCGTCAAATGGTGCGTGCTGGAACGCACGTCGGATGGAGGCGATGTCGCCGTAGTCAGTTTCCTTAAGGCCGAGTCGCGACATGTCTTGGACCGCGGCCACTTCGAGGACGGGACGCGATGGCGGTTCTTCGTCTGGCGTAGCGAGCGTCTCGAGCCCTGTGTTGGGGTTGGGGTCGCAAAGGTCGGCAGTTTGTCCACTTGCTTCTTCGACGATGCCGAGGACGAGGCGCGGCTGAGCGTGACGGTGATTCGCCCGAAGTGCAAACGGGAGGCTTTCGCGGTCGGCGCGGTGGCTCGCTCGGTGGAGACGGTGACGATCTCGCTCGCCGATGGCAGCGACATCGCCGCCACTGTGTATCAACGCCCTGAGGGGTCCCGTGTGCGTGCGAAGTACTTCATGGCGCCGCTCGCCGACGAGGCTCAGGTCGCCAGGATCCTCGCGCGGGACGGGCTTGGCCAGGTCGTCGGTCGCGAGACGCACCCTGACCGCTTCGGCAGCGCCTACTGCGCCTCTTCGCCCCAGTCCGCCACGAACAGGTCGAGCGCCAACTCGGCGTCGCTGTCGCCCGCGGTGTAGCCGCTGAGGTCAGTGATGCCGGCGGCGGCGAGGACGTCGTCGTCGAGGTAGGTGTTGCCGGAGGCTTCGGAGGGCGGCTTGCGGACGATCTCGTAGGCGGCGTCGGCGACGATCTCGGGGGTGCGGCTGGCGGCCATGGCGGTATCGCCGCCGAGCAGGTTCTGGACCGCGGCGGTGGCAATGATCGTGCGTGGCCAGAGGCAGTTGGCGGCGATCGAGGGCTCGTCGGCGGCGACGCCGAGGGTGATCATCGACATGCCGAACTTCGACACGGTGTATGCGGAGTGGCCCTTCAGCCAGCGCGGGTCGAGCGACAGCGGCGGGCTGAGCGTCAGCACGTGGGCGTGGTCGGACTCGCGCAGGTGGGGGAGGCAGGCCTGGGTGACGACGAAGGTGCCGCGTGCGTTGATGTCGAGCATCAGGTCGTAGCGCTTCGGTGGCAGGTCCGCCATCGGGGCGAGGTTGATCGCCGAGGCGTTGTTGACGCAGATGTCGATCCCGCCGAAGCGCTCGACGGCCTGTTCGACGGCGGCAGCGACCTGCCCCTCGTCGCGCACGTCGCCGAGGATCGGCAGCGCCTTGCCGCCGGCGGCTTCGATCTCCGCCGCCGCCGTGTGGATCGTCCCGGGCAGCTTCGGATGCGGCTGGTCCGTCTTGGCGACGAAGGCGACGTTCGCGCCCTCGCTGGCCAGTCGCTTCGCGATCGCAAGCCCGATCCCCCGGCTGCCGCCGGACATGAACACCGTTCTGCCGCTCAGTTCACCCATGGCGGCAGCCTATGCCTCGTGGTCGCGATCAGTCGAGCAGGCCGACCTGACGCAGGATCGAGACCGAGTCCGAGTAGACGTCCTTGCGCTTGATCAGGCCGTCCTCGAATGGGATCACGTCGAGGCCGTCCCAGCCGATCTCGCGGCCGGTCGGCGCCGCCTCGATATCCCCGCGGCGCAGGGTGTTGGCGTGGGTGGCGGTAGCCGTCCACTCCTGTACGACGAGTCCCTCGCGCACGTAGAGCCGGCGCGTCGCGAACTCGATGTCGGGCCAGGCGGCGAATATCGCGGCGATGTGCGCGCGCACCGCCTCGCCCTCGGCAACCTCGCCCGCGGTGTGGTTCTGGAAGACCATGTCGGGAGCGTGCATCGCCATCGCGGCGTCGACGTCGTGGGCGTTCCACGCCGCGTTGTAGCGCTCGATAGCCGCCGTCAGCGCCTCGATGCCGTCGCGCTCGCTCATCAGACGGTCGCGGCGCCGACCTCGACGCCCGCGACCTCGGCGCGGGCGTGGAAGACGGTGCCGCCCTTCTCGGGATCGAGCGGGTTGTCGGCGGTCGTGATGTAGACGTCGCGGCGGTCGGGGCCGCCGAAGCAGAGGCTCGACACGAACGCCGAGGGGATGTCGGCGAAGCCGTCGAGGTTTCCGTCGGCGTCGAAGCGTGCGATGCCGCCGTCGCCGAGCGCGACCCAGAGGCCGCCGTCCTCGTCGAGCGCGAGGCCGTCGACGGCGCCGTTCGACACGCTTGCGAAGTCGTCGCCCTCGGTGTTCCCAGCCGCGTAGACGCGCACGACGCCGTTGGCGGTGTCCGACACGTACAGCGCGCCGTCGTCGGGGGTGACCGCGATGCCGTTCGGCCAGTCGATCCCCTCGGCGGCCACCTCGGCGACGCCCGGCGCGACGATCCGCCAGACCTCGGTCGGGACCGGGTCCTCGCCGGCGAACGGCTGGAAGCGCAGGGCGCCGGTAAGCACCTGCCCGGCGGAGTCGGTCGTGAGGTCGTTGAAGCCCGCGACGCCGTCGAGCGACAGCAGCTCGCGCTGGCGCTCGCCGTCGACGTGGACGACTCCGCGGCCGGTCACCACGATCCCGCCGTCGCGGTGGGGGACGAGGCCACCGATGCCGCGCCGCTTCGGCAGCACGGTCTCGGGCTCGCGGTCACCGTCGACGGGGACGCGGTAGACGCCGCCGCCGAGGACGTCGCTGTAGAGGATCCAGTCGTCGCCTCCGTGGCGCGGCGCCTCGAGCAGGCCGTGCGGCCGCGAGGTCACGCTGGGCAGCGCCCGCGGTGGCGAGAGGATCGAGAGCGAGCGCTCCATCGGCAGCGCTGACATTAACCTCGATCGCGCCGCCTGACATGTCTGCTCACCTTTAGTAAGCTCACCGGCTCGTGCCCAGCCCCCGCATCAGGAGACCGACGAACTCATGACGAAGCTCGAGAACGGCCGCTCGAAGGGCCTCGCGCTGCTGCTGCTTGCCGCGACCCAGTTCATCGTCGTGCTCGACGCCTCGATCGTCAACGTGGCGCTGCCGTCGATCGGGCGCGACCTCGACTTCTCGCAGGAGAACCTGTCCTGGGTCGTCAACGCCTACACGCTGACCTTTGGCGGCTTTCTGCTGCTCGGGGGCCGGCTCGCCGACCTGCTCGGCAGGCGGCGGATGTTCATCGTCGGGGCGCTGCTGTTCGGCGCGGCATCGCTGGCCGGCGGACTGGCGACCAGCGAGGCGCAGCTGATCGCCGCGCGTGCGATCCAGGGCCTCGGCGCGGCGATCATCTCGCCGGCGGCGCTGTCGATCGTCACGACGACGTTCGCCGAGGGCGCCGAGCGCAACAAAGCGCTCGGGGTCTGGGGCGCCGTCGCCGGCGCGGGCGGCGCGGCTGGTGTGCTGCTCGGCGGTGTGTTGACCGAGTACCTCGGCTGGGAGTGGGTGCTGCTCGTCAACGTGCCGATCGCGGCGATCGTCGCCTTCCTCGCGCCGCGCCTGCTGATGGAGAGCCGTCACCCGACCGCGACGTCGTTCGACATCCCCGGCGCGGTGTCGGTGACCGCCGGCCTGGCGCTGCTCGTCTACGGCCTGGTCAACACGGTCGAGGCCGGCTGGGGGTCGAGCGAGACGCTGCTGATCCTCGCCGGCGCGCTCGCGCTGCTGGTCGTCTTCGTGACGATCGAGTCGCGCAGCCGCAACCCGCTGATGCCGTTCACGATCTTCCGCCTGCGCACGCTCACCGGCGCCAACATCGTCGGCCTGCTGGTCGGCATGTCGCTGTTCTCGATGTTCTTCTTCATCTCCCTCTACCTGCAGCAGGTGCTCGGCTACGAGCCGCTGAAGGCCGGGTTGTCCTACGTGCCGCTGAGCCTCCTGATCATCCTCAGCGCAGGCGGCGCCTCGCAGCTGGTGACGCGCGTCGGCTTCAAGCCGACGCTGATCGCCGGGATGCTGCTGATCTCGGTCGGGCTGCTGTGGTTCTCGCAGGTGTCGCCCGGCGGCACATATCTCGGCGACGTGCTGTTCCCGTCGATGATCGTCGCGGTTGGGCTTGGCTTCGCCTTCGTCCCGGTGACGATCGCCGCCGTCACCGGCACGCGCCCGGACGAGGCGGGCCTCGCGTCGGGTCTGATCAACACGTCGCAGCAGGTCGGCGGCGCGCTCGGCCTGGCGATCGCCGCGACGGTGGCGAACTCGACCACCGCCGACGCCTTCGCGTCGGGTGAGCCCGACCGGCTCGTCGCGCTGACCGAGGGCTTCCAGGACGCCTTCCTCGTCTGCGCCGGCTTCGCGATCCTCGGCGCCTTCCTCGCGGCCGTCCTGATCTCCTCGCGCGACAGCCGCGAGCACGCCGAGGCGGCGCGGCGCGGCGAGGCGGCGCCCGCCGCTGTGTAGGGCTAGACCCTTCCCGTCGCCTGTCGTCTGCTGCGTGCCAGCGCGTCGATGATCACGGCGATCAGCAGCACCGCGCCGGTGACCATGAACTTGACCGAGGACTCGAGCGCGAGCAGGTCCATGCCGTTGGAGATCGATCCGATCACGAGCGCGCCGAGCAGCGCGGTCCAGACGGAGCCGCGGCCGCCGAACAGGCTCGTGCCGGCGATCACCGGTCCGGCGATCGCGAGCAGCAGGAAGTCGCCGGCGCCCGATGACTGGTTGACCGCGAGCAGCCGCGACGCGGCCATGATGCCGCCGACCGCCGCCATCGACGAGGCGATCATGAAGACCACGACGCGGATCCGCTTGACCTTGATCCCGGCGCGCCGGGCGGCCTCGTCGTTGCCGCCGACGGCGTAGATGTGGCGGCCGAAGGTCGTCTTGGTCGTGATGAACTGGAACAGGATCACGAAGCCGACGAGGATCAGCGCGGCGAGCGGGACGCCGCGGTCGTCGTTGAGTACGGCGACGGCGGCGACGATCGCCGCGGCCGCGAGCCCGAGGCGCAGCAGCAGCGTGCCGAGCGGCTGGGCGCGCAGTCCGGCAGCCACCTTGCGTCGCCACGCCGCCAGCGAGACCGCCGCGTAGACGGCGAAGCCGACGATCGCGATCGCCCAGCCGGTCGCGCCCTCGTAGAAGGTGCTGGTCAGGCCGGTGATCTTGGGGTCGGTGATGTTGATCGTGCCGGTGGTGCCGAGCACCTCGAGCTGCGCGCCCTGCCACGCAAGCAGCCCGGCGAGCGTGACGACGAACGAGGGCACCCCGAACTGGGTGAACACCGATCCCTGGAAGCACCCGATCGCGGTTCCGACGAGGACGGCGGCGGCGATCGCGAGGTAAGGCGACCAGCCGTGCTTGACGCTCAGCACTGCCATCACCGCCGCGCACAGTCCGCTGACCGCGCCGACCGAGAGGTCGATCTCGCCGAGCAGCAGGACCAGCACGACGCCGACCGAGACGAGCCCGATCGCGGTGATCTGGAGCAGCAGGTTGGTCAGGTTGGTCGCGCTGAGGAAGCGGTCCTCCTGGCTCTGGAAGATCGCCCAGATCACCGCCAGCACGATGATCACGCGCAGCTCGCCGAGATCGCCCTCGACGAAGCGCCTGACGAAGCCCTTCATCGGCTTGTCGTCGGGATCTCCTCCGCCGCTCGGCGCCGGCTCGGCCGCTGTCGCCTCGGCGGTCATGACGGACCTCCGCTCTCGCGCTCGGCGGGCTCGCCGTCCGGCGTCTCGCCTGGCGGCGCGTCACGGCGCCTTGCGGCCTGCATCACGTCGTCGACCGCCGGTCCGAGCTCGCCGGTGGTCGGGTCGCTCGCGCCGGTGATCGCGCCGACGACCTCCTCGTTGCTCGTCTCCTTCGCGTCGTAGACGGCCGCGAGCCGGCCGAGCCGCAGCACCACGATCCGGTCCGCGACCTCGAAGACGTCGGCGAGGTTGTGGCTGATCACCACGACGCCGTGGCCTTTCTCGCGCAGCCGCTTGATCAGCGCCAGCACCTGTGCGGTCTGGCGCACGCCGAGCGCGGCGGTCGGCTCGTCGAGCATCACGACCTTCGGCTCGCCGAGCAATGAGCGGGCGATCGCCACCTGCTGACGCTGACCGCCCGACATCGTGCCGACCTCCGAGCGGACGTCGGTGATCGTCACCGCCAGGTTCTCGAGCAGCTCGTGGGCCTGGCGCTCCATCGACGTCTCGTCGAGCTGGCGGGTGACCGTCGCGACCCCGCCGCCGCGCTCCTCGCGGCCGAGAAACAGGTTCTCGACCACGTCGAGGTTGTCGCAGAGCGCGAGGTCCTGGTAGACGGTGGCGATCCCGAGGTCGACCGCGTCGGTCGGCGTCGAGACCTTGACCGGCTGCCCCTCGAACACGATCTTGCCGCCGTCGATCGAGTGGATGCCGGCGATCGCCTTGACGAGCGTCGACTTCCCGGCCCCGTTGTCGCCGACGAGGGCGACCACCTCACCTGGCCGCACCTCGAAGTCGACGTCCTGGAGCGCCTGCACTGGGCCGAAGCTCTTACTGACCTTCTCCAACGCCAGCACAGGCGCTCCGTTGCTCACTGGATACCTGCCTGCTTGCACGCCGCCGCGTACTGAGGAGTGCAGATCTGCTTCACCGTCCAGAAGTCGTCCTTGATGATCGTCTCCTGGATGTTGTCCTTGGTCACCGCGACCGGGGTCAACAGCACGGACGGGACCTGCTTCTGGCCGTTGTCGATCTCGTCCTCGACCAGTCCACTCGGCGGATCCTCACCCTGAGCGAGGGCGACCGCCAGCTCGGCGGCTGCCTCGGCCTCGGCCTTGATCGCCTTGTAGACCGTCATGTACTGCTCGCCGGCGAGGATCCGCTGGATCGCGGCGAGCTCGGCGTCCTGTCCGGTCGTCGGACGCTGGTCGGGGTTGACGCCGGCCGACTTCATCGCGGCGATCGCGCCGCCCGCGGTGCCGTCGTTGGCGGCGTAGACGCCGACGTAGCCGTTCTTGCCGAGCGCGGTCGTCGCCTGCTCCATCTCCTGCTGGGCCTTGTCCGGGCTCCAGTCGGGAGTGTCGTACTCCTTGCCGACCTTCAGGTTGCTCTTGTCGATGACGCTGTGCGCGCCCTGCTTGAACAACTTGGCGTTGTTGTCGGTCGGGGCGCCGTTGATCATCACGATCGTCCCGTCCCCGTTGCCGTCGGCGTCGAGCTTCTTGACAAGGCTCTCACCCTGGAGCTTGCCGACCTGCTCGTTGTCGAACGACACGTAGTAATCCACGTCGGCATCTGTGATCAGACGGTCGTAGCTGATGACAGGAATGTCCGACTGGTTCGCGCGGGCGACGATCGAACCTGCCGAAGCCGCGTCGACGGGGTCGAGCACCAGCACGTTGGCGCCCTTGGTGATCGCGGCCTCCGCCTGCTGTTGCTGCTTCGCCGCGTCCTGGTCGGCGTTCGAGTAGATCAACTCGCAGTCAGGACACAGCTGGGTGAGCTTGCGCTCGAAGTTCGGCCGGTCCTGGGACTCATAGCGTGCGGTCTTCGACTCCGGCAGCAGCAGGGCTATCGAGCCGCTACCCCCGCCTGAGCTGCTGGATCCACCGGAGGAGCCGCTGTCGTCGTCATCGCCGCAGGCGATGAGAGCTCCACCGCTCAGCGCAAGGAGGGCACTGAGGATCAGTGCGCGCCAAGTGGTACTGGTCATGGGAGACCTCCCTCGGTCTATCTATATGTGGCTGTGGCTGCTTCGTCTGTCTCCCGCAAGACGATTGTTCTCCTCGTCCCGGGCAGTGTCAACCTCTTCCCCCGCGCGGGGAAAGCTCAATCACCGCTCAGGTGTCGGAAAAGGCACAGCTGGCGGGTCGGCTTCATCCAAGCTGGCCACAGCAAGGAAGCAGGCGAAGGCGCCGCCGAGCATCAGCGCGACGCCGATGCTGCGTAACGGTCCATTGGAGACAAAGGTGATTCCAGCTCCCAGCGCGGTGACAGCACCGGTGATCAGGGTCGTGCGCAGCGAGCTGTGGGCGGTCGGATCGGCGGCCGCCGCGGCTGCGTCTGCCGGCGCTGGGCCGGGCTGGGGCGCGGTCGCCGGGTCGAAACGGCCCGTCAGCAGCAGCCGGAACAGGTAGGCGAGCGATGGCGCCAGGATCAGGAGGCCGACAGCGAAGCCGATCAGCACCGCGGTGATCGTCGTGTCGCTCGCCGCCGCCTCGTCGATCGTCAGCCCGGGCAGGATCTCCGGTCGCTGGGCGAGCCCCCAGCCGGCGACGATCGCCGCGACCGCCGCGGCGGCCACCAGGCGGGCGGCGCCGTAGCGCCTCGTGACGACCAGCGCCAGCGCCGCCACGCCGGCGACACCGGAGGCGAGCAGTGCCACCAGGCCGGCGCCGCTGGTCAGGCCGTCGTAGATGTCCGGCGCGTCGGAGCTCAGGATGAAAGGGCCCGCTGCTGCGAGGGCGCCAGCGACGAGGCCCGCCACGAGCGCGCGTGTGCGGAACGCCTCGGCGACATCGTCGGAGCCGATCCGGCGAGCGTCGGCCGCCAGATAGACCGCGGCGAGATAGGCGGCCGTCGCGACCGCCAGCACGCCGATCAGCAGCGACGTCCCGTTCCACCAGCTGGTGATCTCGTCGCCCTGCGCGTTGCCGACCGGGACGCGGCCCGAGGCGATCCCGCCGACGACCAGCCCGAGCGCGAACGGCGTCAGGATCGACGACAGCGCGAACAGCAGGCTGATCGCGCCCTCCTCCCGCGGCGTCGTCGTACCCGCGCGCAGCGCGTAGGCGGCGCCGCGCAGGATGATCCCCACGCCGGCGACGAACAGCGGGATCGTCAGCGTCGAGGCGATCGAGCCGAACGCCTCCGGATAGCACGTCCACGCCATCACCAGGACGAAGATCAGCCAGACGTGGTTGGCCTCCCAGACCGGCGCCATCGAGCGGTGCGTGTGGTCGCGCAGGGCGGAACCGCGCTCGCCGCGGGCGGTCAGCTCCCACAGCCCGGCGCCGAAGTCGGCGCCGCCGAGCACCGTGTAGGCGGCGAGGCCGACGAGGATCAGGACGATCGGGATCTCAGCCATGGCCGGATCCCCCCGTCGTCGTCGCGGCGTCCTCCTCGAGCGGCCGCGCCGCGAGCCGGCGCAGGATCCAGATGACCGCCGCCAGGACGCCCGCATAGACGATCGCCAGCGTCGCGTAGCCGATCGGGATGCCGCCCGCGCCCGTCACCGCGTCCTCGGTGCGCATCACGCCGTAGACCACCCACGGCTGGCGGCCGACCTCTGTAGTCACCCAGCCGGCGATCAGCGCGACCACCGAGAGCGGTCCCGCGGCGATCGCGGCGCGCCAGAACCAGCGCGACTCGGGCAGCCTCCGCTTGCGCACCCGCACATAGAGGAACACCGCGGCCAGGGCGGCGAGCAGCGATCCGATCGCGACCATCGTCAGGAACGACGCGCGGACGATGCCGACCGGCGGTCGGTCGTCGGGTGGGACCGAGTCGAGCCCGATCACCGTGGCGTTCGGGTCGTGGAAGGCGAGCAGCGACAGCATGTCCGGGATCTCGATCCCAGGCGGGATGTCGAACGGCGCGCCCTTGGTCGTCTCCTGCAGATCCTCGAACGAGGCGAGCTTGATCGGCTGCTCCTTGGCGACGGTGCGCGCCGCCCAGTCGCCGACGATCAGCTGGACGGGGGCGGCGATCGCGGCGGCGGTAAGGGAGATCGTGAGCGCGGTACGCACGTAGCGGCTGCGGTTGCCCTTCAGCCACTGCCAGCCGTAGATCGACCCGAGCAGGAAGCCGGCGACGATGTAGGCCGCGACGTACATGTGGACCATCTCGTGGGCGAGGTACGAGTTGCCGAACAGCGCGCCCCACGGGTCGACGTCGACAGCCTCGCCGTTCTCCATCCTGAAGCCGCTCGGATTGTTCATCCAGGCGTTGACCGCGATCACGAAGAACGATCCGGTGATTCCCGAGACGATTACCGGAATGCCGGTCAGGAGATGGGTGCGCGGTGGGAGGCGGTCCCAGCCGTAGACATAGATCGCGATGAAGATCGCCTCGATGAAGAACGAGAAGCCCTCGAGCGTGAAGCCGAGCCCGAAGACGTCGCCGAACGTCGCCATGAAGCCCGGCCAGAGGAGGCCGAGCTCGAAGCTGAGGATGGTTCCGGAGACGACACCAACGGCGAACAGCGCAAGCATGATCTTCGACCAGCGGCGGGCGAGCGTGCGGTAGACGGGGTCGCCCGTTCGATGATGCCGCCACTCGGCAAAGACGACGAGCGCGGGGAAGGCGACGCCGAAGCAGACCAGCGGGATGTGGGCGACGAACGACATCGCCTGCATCTGGCGCGCCTCCAGCAGGTACTCCTGCTGGACCGGACCGAACGCGGAGGCGATGAGGTCGAGCGGCATGACGCCCGGCGAGCGTATCGCCGCGGGCGGAGATTCGTCCTAGGGCTGGGCGTGGGTGGCCGCGGATCCTGGCTCTTGGAGTGCACCGCTCGCGAGCTCGCGTCGTAAACGGGAGAGCCCGTGCTCGCAAGCTGCGCGCGCAAACGCAAACTCGTCGCCACCCGCGGGGCGCGACGTCTACGGCGAGCTACTTCTTAGAACCAATTCCGCGTAGGTGGGGCGAGTTTCTGGCGCGGCGGACTTCATCGAGCATGAACTATTTAGACATGGTTGCCATCGCTGCAATCGATATAGCCGTTGAGGTGTTGCCGGAACGTTTGGTGTTCGTCACGTTCGTTCCGAGCGCGTCTGTGCTCGGCGCGTTGTTTGGCGGCCTGACGGCGTTGGCCAGAAGGCTAGACGGAGAGCGGCGAGCGCTCTGGGCCGAGATGGGTGCGCTGCTGGGCGGGGTCGTTGGGACGTTGGTATTCGTTGGCGGCTTTCTGCTGCAGGAGGTAATCTAGGACCATGGATATATGCAAGCCTGCTCTTTCGCTGTCCCTGGTGTTGGCGATCCTTGGGACGGTCCTCGCGGGGTTGGGCAGCTGGAGCGCCGGCGCGTACTACGGCGTCGTCGCGGTCTCGGTGCTCGCGTACTTCGCAGTGCTGTCCTGGGTTGAGACTCGATAGCTTGCGCGGGCGGCCGAGGTGGCCGCCCGCGTTGGTCGATCAGTCGTCGTCTCCGCCACCGCCGTGGCCGCTGTTGTCGTCATCGCCTCCGTGATCGTCGGACCCGTCGTCGTCGCCACCGTGACCGCTGCCGCTGTGGTCGGCGTCGAAATCGTCGTCGCCGCCGCTGTGGCTGCTGCCGGGGCCGCTGTTGGAGCCGTCGTCGTGGTCGTCGAAGCGGCCATCGTCGTCTCCGCCGCGTCCGCGGCCTCGGTGGTGGCCGTCGTCGATGGTGGTGGGAGTCGTGGTGGTGTTGGTGGCGCCGAAGTCGCCGGGTCCCTGGTCGGGGGTTCCGTCGTCGTCGCCGGCGGTCGTCGTGTCGTCGGCGGTGGTGGCGCCGTCGGCGGTGGTCGTGCCCTCGACCGTGTTGGCGGCCGGCGTGCCGGTGTTCGACTCGGGGACGAGGGTCGAGCCGACCGCCACGGCGGCGACGAGGCCGAGGACCGCGAGCGTGAATCCTGTTGCGAGGCGCATCTTGCTCATGGCGCTGCTCCTTTGAATGGCTTGCACTCGCAGCGTCGCGTGGGGGCGTCCAGCGGCCGTCCAGCGGCGGGTAAGGGGTCGGTAAGGGATCCTGGGGCCGCTCTGGAGGCGGGCTACAGTGAGATCGTGGAACCTGCGGCGGGACGCCCGCGCATCCTGTTCGTGGAGGACGAGCGCTCGATCTCCGAGCCGTTCTCGAAGGCGCTCGCGCGCGAGGGCTTCGAGCCGGTGACGGCGTTCACCGCGGCGGAGGCGCTGGCGCTCGCCGGGCGGATGGAGTTCGACCTCGTGCTGCTCGACCTCAACCTGCCCGACGGCGACGGGCGCGACGTCTGCCGCGAGCTGCGGCGCCAGTCGGAGGTGCCGATCGTGATGTTGACGGCGCGCGGGACGGAGGTGGATCGTGTCGTGGGTCTCGAGCTGGGCGCAGACGACTATGTCGTCAAGCCGTTCTCGAGCGCCGAGGTGATCGCGCGCATCCGGGCGGTGCTGCGCCGCAGTGGGAACGGATCGCCAGCGCCGGCGGCAGCGCGGACGATCGGCGAGTTGACCGTCGATCCCGGCGCGCGCCAGGCGTCGCTCGCGGGGGAGGAGCTCGACCTGACGCGGCGCGAGTTCGACCTGCTCGCGCGGCTCGTGCGCGACGCCGGCAATGTCGTGACGCGCGACGAGCTGCTGTCCAGCGTCTGGGACGAGAACTGGTACGGGTCGACGAAGACGCTCGACGTCCACATCGGCACGCTGCGGCGCAAGCTCGGCGACGAGGCGGACAGCCCGACGTACGTCCACACGGTGCGCGGCGTCGGCTTCCGGATCGCGACGCCGTGAGCCCACGAGGCGGGGAGCCGCGCGGCGCGCGCCCCGAGGGCGGGGGCGCGCTGAGCCTGCGCACCGGGCTGCTGCTCGCGATGGCCTACGTGCTGCTGCTGGCGATCCTCGCGCTGGGCGTGCCGCTGGCGCTGAACGTGCGCGACCGTGTCGACTCCGAGGTCCGTTCGCAGGCGCGCAGCCAGGCGGACGTCGTGGCGGCGACGGCTTCCGACCTGCTCGGCGACGATCGGGCGGGGCTGGCGGAGCTCGCTCGAATATCCGCGACCAGCGTCCGTGGGCGGGTGGTGATCGTCGATCGCGGCGGTCGGGTTCTCGCCGACAGCGCGGGCGCCGCCACGCGCGGCCAGGACTACGGCAACCGGCCCGAGGTCGCCGCGGCGCTCGACGGCAGCGCGGTCCAGGAGACGCGCCACAGCGACACGCTCGACGAGGAGCTGCTCGCGACGGCGGTGCCCGTGATCGACAATCGCCGTCCGGCGGGCGCGGTGCGGGTTACGCAGAGCGTCGACGCCGTGGGGCGGTCGGTGCGTCGCTCGGTGACCGGCCTCGCTCTACTCGGCGCGGTCGTGCTGCTGCTCGGGCTGGCCGTCGGCTGGGTGATCGCGCGGCGGATCGCGCGGCCGCTCGACCGGCTCGACACCACCGCGCGCCAGATCGCAGACGGAGACCTCGAGCGCCGCGCGCCCGTCGAGGGGACCAGCGAGCAGCGCTCGCTGGCGCGCTCGTTCAACACGATGACCAGCCGCCTCGCGCGGGCGCTGCAAGCGCAGCGGCAGTTCGTCGCCGACGCCTCGCATCAGCTGCGGACTCCGCTGACCGGTCTGCGGCTTCGCCTCGAGGAGGCGCGCGCGGAGTCGCGCGACGCGGCCGCGCGCGAGGAGATCGATCACGGGATCGCGGAGGTCGACCGGCTCAGCGCGATGGTCGAGGAGCTGCTGGTGCTCAGCCGCGCCGGCGAGGCGGACGCGCTTGCCGAGGCGGAGACCGTCGACCTCGGCGAGGCGGTGGACGCGGCGCGTCAACGCTGGGCGGGTCCGGCGCGCGAGGGCAGCGTCGACCTGGCGGTTCGCCATACCAACGGCGCGCTGCCGGCGCGCTGCTCTCCGGCCGCGCTCGATCGCGCGGTCGACTCGCTCGTCGAGAACGCGATCCGCTACTCGCCGTCTGGCAGCGCGGTCGAGATCGTCGCCGGCGACGGGATGGTCGAGGTGCTCGACCGCGGGCCGGGTTTGGCGCCCGGCGAGGAGGAGACGGTGCTGCGCCGCTTCCATCGCGGCTCGGCTGGCCGCCGCGGGCCGGCGGGCACCGGGCTCGGGCTCGCGATCGCCCAGGAGCTCGCCGGGACCTGGGGCGGCGAGCTGCGGATCGCCAACCGCGGCGACGGGAGCGGCGCCCGCGCGACGCTCACGTGGGGGAGTGCCGCGTCGTCAGAGTCAGGAAGCGACCGGTGAGCCGGCGGACCGCCGTCACGTGGGGCTTGATCGCGCTGCTCGGCCTGATGGTTGCGGGCGGGGTGTCGCTCGGCGTGCGAGCGCTCACGACGGAGGACGTCGGCCTGACGTCGGAGCCGATCACCTCCGGTGAGGATCTGGCTCCACCCGTCGACCGGGCGCAGCAGCGGGCGCGTGAGCGGCAACGCCGGGCCGCTCGTCGCGCGGCGCTGAGACGGCGACGTGCGGCGGCGCGGCGTGACGACGCCGCTGCGGTCGCGCCGACGCCGACACCGGTGGCGCCGGTCGCTCCGCCCGTCGCCGGTGACGACGACGGCGGCAGTGACGACGACGGCAGCGGTCGCGGAAGGGGGCGCAGCCGCAGCGGTGGGGACTCGGGGTCTGACGACTCGGGCGCCTCAGACGACTCGGGCTCGTCCGGCGGCTCGGGCTCCGACGACTCGGGCGACGACGACTGACGGTCCCTGGGCGATTCCTTGCAAACACGGGTGTCTCCGGGGGGTCCCATGTCACACGGGCCCCCTGAGACGCAAGTACCAATCAGCACGTCCCGTAGTCGCTGCGACAAGCTTCCCGGGGAGGGGAAGGGACGGGCAGCTGCCGGTGGGAGTTGTGTGCCCGGAGGGTGGACTCGCAAGGAAATGTCCATGGGCGCCGCTCCCGCCGGCAGGGGGTTGCCGAGGCGGCTAGCAGCAGTCGAGCGCGCGGCGCAGGACGTCGCGCAGGGTGCGCTTGTCCTCGCGTGAGAGCGCCGCGATCTGCTCGGGCGGCTCGTGCAGGCGTTGGCGGACCTGCTCGCGCATGACGGCGCCGTCGTCGGTCAGCGCGATCAATTTCACGCGCCGGTCGCCCGGGTTGTCGCGGCGCTCCATCAGCCCGCGCGCCTCGAGCCGGTCGACGATGCCGGTGACGTTCGAGGCGTCGCAGAAGAGCGTCTCGGCGAGCGCGCTCATCGGCTTGGCGGTGTCGGGCTCGAGCGTGTAGAGCAGCTTCAGCGCCATCGGCGACAGATCGAACTCGGAGGCGACGGCGGGGACGCGGGGCGGCTTCTCGGAGAACACGATCTCGAGGGCCAGGCTCCAGGCCTCGGTGGCGGGGTCGACCCGTGTCGGTGTGCTCATCGCTGGGCCCATGATACCTGAGCAGGACCAATAGTCAAGTCGGTCGAAGGTCAATGCGATAGATAGTTGACAGGTTCAAGCATCGTGCTAGCCTGCGGCCCTATGAGCTCCAACCAGCACGCCGCGAGCATCGAGGTCGAGCGTCTCGTCAAGCAGTTCAAGAAGGGTCCGCGCGCCGTCGACGGGATCGACCTCCAGGTTGCGCCGGGAGAGATCTACGGCTTCCTCGGCCCGAACGGCGCCGGCAAGTCCACGACCGTCCTGATGCTCACCACGCTGCTCCCGCCGACCGCCGGCTCCGCCCGTGTCGCCGGCTGGGAGGTCGCGACCGACGGCGCGCGCGTGCGCGAGAGCATCGGCGCCGCGCTCCAGGAGGCCGCGCTCGACCCGTTCCTGACCGGTCGCGAGCACATGCGGCTCCAGACCTCGCTGCACGGCATCGCGAAGGCCGAGCGCATCCGGCGCGGCGACGAGCTGATCGAGCGCGTCGGGCTCTCCGACGCCGCCGACCGCCGCGTCGGCGGCTACTCGGGCGGCATGAAGCGGCGGCTCGACCTGGCGTCGGCGCTCGTCCACCAGCCCGAGATCCTCTTCCTCGACGAGCCGACCACCGGGCTCGATCCGGCCAGCCGGCTCTCGGTGTGGGACGAGGTGCAGCGGATCAACCGCCTCGGCACGACGGTCTTCCTCACCACCCAGTACCTGGAGGAGGCCGACCAGCTCTGTGACCGCCTGGCGATCATCGACGACGGCCGCATCATCCGCGAAGGCACGCCGGCGTCGCTCAAGCACGAGCTGCGCGAACGCACCGGCCTCGACCACGACCCGACGCTCGACGACGTGTTCCTCGACGCAACCGGCCGGACCCGCGAGCGAGCGGCCGGCGAAGTGAAGGAGGTCTGACGATGACCACGATCACCGAAACCGTCACCTACCCCGTCGCCGCCACGCGACCCAACGCCGTTCGCGATTCGCTCGTGCTCGGCGGGCGGGCGTTGCGCGAGATCATCCGCACGCCGGATGCCCTCATCTCGCCGATCTTCATCCCCCTGTTCTTCCTCGTCGTCAACGTCGGCCAGGCGGGGCGGATCTTCCCCG
>DASTKX010000064.1:0-8738 GCA_035715585.1 Thermoleophilaceae bacterium
ATCCCGTGGCTGCTGCCCGAGGGCGCGCCGCCGGAGCGCGAGTACATCGTGCCCGCCGAGTCGATGATCGACATCACCCAGTCGATGGCCTGCATCCAGTGCGGCGCCTGCGTCGGCGCCTGCCTGGCGCTCGAGGCCGACCCCGAGTTCGTCGGTCCGGCCGCGCTCGCCAAGGCCTACCGCTTCGTCGGCGACCCGCGCGACGGCCAGGAGAAGGAGCGCCTGACCGACCTCGCCGAGGACCCGCACGGCATGTACGACTGCACGCACTGCTTCGCCTGCGTCGAGGTCTGCCCGAAGGACGTCGCGCCGATGAACCAGATCATGCGCCTGCGTCGCCGCGCGACCAACGACTTCGAGATCAAGGACCGCAACAACGGCTACGGCCACGAGAAGGCGTTCGTCAAGCTGATCGAGAAGTACGGCACGTTGCACGAGGCGCAGCTGCTGCCGCGCTCGTTCGGCGACGGCTCGCTGATCAAGGGCCAGATCGAGCCGACCGCCGTCAAGCAGCTGATCCAGAGCCTGCCGACAGCCGTCGGCGGCCTCAAGTCGGGCAAGGTCTCGCCCGTCAAGGCGCTCTGGCACCACAAGCTGCCCGACCAGCAGAACGTCAAGAGGATCTTCGAGGAGATCGAGTCGAAGGACGAGCGCCTGGAGCTCAACCTGTACATCGTCGAGGAGGAGCCCGGCGAGGAGCAGGGAGCGATGGCCGAGGGGAGTCAGGAGTCATGAAGCTCGCTTACTGGCCTGGCTGCGTCTCGCGCGGATTCACGCCCGAGCTGCACGGGTCGATGAAGCTCGTCGCGCCGAAGCTCGACCTCGAGCTGGTCGAGCTCGACCGCGCCAACTGCTGCGGCGCCGGCGTGATCGCCGAGCACAACCAGGAGCTCGCCGACACCCTCAACGCGCGCACCTTCGCGATGGCCCAGAAGGTCGAGGGCGCGGTCGGCATGATGAACATCTGCTCGACCTGTCAGGGCGCGCAGTCCGAGTGCCAGCAGCGCCTCGACGCCGACGGCGAGTACCGCGACGCGGTCAACTCGAACCTCGCCGCCGAGAGCCTCGCCTACCAGAAGCACGCCGAGAGCGAGTGGTGGAACAAGAACTTCCTCTGGCTGCTCGTCGAGGAGATCGGCCTCGACAAGCTGCGCTCGAAGGTCGTGCGTCCGCTCGAGGGCCTGAAGATCGCCCCCTTCTACGGCTGCTACATCGTGCGCCCGACGAAGCGGCTCGGCTACGCCGACCATCCGGAGCGCGACCAGTACCTCGAGTACGTCATCGAGGCGCTCGGCGCGGAGCCGGTCGAGTACGCCGGCTCGCACAAATGCTGCGGCTTCCCGGTCATCACGATGAACCGCACGACGTCGCTGCGCCAGGCCGGCCGCCACCTCGCCGATGCGATCGACGCCGAGGCGGACTGCCTCGTCACCCCCTGCCCGCTCTGCCACCTGAACCTGGACCTCCAGCAGCCGGCAGCCGCGCAGTTCGTCGAGCGCGACCTCGACATCCCGGTCCTCCACCTCCCCCAGATGGTCGGCCTCGCCCTCGGATTGGATCCGAAGGACCTCGGGATGAACAAGCACGTCGTCAAGACGAAGTCGGTCCAGCGCAAGCTGGCCGAGCTCGCCGCCGCCTAGCGGCTACTTATTTAGCCAGCAACTCCGCGAGCTGGACGGCGTTGAGGGCCGCGCCCTTGCGGAGGTTGTCGCCGACGACCCAGAGGTTGAGGCAGTTGTCGTGGGAGGGGTCGCGGCGGATGCGGCCGACGAGGACGTCGTCGTTGCCGGCGGCGTCGATGGCGAGTGGGTAGATGGCGTTGCCGGGGTCGTCGAGGACCTGGACGCCGGGCGCGGCGGCGAGCAGGTCGCGGCAGTCCTCGGGTGAGAGGGACTTGCGGGTCTGGACGTTGACGGACTCGGAGTGGCCGGTGTAGACGGGGATCCGGACGCAGGTGGCGGAGATGGCGATGTCGTCGCGGCCGAGGATCTTGCGCGTCTCGGCCATCATCTTGCGCTCCTCGGTGGTGTAGTCGTCACCGTCCTTGAAGCTCTCGACCTGGGGGATCGCGTTGAAGGCGATCTGGTGCGGGTAGATCTGGGCCGGCGGGATGTCGGTCGCCTCGAGCACCGCCTGGGTCTGGTCGTGGAGCTCCTCGACGGCCCGCTGGCCGGTGCCGGAGACCGCCTGGTAGGTCGAGACGACGAGCCGCTCGATGCCGACGGCGTCGAGGATCGGTTTCAGCGCGACGACCATCTGCATCGTCGAGCAGTTGGGGTTGGCGACGATCCCCTTGTGGCTGGCGAGGTCGTCGGGGTTGACCTCGGCGACGACGAGCGGGACGTCGTCCTTCATCCGCCAGTAGGACGAGTTGTCGACGACGGTGGCGCCCGCGGCGGCAAACTTCGGCCCCCACTCCTCGCTGATGCCGGAGCCGGCAGAGAACAGCGCGAGGTCGAAGCCCTGGATCGCCTCGTCGGCGAGCGCGACGACGGTCAGGTTCTGCTCGCCCCAGTCGATCGTGCGGCCAGCCGAGCGCTCGGAGGCGAACGGGACGACCTCGTCGGCCGGGAACGCGCGCTCGCGCATGATGCCGAGGATCGTGGATCCGACGGCGCCGGTGGCGCCGACTACCGCTACGCGCATCGCCTACGCCTCCGTCGTCTCGCTGGACTTGACGATCGGCCGGTGGTCGCCGGAGACGTCCTCGGGCAGGACGGCGTCGGCGCCGAGCCCGAAGGCGGTGTGCAGCTCGCGGACGGCGTCGGCGACGTGCTCCTCGCGTATCACGCAGGAGATCTTGATCGGCGAGGTGGCGATCATCTCGATGTTGACGCCGGCCTCGCCGAGCACGCTGAAGGTCTTGGCGGCGACCCCCGGGTGGCTGCGCATCCCGGCGCCGACGATCGACACCTTGGCCATCGAGCCGTCGCTGGCGATCGACGTGATCCCGAGGTCGGAGCGGATCGCCTCGAGCGCGTCGAGCGACGCGGTCAGGTCGGCGCGCGGGACGGTGAACGACATGTCGGCCTGGCGGCCGTCGGACTCCGGCTCGTTCTGGATGATCATGTCGACGTTGACGTTCGCCTCGGCGAGCGCGGTCAGCACGCGACCGGCGATGCCGGGCTGATCCGGCACGCCGGTGAGAGTGACGCGAGCCTCGTCGGTCGAGTGCGTCACGGCTGTCACAAGTGGTCGCTCCATCGTCTGCTGCTCGTCGACCACGAAGGTACCGGACCCGTCGTCGAAGCTGGAGCGGCAGTGGATCGGGATGCCGTAGTTGCGCGCGTACTCCACCGAGCGCAGCTGCAGCACGCCCGCCCCCGAGGCCGCCATCTCGAGCATCTCCTCGAACGAGACGACCGACAGCTTGCGCGCGTCGGGAACGATCCGCGGGTCGGCGCTGAAAACGCCCGGCACGTCTGTGTAGATCTCGCAGACGTCGGCCTGCAGCGCGGCGGCGAGCGCGACGGCGGTAGTGTCGGAGCCGCCGCGGCCGAGCGTCGTGACGTCGGAGGTGTCGGTCGAGACGCCCTGGAAGCCGGCGACGAGGACGATCTTGCCGTCGTCGAGCGCGCCGCGGATGCGGTCGGCCTTGACGTCGAGGATGCGCGCCTTGGTGTGCGAGGCGTCGGTGACGATTCCGGCCTGCGAGCCGGTCAGCGAGATCGCCTCGCGGCCGAGGTCGTTGATCGCCATCGCCGCGAGCGCGCACGAGATCCGCTCGCCGGTCGAGAGCAGCATGTCCATCTCGCGCGGGTGGGGCCGCTCGGAGACCTCGTGCGCCATCGCCAGCAGCTCGTCGGTCGTCTTGCCGCGCGCCGAGAGCACGGCGACGACGCGGTTGCCCGCTTCGGCTGCGCGGACGATCCGCCGGGCGGCGTTCTGGATGCGGTCGGCGTCGGCTACGGAGGTGCCGCCGAACTTCATCACGACCGTCTGGGTGTCGGTGCTCGCGCCCGTCATGGCCGCCGCAGGTTAGCGTTCGGCGCTTGCGCGATCGGTTGCCGGACATCGTCTCGTGGAAGTTCGTCCTCGCCACCGTCGCGACGGTGGCGATGCTGGCCGGGATCGTGGCGCTGGCACTCGGCCTCGGCGCCGACGAGGAGCCGCGGCGGGCGGGCACGGCCACGGTCGACGAGACCGCGCCGGCGGCGGGCTCGAGCGCGGCCGGAGACCGCGCCAAGCGACGCGCCGACGAGAGTCCCGGCGCCCAGGTGGCGGCGCTCGCCGAGCAGATGCCGATCGAGGATCGCGTCGCCCAGCTGTTCCTGCTCGGCTTCCAGGGCCAGGACCTGACCGCGCCGATCTTCGAGCAGTTGCGCGAGCGCGGACTCGGCGGGATCGCGATCGACGCCCAGAACTACGTCTCCGTCGACCAGCTCGCCTCGATGGCCGGCGAGGCGGGCGTGATCGCCGAGCAGGAGGGCAACGTCAGGCCGTGGGTGCTGGCGCCGCAGGAGGGCGGCGAGTTCAACGCCTTCCCGGACCTGCCGCCGGCGACGGCCGCAGCCGACCTCGACTCCGCTGCGGCTGCGCTGGCGGAGTCGCGTCAGGCCGCGAGAACGCTGGGAGACGCTGGGCTCAGCGGTCTGCTCGGGCCGACGATCGACGTCGGTCCGCCGAGTGGGATCGCGGTCGGGGCGCGCGCCTTCTCCGACGATCCGCGCGACGTGGCCGACTACGCGAAGGCCGTCGTCGACGCCTACCGCGCCGAGAGCCTGCTGACCGCCCCCGGTCACTTCCCCGGCCTCGGCTCGGGGAGCGAGGACACGCGCCTCGGCCTGTCGCAGGTCAGCGCCAGCGTCGCGGCGCTGCGCGCCCGTGACCTCGCCCCGTTCCGCGCCGCGATCCGTGCCGGCGCGCCGGCGATCACGATGAGCAACGGCCTCTACGTGACCGACGACTTCGTGCGGCCGGGCAGCCTGTCGTCGGCGCTGATCGGCGGGCTGCTGCGCCGCGACCTCGGCTTCCGCGGCATCGTGATCACCGACGATCTGGCCGACCCCGGCGTCACCGCGCTCACGACCGTCCCCGAGGCGGCGGTCGACGCGATTCGCGCGGGCGCCGACCTGCTCTACGTCTCGGGACCGCCGGCAGAGCAGGAGGCAGCCTACGAGGCCGTCCTGGAGGCCGCGCGCAGCGGCGCCCTGGCAGCCGGACGGCTGAAGGAGGCGCTGCTGCGCAACCTCTCGGTGAAGCGCAACTACGGGTTGATCGACTAGCGACCTACAGCTGACGGCGGGCGCGCATCGCGCGGCCGAGGGTGATCTCGTCGGCGTACTCGAGGTCGGAGCCGACCGGCAGGCCGCTGGCCAGGCGGGTGACCGTGACCGCCGGCGCACGCTCGTGGAGGACGTCGGCGATGTAGAGCGCCGTCGCCTCGCCGGTGGTCGTCGCGTTGGTGGCGACGACGACCTCGCGAACGCCGTCGCCCGACGCGCGGGCGATCAGCTCGGCGAGGTGGAGATCCTCGGGGTCGACGCCGTCGATCGGCGACAGCGCGCCGCCGAGCACGTGGTAGCGGCCGCCGAACTCGTTCGTCCGCTCCATCGAGATGACGTCGCTCGGCTCCTCGACCACGCAGAGCACGTGGGCGTCGCGGCGGTCGTCCTGGCAGATCCGGCAGAGCGGCTCGGTCGCGAGGTTGAAGCAGACCTCGCACTCCCCCACCGTCTCCTTGACCTCGCGGATCGCGTCGGCGAGCGCCAGCGCCTCCTCGTCGGAGACGCGCAGCAGGTGGAAGGCCATCCGCTGCGCGGTGCGCTGCCCGACGCCGGGAAAGCGCGACAGCTCGGTGATCAGGCGGTTGATCGGCGGTGCGAGCACGGCCTGCCAGATTAACCGCGCCATCGGCGTCACCGATCCGTGCGTCGAGCGCCACAGATCCGTCGCACAAGCGTGTCCAACCGCTCGAATCGAGCCCTCAACCTCGAGCGATGCCCTCCCCCAATCGCCCCGCGCACACCGGGTGAGTCGTGAAACGGACGACATACTTCCGAAATCCAACGCACCCGCCGGAGAATGGTGGTCTTCGACATGTTGATCGGCGGATCGGGGAAGTCGCGGGACGTCAGCATGGGGTGGTCGGGCAGGCGCAGCTCGTGGCGCTGGGCCTGAGCCCACGCGCAATCAGGTACCGAATCGCGGCGGGGCGCCTCGTGCGACTGCATCGCGGTGTGCTCGCGGTGGGGCATGGGGCGGTGAGCGCCGACGGGCGCCGGCTCGCCGCGGTCATGGCGTGCGGCCCCGGCGCGGCACTCTCGCATCGGTCGGCGGCGGCGCTCTGGTCGCTGCGTCCATACGCCGGGCGGCCGGAGGTGTCGATCCCGGCCCAAGCGTGCCGATCGGTCCCCGATGTCGCGATCCACCGAAGTCGCAGCCTCGCGGCCGAGGACGTCACGACGGTCGATGGGATCCCCTGCACGACGGTCGCACGGACTTTGCTCGACCTGGCTGCGTCAGCCGGCCGACCGGAACTGGTCGCGGCAATCACACGCGCCGAGGAACTCAGGATCTACGACGGCGCGGCGATCGAGGCGGCGCTCGAACGTGCCCGGGGAAAGCGTGGCGCACGGTTGCTGCGCGAGGTGCTCGCCGACTGGAGCGACGATCGCCGGCGCGATCAGCTGCTAACGCGCAACGGCTGGACGACGCTGCGCGCCGCCTACCGCCAGCTCGACCGTGACTTGGCGCAGACGTTGCGCGCGCTGCTTGCCCGCTAGAGGCCGGGCAGGCCTAGGCCGCCGAGGCCGCCGGTGACGGCGCCCATCTTGCTCGCGGCAAGCTCCTGGGCGGAGCGCAGGGCCTCGTTGAGCGCAGCCTGGACCATGTCCTGCAGCAGCTCGACGTCCTCGGGGTCGACGGCGTCCGGATCGATCTTCAGCTCGAGGATCTCGAGCTCGCCGCTGACCTTGACCGTCACCATGCCGCCCCCGGCGCTGGCCTCGACGGTCTCGTGCTTGAGGCTCTCCTGGGCCTTCGCCATCTCCTCCTGCATCTGCTGGACCTGGCGCATCATCTGGTTCATGTTCGGCGGCTTGGGCACGTCAGTCCTCACTCTCGGATTCGTCGCTCTCGAAGATCTCCTCGGCGGCGAAGTCGCGCATCAGCCGCTCGGCCAGCTCGTCGGCGGTAAGCGTCGCCGGGCCCTGCTCGCCGCGCTCCTCGCCGAGCTCGAACGCGACCGCGACCGCATGACCGCCGAGGCTGCGCAGCGCGGCGGTGACGAGCTCACGGTTGGCTTCCGCCTTCTTCTTGGAGAACGCGGCGTCGGCGGGGAACTGGATCGTCAGCCGGCTACCGTCGAGCGCTGTCGGGACCGCCTCGGCGAGCAGCGCCGCGACCAGCCCGTTCTGCTCGCGGACCGCGTCGGCGACGGCCGGCCAGAGCATGGTCACGCGCTCGAGGTCGAGCGCGGCGGGCTCGGCGGTCGCCGGGGCGAGATCCGGCTCGTCGACCGGCTCGTCTTCGACCGCCGCGGCCACGCCGGCCCCAACTCCTGAGGCCGTGACGGCGACGCGCGGAGCCGGGGCCGCCGAAGCGGGCGCCTGCTCGGACGGCGAGGGCTGTGGTGGTGCCTGAGCTGGCTCAGGTGAGACCGGCGGGGCCGCGCTCGGGTCGGTCGACGCCGGTGACGTGACCTGTGCCGGGGCGGTCGGCTGCGGCGCCGGAACGGAGGCCGGCTCGGATGGCGAAGACGATGGCGAAGACGATGGCGGCGTCTGAGCCGGTTCGGGCGAGACCGACGGGGCGTGGTTCGGCTCACGCGATGCAGGCGGCGCCGAAGGCCGTGGGGTCGCTACGCGACCGCCTCCGGCGAGGGTAGCCTCGAGCCGGTCGAGGCGGTGCATCAGCGCCTGCAGCGACTGATCGGACTGCGGTTGGGTCGCCTTCAGCAGCGCGAGCTCGAGCTGCAGGCGCGGCTCGGAGCCGTCCTTGACGGCGGCCAGCGCGGCGGCGAGCAGATCGATCGCGCGCAGCACGTCGCCCTGGGACAGGCGATCGGCTTGACCGGCGAGACGGTCGGTGTGCTCGGCGGTGACGGCGAAGGAGTCGGGGACCTCGCCCATCGTCTGGATCACGTAGAGGTGGCGCAGGTGCGCCGAGAGGTCGCGCATGAACTGGGCCTCGTCGCGGCCCGACTCGGTCAGCTTCTGGACAGCGAGCAGCGCGGCGCGCGGATCGCCGGCGGCGAGCGTCTCGGCGGCCTCGAGGATCAGCGTCGCGTCGGCGACGCCGAGGTTGGCGAGCACGTCGTCGAGCTCGACGTCCTTGCCGCCGTAGGTGACGAGCTGCTCGAGCGTGCCGAGCGCGTCGCGGAAGCTGCCCGAGGCCTTGCGGGCGATCATCCCGACCGCGGGGTCGGGGATCGCGATGCCCTCCTGGTCGGCGGCGCGCCGCAGGACGCTGGCGATCTGGTCGAGCGACGGGCGCTGGAAGTCGAAGCGGTGACAGCGGTCGACGATCGTCGCCGGCACCTTGTGCGCCTCGGTCGTCGCGAGCACGAAGACGACGTGCGGCGGCGGCTCCTCGAGCGTCTTGAGGAAGGCGTTCCAGGCCGCCGGCGAGAGCATGTGCGCCTCGTCGAGGATGTAGACGCGCTTGGCGCCGCCCATCGGCGCCAAGCCGACGTTCTCGCGCAGCTCGCGGATGTCGTCGACCGAGTTGTTCGAGGCCGCGTCCATCTCGACGACGTCGAGCGAGCTGCCGGTCATGATCGCCCGCGCGGTCTGGCT
>DASTKX010000065.1:0-22875 GCA_035715585.1 Thermoleophilaceae bacterium
GTCACGAGATCGTGCCCATACTCGGCGCGCAGCGACGACGCCCAGCCCTCGTACTGCTTGATGAGCCGGACGAACTTCTGCCAGCGCGCGTGCGTGAGGCTGAACGTGTCGCCCTCGCGGTCGCTGATCTCCATCTTCTCGAGCTTGTCGCGCAGCAGGAACTCCTCGAGCTCCGACTCCTTCTCGAGATAGAGCTCGCGCTGGCCCTGCTTGGCCTTGTACAGCGGCGGCTTCGCGATGTAGACGTAGCCCGCCTCGATCAGCTCGTGCATCTCGCGGAACAGGAACGTCAACACGAGCGTGCGGATGTGCGCTCCGTCCACGTCGGCGTCGGTCATGACGATCACCTTGTGGTAGCGCGCCTTCTCGATGTCGAACTCCTCGCGGATGCCGGTGCCGATCGCGGTGATCAGCGCCTGGACCTCCGTGTTGGAAAGAACCTTGTCAATACGGTTCTTCTCGACGTTGATGATCTTGCCGCGCAGCGGGAGGATCGCCTGGGTGTGGCGGTCGCGGCCCTGCTTGGCGGAGCCGCCGGCGGAGTCGCCCTCGACGATGAAGATCTCCGCCAGCGAGGGATCGCGCACCGAGCAGTCGGCGAGCTTGCCGGGAAGGTGCGTGTTCTCGAGCGCCGACTTGCGCCGCGTGAGGTCGCGGGCCTTGCGGGCGGCGTCGCGGGCGCGCTGCGCCTGGATCGCCTTCTTGATGACCGCGCGGGCCTCGGCGGGGTTCTCCTCGAGGAACTCGGCGAGGCCCTTGTTGACCGCGGCCTGGACGAAGCCCTCGACGGGCGGGTTCCCGAGCTTGGTCTTGGTCTGGCCCTCGAACTGCGGCTCGCCGAGCTTGATCGAGATGATCGCGGTCAGGCCCTCGCGGATGTCGTCACCGGAGACCCGGTCCTCCTTCTTCTTGATCAGGCCCCACTCCTCGCCCCAGTGGTTGACCAGGCTGGTGAGCGCCGAGCGGAAGCCCTCCTCGTGGGTGCCGCCCTCGTGGGTGTTGATCGCGTTGGCGAAGGTGTGCACCGACTCGGTGAACGAGGTGTTCCACTGCATCGCGATCTCGAGGCTCATCGCGCTGCGGTTGTCGGTGCCGTCCTGCTCGGCCGAGAAGGAGATGATCGACGGGTTCGCCTTCTCCTTGAGCTCGCCGACCGCGCGCGCGTACCGGTTGATGGTGCCGGTGAGAGCCGAGCGGAAGCCCGACAGGTGCGTGCCGCCCTCGTGCGTGTTGATGTTGTTGGCAAAGGAGAGGAGCGCCTCCTGGTAGGAGTTGTTCCACTGCATCGCGACCTCGACCTCGCCGACGTCGCCCTGGTCCTCGATGTAGATGACCTTCTTCTGGACCGGCTCCTTGGTCCCTTGCGAGTGCAGGTAGGTGACGAAGTCGCGGATGCCGCCGTCGTACTTGAAGTCGACCTTGGTGCCCTCGCCGCGCTCGTCGCTGAAGCTGATCTTCAGGCCCCTGGTCAGGAAGGCCATCTCGCGGAAGCGGGTCTCGAGCGTCGAGTACTCGTAGTCGATCGTCTCGAAGATCTCGAGGTCAGGCAGGAAGGTGATGCTCGTCCCACGCCGCTCGGTCTTGTCGCCCTTGGTCAGCGGACCGGTCGGGGTTCCGCGCTCGTAGCTCTGCTTGTGCTCGAAGCCGTCGGTCCAGATCGTGAGGTCGAGCTGCTCGGAAAGCGCGTTGACGACGGACACGCCGACGCCGTGCAGACCGCCGGAGACCTTGTAGCCCCCGCCGTCGCCGAACTTGCCACCCGCGTGGAGCACCGTCAGCACGACCTCGGCCGCCGGCTTCTGCTCCTTCTCCATGATGCCGACCGGAATACCGCGCCCGTTGTCGGTCACCGTGACGCGGTTGTCCGGATGGATGACGATGTCGACCGTGTCGGCCTCGCCGGCGAGCGCCTCGTCGACCGAGTTGTCCATCACCTCGTAGATCAGGTGATGGAGACCGCGAATGCCGGTCGAGCCGATGTACATCCCGGGGCGCTTGCGCACCGCCTCGAGGCCCTCGAGGACGCTGATGTCCTGGGCGCTGTAGCTCTGCGCCTTGCCGTTATCCGAGCCCTTGTCCGCCAAGCGATCCTTCCGTCAGTCCAACATGAGAAGACCCCGGCGCCGCGCGCTTCGAGCGCAACGTCGGGGTGCCATAACTACGGTCTTGGATACTAGCAGAGTAGAGGTCGTCCCGGACGGCTCAGAGCGTCACAAAAGCCCTGCAAATCGTCACAAAATCAAGGCAGCTTGCCGACCTTTGCGCGAAGCGCCTTCACGGCGCCTGGACCGGCGTCCCCCAAAGCCAGGTTGAGCTTGTCGAGCAGCTCGGGCGCCAGCAGCTCCAACTCACTCGCCCAAGTGGCCGATCGACAGGCGACCGTGACCGTTCCCGCGCGCTCCGATACCGGTTGCGCCTCCGCCGCGATCGCCACCCCGACGACCTCCGTCCAGACCGCCTGGACCCGTGCCAGCGGAGTCGCCGGCGTCGCCCCGCCGGTGACCGCCTCGAGCGCGGCCGCCAGCGGACGCGGACCGCGACGCCTCACCGCGAGCCCTCACTGCCGGCCACCACGGGCTTGGCGCTTCCGTTCTCGACCTCCAACACCGTCACGCCTTCGCCCTCGTGGCCCGGCACGTGGTCGAGCTCGGTGGCCGTCACCACGCCCTGCCCACCCTCGCGCAACAGCTCGGCGAGCAACTCGCGGCGAGCGCCGTCGAGCTCCGACATCACGTCGTCGAGCAGCATCAGCGGCCGCCGGTCGCGCTCGGAGGCGAGCAGGTCGCGCTCCGCGAACAGCAGCGCCAGCAGACCGACGCGTTGCTGGCCCTGAGATCCGAAGCCACGCAGCGGCTCGCCGGCGTGCAGCAGCCGCAGATCGTCGCGGTGGGGGCCATGCGCCGTGAAGCCACGCTCCAGGTCGGCCGTCCGCCGCTCGAGCAGCTCCGCGGCAAGCTGGTCGGCCGAGTCCGCGGTCGAGCGCGGACGGTAGGCAACCTCGGCATCGGCTGGCAGTCCGAGGTCGGCCGCCCGCGACGTGAAACGGGGCGCCAGCAGGGTCACCGCCTCGGCACGCGCCGTCATCAGGTCGGCGCCGTGGCGCGCCAACTCGGCATCCCAGGCGCCGAGCGAATCCGGGGTTGCGCCACCGGAGCGGATCCGGCCGAGCAAGGCGTTGCGCTGGGCCAGCGCACGCGAGTACGCGGCGCGGGTCGCGCCGCGCGCGGGCCAGAGAGCGGTCACGAGCTGGTCGAGGTGGGCGCGGCGATTTGCCGGCGCGCCCTTCACCAGCTCGAGCCGCTCGGGCAGGAAGACGCTGATCAGCGGGCGAGCGTCGGTCGCCCACAGGTTGTCCACAGGCGAGCCGTCGAGGCGCAGCAGCTTCGGCTCGCCTGGCTGGAACGCCGCCTCCAGCGCATGGTCGCCGCCATTCCCGTCGGTCGTCGTAACCGTCACGCGCGCGGCCGTGGCGCCCCGGCGCAGAAGATCCCGGTCGTTCGACGTACGCGGCGAACGGCCGGTGCAGCCGAAGTAGACGGCCTCGAGCAGGTTCGTCTTGCCGGCGCCGTTGGGACCGACGATCACCGTCAACCGCTCGCCGAGCTCGACGTCCGCCCGCTCGTAGTTACGGAAGTCGCGCGCGGTCAGGCTGCTCACGCGCATGAGCGGCCTGGCTCAGACGTTCAAGCGGATCGGCATGACGAGGTAGATGAAGCCCCCGTCGGCGCCCGACTGGATCAGGCCCGGGCGCAGCGGGCTGATCAGCTTGAGGACGATCTCGTCGGTCTCCGCGCTGTCGAGGCCATCGCGGAAGAACTCCGGGTTGAAGCCGATCGCCAGCGCCTCGCCCTTGAAGGGAACGGGCAACGACTCGCTCGCCTCGCCGATGTCCGGCGTCTGGGCCGACACCTCGAGCTGCCCGTCCGCGAACGCGAGCCGCAGCGGCGCGTTCTTCTGCGCGAGCAGGCTGACCCGGCGAACGACCTCGAGCAGCTCGCCCCGATCGACGCGGAGCTCGTGCTCATAGGCCTCAGGCAGCAGCTGCTGGTAGTTCGGGAATCGACCTTCGACGAGACGCGACGAGAGCACCACGTCGCCGACGCTGAAGACGACCTGGTTCTCGAGCGCCGTCACCGTGATCTCGGCAGCTTCGATCGACGCCGCGATGCGGCTCAGCTCCTGCAAGGTTCGGGCCGGAACGTTCACCTCGAGCTCGCCGCCAAGCTGCTGCTCGAGAGCGGTCTCCTTGACCGAGAGGCGGTACGAGTCGGTCGCCACCATCCGCAGGGTGTTGCCGGTAGCCGTGACCAGGACACCCGTCAAGTGAGGGCGAGTCTCGTCACGCGACGCGGATCGCGCCACGCGGTCGACCGTCTCGATGAACGCCGCGGCTGGGACCGTGACCGTCGCCTCGGCGCCTGGCGCCGGCAGCTTCGGGAAGTCGTCGAGTGGCAGCGTGCGGAGATGGAAGGTCGCCGAGCCCGACTTGACCTCGACGTCCTGCTCCGAGGCGCGGTACTCGAGTGAGACCGAATCGGCCGGCAACGAGCGCGCGACGTCGAGCAGAAGACGGCCGGGAACGACCACCGACCCGTCACGCTCGACCGTGGCGTCGACGTTGGCGCGGATGCCGAGCTCGGTGTCGGTCGCCTGGAGCTCCGCTGTTCCGCCGTCGACGCTCAGCAGCACACCGGACAGGGTCTGGATCGCGCTACGGGTCGAGACGCCGCGGGCGACGATGCCGAGACGGTCGAGAAAAGACTCACGTGAGAGAACAAGCTTCAACTAGATCTACCTACTTCTAGAAGGGGTAGGTGCTGTGGAGATGTTGATGGGATGCTGGAGAGCGCTTGGTAGAGCCGAAGAACGCGGGCCTACAGCTTGTGGGCAAGCGTGGAGTCTTGCAGCATCGTCGGTCATCACGCGGGCGCCGCGAGTTGACGCTTGAGCTTGTCCACAGCTTGTGCGAGATCGCTGTCGCGCTCGATGTCGCCTGAGAGGCTTCGAACGGCGGCGAGGATGGTGCTGTGATCGCGGTTGCCGAGGCGACGACCGATCTCGGGGAGGCTCTTGTCCGTCAACTCGCGCGAGAGGTAGATGGCGACCTTTCGGGCTTGAGCTACGAGCGGTCGGCGGTCGCGAGCGACTATCTCCTTGGAGGTCAAGCCGTAGAGGCTCGCAGTCGCTGTGAGGACCTCCTCGACGGTCGGCTTCTGCGAGCGTCGATCGGGGCCGAGCTTGTCGAGCAGCTTGCGAGCGATGTCGGGGGTTGGGGCTTCGCCGCGCAGTGAGGCGTAGGCCACGACCTGGATCAGGGCAGCCTCGAGGGCGCGCACGCTGGTGGTGACGCGCCCGGCGATCTCGGCGACCAGATCCGGGGACGCCTCGACGGAGTCCAGTCGCGCGCGCTTCTCGAGGATGGCGCGGCGAACGTGGAAGTCGGGTGGCTCGACGGCGACGACGAGGCCGGAGCCGAAGCGCTCGCCGAGGCGGTCGGCGACGGCCTGGAGCTCGGACGGGCTACGGTCGGATGTCATGACGAGCTGACGGCCGGAGTCGTGCAACTCGTTGAAGGTGTGGAACAACTCCTCCTCGGTTCTCGCCTTGTCCGCGAGGAACTGGACATCGTCGAGCAGCAGGACGTCGACGCCGCGGAAGCGCTCCTTGAACGATTGCGTGTCGCGCGCGCGGACGGCGTCGACGAACTCGTTGGTGAACTGCTCCACGGTCGCGTAGCGCACCGAGAGACCGGACCCGTAGCGCTGGACGTAGTTCCCGATCGCGTGCAGCAGGTGGGTCTTGCCGAGTCCCGGCCGGCCGTGGATGAAGAGCGGGTTGTAGGCCTGGCCCGGCAGCTCCGCGACCGACAGCGCGGCCGCGTGTGCGAACCGGCTGCCCTTGCCGATCACGAACTGCTCGAACGTGTACTTCGGATTGAGGTTCGTGAGCGGCGCCTCGGTATCCGCGGGAGCGGAGCGTGCCTCGTCCGGCTGCCACTGCTCGTCGACGATCTGGATCACGGCGTCGGGCGAGTAGCCGCGCGCCGCCGCCTCGCGGACGATCGGGAGGTAACGATCGCGCACCCAGGTCCTGATGTGATCCGGCGCCCTCACGAAGAGCGTCTCCCGCTCGACACCGGCGAGCTCGAGCGGGTCGAGCCAGATGTGGAACTTGAAGTCCGCTACGTCGCGGCGCATCTCGGTGCGGATGCGGTCCCATATTGGCTCTAGCTGATCGCGCACGGAAGTATTCGGCCCTCCCGGACCTGTTCGGCAAACGTTTGGTTGAGAGGGCTCGGCTCGGGCCTCGTCCTCGGCGTTGGCGAGTGTACATCCGTGCGCCGCGCGTTTACCGCGTGGGTCGGACGACTGCCGCAAATCGCGAGGAAATCCGCCGACGGCCCACGACGCGTCGACTGGCCGGCGGAGATTGGATCTGCCTATACTCCGCCCCCCGAGAGGAGCACTGGATGAAGCGCACCTACCAACCGAAGAAGCGCAAGCGGGCCCGGACCCATGGATTCCGTGCGCGCATGAGCTCTCGCGCCGGCCGTGAGATTCTCAAGCGTCGTCGCAGCAAGGGCCGTCGCCGCCTCACCGTATAGCGATGAGCGGTGCGGCCGAGGGCCGTGGCGGAAGCCGGCGCAAGCGGCGGCGGCTGTCGCGCAGTGGGGACTTCGATCGCGTGTACCGCGACGGTCGCTCTCACGCGAATCGCTTCCTGGTCGTCTATTCGTTTCCGCGCTCCGGCGGCGAGGAGCCCCGGCTGGGGATCTCGGTCGGTCGCAAGGTCGGTGGCGCCGTCGTGCGCAATCAGGTCAAGCGGATGCTGCGGGACGCCTTCTGGGCCGCTGGCGAGAGCCTGCCCGACGGCCATGACTTCGTGATCGTCGCCCGCCCGGAGATGGCGGCCGTGGCGAGCGAGCGCGGCGCCGCGGGTGTGGAGGAGGAGCTGCGCGGGGTGCTCGCGAGCGCCGGCATCTCCGGAGAGAAGGCGTGAGCGTCGCGCGGTCGGCGGCCGTCGCGCCGGTTCGCTTCTACCAGCGTTTCATCTCGCCCGCGATCCCCCAGCGCTGCAAGTACCACCCGTCCTGTTCTCAGTACTCGGTCACGGCGGTCCGCCGATACGGCATACTGCGCGGCCTGATCCTCTCGGCCTGGCGCCTGCTGCGCTGCAACCCGTGGAGTCACGGCGGGGTCGACTTCGTCGAGGATCAGAAGCTCTTTCGCCCGCGCGCCTGACCCTCCATGGACCACTACTTCGCGATCATCCCGCAGCCGTTCCTGACCGTCCTCGAGGACGTGCTCACCTTCTGGCACGACCTCGTCGGGGGCAGCTGGGGCTGGGCGATCATCCTGCTGACGTTCACGATCCGCATCCTCATCCTGCCGCTGACCTTCAAGTCGGTGAAGTCGATGCAGAAGCTCCAGGTGCTCCAGCCGGAGATGAAGAAGATCCAGGAGCGCTACAAGGACGACAAGCAGCGCATGAACCAGGAGATGATGAAGTTCTACCAGGAGAACAAGGTCAATCCCCTGGGCTCCTGCCTCCCGCTGCTGCTGCAGATCCCGTTCTTCATCGCCCTCTTCGAGCTGCTGCGCAGCGAGTCGTTCCAGCAGGACATCGCGGGCAACGCGGCCTTCGGGCCGATCAACGATCTGGCCGAGCCGCTGACCGGCCAGCCGGTCGTGCTCGGCGTGATGATCGTGCTCTACGTCGGCACGCAGCTGATCGCGACGATGATCACCTCGATCGGCGGGGACAAGACGCAGCAGCGGATCATGATGGCGCTGCCGTTCGTCTTCGTCATCTTCATCATCAACTTCGAGGCCGGTCTGATCGTCTACTGGATCACGACGAACGTCTGGACGATCGGCCAGCAGCTGGTCGTGCGCAAGCTGTATCCGCGTCCAGATCTCACCGACGGCGCAACGCTGCCGGCGGGCGGTGTCGCTTTGACAGGCAAGTCTTCGGACTCGGACTCCAAGGGCGACACGAGCGGCAATGGGTCGGCCAAGGCGCCGCCACCGTCGCCGCGCAAGAAGAAGAAGCGCTCCGGCCGCCGCCGGTAGTCTCCGCGGAGATGCCGGACGGACTGGACAAGCTGCCGGAAGATCCGGCCGAGCGCCTGCGCGGCCTCGTCGGACGGATCGTCGAGGAGCTCGGCTTGGTGGCGACGGTAGACATAACTGAGACCGACGACGAGCTGCGGGCGACCGTGAACGGCGACGACCTCGGTCTGTTGATCGGCAAGCACGGAGCGACGATCGACGCGCTGCAGCATCTGGCGGTCCGGATCGTCTTCCCCTACGCGGATCGCGACAAGCAGTTGGTGATCGACGCTGCGGGGTACCGCGAGCGGCGTGAGGAGGCGCTCCAGCGTCAGGCCGACCGCGCGATCGCTGAGGCGATCCGCTACGGCCGCGCGGTCGAGCTGGAGCCGATGCGCGCGCTCGAGCGCAAGGTCGTCCACCTCTACATCCGTGACCGAACCGATGTCGAGACCCACAGCGAGGGCGACGAGCCCGACCGGCGGCTCGTGATCACCCCCACCGGCGAGTCTTCGCCGTCCTGACCGTTTCACGCGAAACGGTCCAAGCCCTCGCGGCCCGTCACGGGTTGCCACACAAAGCCGCCGAGCGGCTGCTTCTCCAGGCGACCACCCACGGCCTGGATTCCGCGCAGGTCGACAAGTTGGCCGCTCTGCTCGCAGCTCTGGCCGCTACGCCGGCGGCTTCTACGACCGTCAGGGAGCCGGTCGAGGCCGCCGACGTTCATATTGCGGACAGCCTCTCTGGCCTCGAAGCCACGTCACTCGCAGGGGCGCAGTCGATCGCCGACATCGGCGCTGGAGCTGGATTCCCGGGACTGGTCCTGGCTGTGGCCCTTCCAGACTCCCGCTTCGATCTGATCGAGGCGACTGCGCGGAAGTGCGAGGTCATCGTTGGGCTCGCTTCTGCCGCGCAGATCTCCAATGCGACGGCGATTCCCGTTCGGGCAGAGGAGTGGGCGGCGGCCGACGGGGCCGATCGCTACGAGATCGTCACCGCCCGCGCGCTTTCGTCGCTCGCTGTTCTCGCCGAGTACGCCGCCCCGCTGCTCGTGGTCGGGGGTTCGATGCTGGCGTGGAAGGGCGCGCGCGATCTCGAAGAGGAGCGATCGGGGGCTTTGGCGGCGACTACGCTTGGCCTGGAGCCGCTGCCGGCGATCCCCGTGCGGCCTTTCAAAGGCTCTAGAGAGCGGCATCTGTATGTCTACAGGAAGGTCGATCCCACCCCGGACCGCTTTCCTCGCCGGCCGGGCATGGCGACGAAGCGGCCGCTGGCGGGCTGACCGATCGTTCGCCCTTGAACTAGAGTGGGCCCGACCCCGTCCGACCGCGCTCAGGGGTACCTTCAAGGCCGATGGGAACCGTCTTCGCGATAGCGAATCAGAAGGGTGGCGTGGGTAAGACCACGACCGCCGTCAACGTCGCCGCCAGCATCGCCGATGCGGGCTACGAGACGCTGCTCGTCGATCTCGACCCCCAGTGCAACGCCACCGTCGGCGTCGGTCTGACGAAGGATCTCGAGCCGAACGCCTACCGCTGCCTGAGTGGAGAGCTGACGATCGCCGAGGCGGCCCAGCCGACGCCGTTCGAGAACCTGTCTGCCGTTCCCGCGACGCCGGACCTGGCGGGGGCCACGGTCGAGCTTCCGCGCCTGTCTGGCTCTGAGACGCGCCTCCGCGAGCAGCTCGGGGACGTTCGAGATCGCTTCCTGTTCACGATTCTCGACTGCCCGCCGTCGCTCGGTCCCTTGACGGTCAACGCCTTGGTTGCCGCCGACCAGGTCCTGGTGCCGGTCCAGACCGAGTACTTCGCGCTCGAGGGCCTCGCCGGCTTGCTCGACACCCTCGCGCTGATACAGCGAGAGCTGAACCCGAGCCTCACGGTTGCCGGCATGGTTCTAACGATGCACGACGGCCGCACGCGTCTTGCGCAGGACGTCGAGCGGGAGGTTCGCGAGCACTTCCCCGACCTCGTCTTCGACACGGTCATCCCTCGCAACGTCAGGCTCGGAGAGGCTCCGAGCTACGGGATTCCGGTCATCCGGCACGCTCCCAACAGCGCGGGATCGGCCGCCTACTTCAAGCTCGCCAAGGAGGTCGCAGCACGTGCTTGACCGTGAGCCTGAGCCTAAGGCTGGGCGCCGTGGGATGGGTCGTGGCCTATCCGCGATCCTGCCGACGTCGAAGGACGAGACCGGCCTGCGCGAGGTGCCGATCGAGCTGATCGAGCCGAATCCGCGCCAGCCGCGGCGGGAGTTCGACGAGGAGGCGCTGGTCGCGCTGTCCGAGTCGATCCGCTCGCGCGGGCTGCTGCAGCCGATCGTCGTCCGACCGCTGCCGGGAGGTAAGTACGAGTTGATCGCCGGCGAGCGGCGGCTGCGCGCGTCGCGACTGGCGGAGCTCGAGGAGATTCCGGCGGTCGTACGTCAGACGGAGGACTGGGAGCGGCTCGACCTGGCCCTGGCGGAGAACATGGCGCGTGTCGACCTCAACCCGGTCGAGGAGGCGCGTGCCTGCTCGATGCTGGTCGACGATCTCGGGCTGTCGAAGGCCGAGGTCGGCCGACGGGTCGGCAAGAGCCGAGTCGCGGTGTCGAATCTCGTTCGCCTGCTGGAGCTGCCGGACGAGGTGCTCGAGTCGATCGAGGTCGGGGATCTCAGCGAGGCCCACGGCCGCGCGATCCTCACCTGCAAGGATCACGAGGACCGAAAGCGCCTGGGACGCGACGCCCGCGAGCACGGCTGGTCGGTCCGCGAGACTGAGCGCCGCTCCCGCGAGCTGGAGGCCGGCGGACCGCCGGAGCGCAAGACGCCCGACATCCATCCCGACCACGCCGCCGCGGTAGCCGCGGTCGAAGAGGCATTGTCCTCAGCGCTGGGGCGACCAGTTCGCGCCAAGCCCAAAGGCGACGGCTGTCGAGTCGAGATGGACTTCGAGACCGCCGCTGAGGCTGAAGACCTTGCTCAGGCCCTCCGCCGAGCAACCCTCCGTGCTGCTTAGCGACAACCGAGTGGGCGATCCTGGATTCGAACCAGGGACCTCGTCCTTATCAGAGACGCGCTCTAACCGACTGAGCTAATCGCCCGGGGGCCGGCGATTCTAGCGAGCCTGCGGGGGACTGGCCGAGCGGCGCGTCTAGACTTTCGCCCCATGCAGGAGATGGTCATCTACGGCGTCAGCTTCGACATGGTCGGCAAGCAGCCGATCGTGCTTCTGAAGACGCGTGACGGCAACAAGTTCCTGCCGATCTGGATCGGCCATCCGGAGGCCGCCGCGATCCTGATGAAGCTGCAGGGAGCCAACACCCCGCGGCCGATGACCCACGACCTGATCAGCGACGTGCTCGGCGAGCTTGACGTCGAGTGCACCAAGGTCTCGGTGACCGAGCTGCGCGAGAACACGTTCTACGCGTCGATCACCCTGCAGCTCAACGGCCGCGAGATGGAGATCGACTCGCGGCCCTCCGACGCGCTTGCGCTCGCCGTCCGCACGGGCGCCTCGATCTTCGCCGCCGACGACGTCATCAACGAGTCGGCGATCGAGTTCGAGCACGAGGTGGAGGACACCGAGGAGGTGGTCGAGAAGTTCAAGGACTTCCTCGACAACGTGACTCCGGAGGATTTTCAGGCGGACAGTTAGCGGGGGCGAGGGGAATCGTGCCCCGGCCCGCTTGGGAATCGCTCTCGGGGAACGATTCCCCTCGCTGCGATCGCCGCTTAGGGACGGCGTTGGACGAAGGCGGAGGTGAGGATGCGGGCGATGAGGTCGTCGAAGGAGATGCCGGCGGCCTCGGCGGCTTGGGGGAGCAGCGAGGTCTCCGTGAGGCCAGGAATGGGATTGGCCTCGAGCACGTAGAGGTCGCCGACGGCGTCGAGCATCAGGTCGACGCGGCCGAAGCCGAAGCAGCCGAGCAGCTGGTAGGTCTGGAGCGCGAGCTCCTGCGCGCGCTCGGTGACATCCGCGGGCAGGTCGGCGGGGCAGACGAACTCGGCGCCGCCGATCTCGTAGCGGGCCTGGAAGTCGTAGAAGTCGCCGTCCTCACCGCCGGTCGGGATCGCCTCGACGACAGGCAGCGCCTCAGGACCGTCTGGTCCGTCGAGGATCGACACCGCCAGGTCGCGGCCGTCGATGTGGCGCTCCAGCAGGACCTTCGCGTCGTAGGAGAAGGCGGCGACGAGCGCGGCGGGCACGTCGGCCGCGGCGCCCGCGAACTTGATCCCGAGCGCCGATCCCTGGCTCGAGGGCTTGACGACGATGGGGAAGGCGAGCCGCTCCTCGATAGCGGGCAGCGCGTCGGCCGCGCCGAGCTCGCGAAAGGCCGTCTGGTTGAAGGCGAAGAACTCGGGCGTCGGCACGTCGTGCTCGTTGAGCAGGTGCTTGGTCAGCACCTTGTCCATCGCCCGTGCGCAGGCCGGCACGCCGGATCCCGTGTAGGGCAGGCCGAGGATCTCCAACAGCTCCTGGATCGTCCCGTCCTCGCCGTCGCGGCCGTGCATCGCGACGAACGCGGCGTCGGGCCGCTCGTCGCGCAGCCGCCGGATCAGGTCCTGTCCGGCGTCGATCGCGATCACCTCGTGGCCGAGCCGCTCGAGCGCGTCCTCGACGCGCGCGCCGGAGCGCAGCGACACCTGGCGCTCGAACGAGCTGCCGCCGGCGAGTACGGCGATCCTGCTCACGAGCGGCGGGCGCGGCGCTCGCGCTCGTCGCGGCGGGGCAGCTCGACGACCCGCGCGCCCTGGTCCTCGCCGGTCTTCGCCGCGTCGGCGACGGCGTCATGGCGCGGCGGCGCCTGCGCCGGCTCGCCGGTCAGCGTGCCGTAGAGCGCGACCTGCTCCTTGACCACTTCGCCGATCCGCCGGATTCCCTCGCGGATCTGGTCCTCGTCGGCGCCGGAGAAGTTGAGCCGCATCGAGCTGCGGCCGCGGCCGTCGAGGAACGCGCCCTCGCCGGGGACGAAGGCGACGTTGTCGCGCAGCGCGGCGGCGAGCAGGTCGCCGGTGTCGATGAAGTCGGGCAGCGTCGCCCAGATGAACAGGCCGCCGCCGGGGCGGGTCCACTCGGCCTGCGGCGGGAAGTGCTCGGCGAGCGCGTCGAGCATCGTGTCGCGCCGCGCACGGTAGAGCTCGGTCAGCGAGCTGACGTACTCGCGCCAGTCGTGGTGCTGGAAGTAGGCGTGGACGAGGATCTGCGACAAGGTCGAGGTGCAGAGGTCGGCCTGCTGCTTGCCGAGGTTGATCCGCGCCAGCACCGGCGGCGGGGCGACGACCCAGCCGAGCCGCAGACCGGGCGAGAAGATCTTCGAGAACGTGCCGAGGTACATCACGTAGACGCCGCCGTCGAGCGAGTGCAGCGTCGGCAGCGGCTCGCCCTCATAGCGCAGCAATCCGTATGGGTTGTCTTCGAGCACCAGCAGCTCGCGCTCGCGCGCCACCTCGACGAGCCGCTTGCGCCGCGGCAGCGACATCGTCACGCCGCCGGGGTTCTGGAAGCTCGGCACGGTGTAGACGAACTTCGGTCGCTTGCCGTCGCGCTCGAGGCGGTCGAGCGTCTCCTCGAGCAGGTCGACGCGCATCCCGTCGGAGTCCATGTCGATCTGGACGACGTTCGCCTGGTAGGCCTGGAAGGCGTTCAGCGCGCCGGGGTAGGAGGGGCCCTCGGCGACGATCGTGTCGCCGGGATCGATCAGCGTCTTGGTGACGAGATCGAGCACCTGCTGCCCGCCGGTCGTCACGAGCACGTCGTCGGGGTCGACGGTCATCTGCTCGGCGGCCATCACGTCGACGATGCAGCCCTTGGTCTCGGCGAGACCGTCGGTCGGGCCGTACTGCAGCGCCCGCGCGCAGGACTCGTCGGCGATCCGCGCGGTCATCGCCGCGAAGATCTCGGGCGGGAAGCTCGAGGTGTCCGGCAGGCCGCCGGCGAACGAGATCACGTCGGCGCGATCGCTCATCGCCATCAGGTCGCGCGTCGCCGACGACGTCATCACGCGGGTGCGCGCTGAGAAGAGCCCGGCGTAGCGCTCGAGATCGCGGCGCGTCGAGCGCTCGGGCGGGTTTGGCGGTGGGCTCATGTCCGGTGGTTCGCCGTGTGCGGCACGCGTCCTCGCGGTAGACCGACCGGCGTCGCGCCGTCGTGGTCTATCGTCACGCGCTCCAGCGTACCGACCCCCGGACCTCGCCCCAAGCCAATCAGCCTCGTAATGGACATCGGAACAGGCGCCGGCCTCGCCGGCTCGGTCGGCATCAGGCCGTTCCTGCCGCCGCTGCTGACCGGCGCGCTGGCTCGCGGCGACATCGGGATCGACTTCAGCGGCACCGACTGGAGCTTCCTCGAGAGCCCCGCCTTCCTGTTCGCGATCCTCGTCCTCGCGGTGGTTTGGTACATAGCCGAACGTTCGGGGGCGAACCAAAGCGCGATGGCCAGGGCGGGCCTGCTGCTCAGCGTCGCGCTCGGCGCGTTGCTGTTCGCCGGCTCGCTGGCGGCGGGTGGACATTCGGCGATTCCGGGACTCGTGGCCGGCGTCGCCTGCGCGGCACTCGCCTACCTTGCCGTCTTCAGCCTGCTGTCGCGCGCGGCGCGCCGCCTCGACGACGAGGCCGCCGGATTCCTCACGCTCTACGCCGACGCAGGGGCGCTCGTCCTCGCGGCTGTGGCGATATTCCTTCCACCGGTCTCGTTCCTGGCGCTGATCGCCTTCGCGCTGGTGCTCGTCAGGGGCCGCGCCGCCGCCGACCGCAAGTACGCGGGTCTGCGGATCTTGCGGTGACCGGCGCGCCGAAGAAGCTCGTCCTCGCCGTCATCGACGCACTCAGCCCCGACGCGCTCGATCGCGCGATCGCCGACGGCCAGGCGCCGATCCTCGCCGAGCTCGTGCGGCGCGGCGACTACGCGCGCGACTGCGTCTCGACGTTCCCGTCGCTGACGCCGGTCGCCGCCTCGGCGATCGCCACCGGGCTCGGCCCGGACGAGCACCTGATCCCGTCGATGAACTGGTACCACCGCGGCGAGGAGCGCTACGTCGAGTACGGCTCGTCGTTTCCCGCGACGCGCGCCTTCGGCGTCTTCCGCTCGCTGCAGGACACCGTCTACAACATGAACCTGGCGCACCTCGTCCAGGACCGCCGGACGGTCTTCGAGCAGCTCGACGACGCCGGCCTCCGCACCGCCTGCACGACCTACCTGATCTACCGTGGCCGCCACCGTCACGAGCCCGCCGGCGACTCTCGCTACCGGCGGATCGCCGAAGCCGCGCAGTTTCGCCACCCCACTTGGGGCGCGCGCGAGCTCTTCTACGCCGATCTCTTCGACTCGCGCCACACCGGCTGCTCGTCGACGCTCGGCATGCCCGGCCAGCGCGACCGTCACGCGGGCTGCGTCGGCTCCTACCTCGTCGAGCACGACCTGTTCGACTTCCTGCTGCTGTCGCTGCCCGACAACGACACCCACTCGCACCGTCTCGGCCCCGACGCCCAGCCGACCTCGATCGCCGAGGCCGATCGCGCGCTGGAGCGCGTCTTCCACGCCGCCGGCGGCCTCGACGCCTTCCTCGACGACCACGCGGTGATCGTGATGTCGGACCACTCGCAGAGCCTCGTCGAGCAGCCGCTCAACCTCGCCCATCACCTGGACGACTGGCGTGTCCTGACGCCGAGCGACAGCGCGCCGGAGGAGGCCGAGCTGGCGGTTTGCCCGGGCGCGCGCTCGGCGATGGTCTACGTGCTCGATCCGCGCCGCCGCGACCGGGCGCTCCCGCGCCTCACGCGGCAGCTGCGCGGGATCGAGGGGGTCGATCTGACGGTCTGGCGCGACGGCGCCGACGCGGTCGTCGCAGGCGTCGTGGGCGAGCTGCGCTTCCGGCCGGGCGGCGAGCTCGTCGACGGCCGCGGCGAGCGCTGGACGGTCGACGGCGACCTGTCGGTGCTCGATCTGACGCTCGACGGCGGCGCCGTCGCGTTCGGCGACTATCCGGACGCGCTCGGCCGCCTCTGGTCGGCGCTCGGCTGCTCGCGCGCGGGCGACGTCCTGCTCTCGGCGACGCCGGGCTACGAGTTCGTCGACTGGGGCGGCTCGCACCACAAGGACGGCGGCAGCCACGGCTCGCTGCACCGCTGCGACTCGCTCGGTGTGCTGCTCACCTGCGGCGTGGAAAGCCGCCCGTCCGAGGTCGCGCAGCCGCATCTGCGCGACGTCACCCCGATGATCGCCGCCCACTTCGGGCTAACCTCGTAGCGTGGGAGATCAGCCCGACGCACCGCTGGCCCGCGGCATCGAGCCGCCGGCCGCCGCCACGGCGCCCGCGCCGCCGCTGGCCCCGGCAGCGCGCCTGCGCGCGGGTGTCCGCAAGCCGCAGAACTGGCTTCAGCTGGCGAAGTTCTGCGCCGTCGGCGGCTCCGGCTACGTGGTCAACATCGCGGTCTTCGCGCTCGCCGTCGAGATCGGCGACCTGCATCACCTGGTGGCCGCCACGCTGGCCTTCCTGGTCGCGGTGACGAACAACTTCTGGTGGAACCGCCACTGGACGTTCGGCGCCCGCGACGGCAACGCGGGATTCCAGGCCGTCCGCTTCCTGGCCGTCAGCGTCGTCGCATTCGTGTTCGCGGCCACGGTGCTCGAGCTGCTGGTGACCAGCGCCGACATGGCGGAGATCCCCGCGCAGGCGATCTCGATCGTCGTCGCGACGCCGCTCAGCTTCCTCGGGAACAAGCTGTGGAGCTTCGGGTCCGGGGACTGGCGCGCCTGACGATGCGGCTCGCGCTCGGGCTCGTGCTGGCGTCGCTCGCCTTCGCGGCCCCGGCGCAGGCGGCGCCCGAGCTGAAGACCCCCGATTCGCAGACGGTCGCGCCGCCCGGCTATGAGCTGACGGCCAAGCGGGCGATCGCGATCGCCTCGCGGTCGGAGACGATCCGTGCCGCGCGCGAGCGCCATCGCGACGACTTCCGCCCAGCCGCCTACACACGCGGCCCCGGTCGCTGGCAGGTCAGCTGGTTCGACGGCGATCGCGAGGTAGCGCAGGCGCGTGTCGACGACCAGCTCGGCATCGTGCTCGAGGCGTGGACCGGGCAGCAGGTGGCGTGGTCGATGGCGCGCGGCTACGAGGGCGCGTTCGGCCGCAAGCTCAACGCGCCCTATGTCTGGATCCCGCTCTGCATCCTCTTCCTGCTGCCGTTCGTCGACCCGCGCCGACCGTTCCGCCTGCTCCATCTCGACCTGCTCGTGCTGCTCGGCTTCGGGGCTTCGCACGTCTTCTTCAACCGCGGCGAGATCGGCCTGTCGGTCCCGCTCGTCTACCCGGTCCTGCTCTACCTGCTGGGGCGGCTGCTGTGGTCGGGCCTGCGGCCTCGCGAACGGCCGCAGCGACTGATCCCGCTGGTCCCGGCCACCTGGCTCGTCTTCGCGTTGATCTTCCTCGTGGCGTTCCGGGTCGGGCTCAACGTCGTCGACTCGAACGTGATCGACGTCGGCTACGCGGGCGTGATCGGCGCCGACCGGATCGCTGACGGCGACGACCTCTACGGCGCCGGCTTCGCCGAGGACGTCGAGCACGGCGACACCTACGGGCCGCTCACCTACCTGAGCTACGTCCCGTTCGAGCAGGCGCTTCCGTGGAGCGGGTCCTGGGACGACCTGCCGGCAGCCCACGGCGCGGCGATCGTCTTCGACCTGCTGACCCTGCTCGGCCTGCTGCTGCTCGGCCGCCGGCTTCGCGCTGGGCCCGCCGGCCGCGAGCTGAGCATCGCGCTCGCCTACGCGTGGGCGACCTACCCCTACGCGCTCTTCTCGCTTCAGACCAACTCCAACGACACGCTCGTCGGGTTGCTGACGGTCGCGGCGCTGCTGGCGTTGACGCTCGCGCCGGCGCGGCGCGGTCTGTCAGCCGCCGCGCGCGGCGCAAGCATCGCGCTCGCCACCGCGGCGAAGGTCGGCCCGCTCGCGCTCGCTCCGCTGTTCGCGACCGCCGATCGCGGACCGTCGAAGCGCGCGACGCTGCGCAACGTCCTGATCTTCTCGGCGGTGCTGGCGGTCGTGCTGGCGGCGACCTTCCTGCCGTTCATGCCCGACGGCGGGCTGCGCGAGCTCTACGACCGCACGCTCGGCTACCAGGCGTCGAGGCGCTCGCCGTTCAGCGTCTGGGGGCAGCTCGACCACGGCGAGACCTACCGGTCGATCGTCACCGGGCTGGCGCTGCTGCTGGCGGTCGCGGTCGCCTTCGTCCCGCGTCGCAAGGCGCCGCTGCAGGTCGCCGCGCTCGGCGGCGCGGTGCTGATCGCCGTCCAGCTCGCGGCGTCGCACTGGTTCTATCTCTACGTCGTCTGGTTCTTCCCGCTGGCGCTGGTCGCGCTCTTCGGCGTCTACGCCGGCGCGCGCGAGGAGGACTCAGATGTTGGCCGGCTCGAGGATCTGGGCGATACCCGTGGCGCGCCCGTCGCCGTCGGCCTCGACGATCACGCCGTTCAGCCACGGGTCCTCTGACGAGGTCTCGAAGCGGACCTGGGTCATCGTCAGGAAGCGCTTCAGCGCGAGCTCGCGCTTGACGCCGATCACGCCGCCGCGCGGACCGGTCATGCCGACGTCGGTGCAGTAGGCGGTCCCGCCCGGCAGCACGCGCGCGTCAGCGGTCGGGACGTGGGTGTGGGTGCCGAGGCAGGCGGTCGCGCGTCCGTCGACGTGCCAGCCCATCGCGACCTTCTCGCTCGTCGCCTCGGCGTGCATGTCGACCAGCACGTGGTCGGCCTTGCCGCGCAGCTCGCCGAGCGCCACGTCGGCCTCGGGGAAGGCCGAGCGCGCGGCCTCGACGAACAGGCTGCCCGACAGGTTCACGACGCCGAGCTTCAGCGGCCCGTTCTCGACGACGGTGACGCCGCGACCGGGGCTGCCCTTCGGGTAGTTGGCCGGCCGCACGATCCGGCTCTCGGTGTCGAGGTACTCGTAGACCTCGGCGTGACGGTAGGCGTGGTTGCCGAGCGTGATCGCGTCGGCGCCGGTCTCGAACAGCTCGTTGGCGGTGCGGCGGGTGATGCCGACGCCGCCGGCCGCGTTCTCGCCGTTGACCACCACGAAGTCCGGCGTGTGACGCTCGCGCAAGCCGGGCAGCAGCGCGGCAAGCGTCTGACGGCCGAGCTTGCCGACCACGTCTCCGACGAACAGCAGCTTCATCCCGCGCAGTCTGCCACTCAGCTACGGTCCGCGCCGATGGCAACCGCGACGAACTCGGCACTCGTCGCAGAGGGCATCGTCAAGCGCTTCGGCGCGCGCGAGGCGCTGCGCGGCGTGTCGCTGAACGCGGCGCGCGGCGAGCTGGTCGCCGTAATCGGTCCGAACGGCGCCGGCAAGACGACGCTGCTGTCGATCCTCGCCGGCATCCAGCGCCCCGATGCCGGCAGCGTCGACCGCGAGCCGCGCGAGGTCGGCTGGGTGCCGCAGCAGGCGGCCGTCTACGGCAAGTTGACCGTCGCCGAGAACCTGCGCCTGTTCGCCCGGCTCGAGCGGGTCGCGGATCCGGACGCGACGGTCGCAGAGATGCTTGCGCTGACCGGCCTCGCCGATCGCGCCGGCGATCTCGCCGCCGAGCTGTCCGGCGGCAACCGCCAGCGGGTCAACATCGCGATCGGGCTGCTCGGCCGCCAGGAGGTGCTGCTGCTCGACGAGCCGACCGCCGCGCTCGACCCGCGTCAGCGCGAGCGCGTCTGGGAGTTCGTGCTGGGACTCGCCGCGCGAGGGACGACGGTCGTCTACTCGACCCACGACCTGCGCGAGGCGGCCCGCCATGCCGACCGCGTCCTGGTGCTCGCCGACGGCGAGGCGCTGTTCGGGGGCTCGCCGGCCGCGCTCGGCGAGACGGTCGAGCGCGAGGGCGGCAGCCACAGCGACTTCGAGGAGGCGTTCGTCGCCTTCCTCCGCCATCGGGGGCACTAGCGGTGCGCTGGCTGCTGCTGAAGGACCTGCGCATCCTGCGCCGCTCGCCGGGGCTGGTCGCGCTGTTGGTGCTCTACCCGATCGTGCTGTCGGTGCTGATCGGCTTCGCGCTGTCGGCCGGCCCGGACAAGCCGAAGGTCGCCTTCGTCAGCCTGGTTCAGCCGGGCAACGACACGATCGAGCTGGGCGGGGAGACGCTCGACCTCTCCAGCTACCAGGGCCAGCTGTTCGACGCGATCGATCGCGTGCCGGTCGACTGCGACGGCAAGACCGCCCTGCAGTGCGAACAGGCGGCGATCGACACGGTCGAGTCGGGCGAGGCGCTTGCGGCGATCGTGGTCCCGGAGGACTTCGCCGATCGTCTCGGCGGCCTGCAGACGCTCGCGCTGTCCGGCCCGCCGACGGTCGAGGTCTTCTACAACGCTGACGATCCCGTCAAGGCGGCATACGTCGAGGACACGATCAAGTCGCAGTTGCGCGACGCCAATCTGGCGCTGACGACGAGGTTCACCGAGGCTGGGCTGTCCTACCTGAACCTGATCGTCGACGGCGGGACGATCCCCGCGCCGGGCTCCGAGGGCGTCGACATCCTCGGCCTGAAGCGAGCGGAGGAGATCATCGAGCGCGCGCGTCCCGGCGTGACGCCGGCGCAGCGCGCCGAGCTCGACAAGGTGACGCGCTTCTCGCGACTCGCGCGCGAGAACCTCGGCTTCACCGAGCCGCTGCTGCGCTCGGTGCGCGAGCCGATCCGTGTCGAGCAGGTGGCGCTCGACGGCGGCGACACCTCGCTCAGCTCGTTCGCCGTCGCGCTCGCCGTCGCCGTCTCGCTGATGTTCGTGACGCTGCTGCTGGCCGCGGGCGCGCTGGCGCTGGAGCGCGAGGAGAACGCGTTCGCGCGGTTGGTGCGCGGGTTGGTCTCGCGGACTGGCCTGCTCGTCGAGAAGGCGGGGCTCGCGGCGATCTGCTCGTTGGTCATCTGTCTGGCAATGCTCGCGGGGCTGGGTCTATTCGTGGACCTCGATTGGGCGCGCCTGCCGTTCTGGGTCGTAGCGCTCGCCGTTGCCGCGCTCGCCTTCGGAGCGCTCGGCGTCGCCGTCGGCGCTGTCACGCGCGAGGTCCGGGCCGCGTCGTTGCTCTGCGTGATGCTCTCGCTCCCACTCGCCTTTCTCGCGCTCGTCCCCTCTGGCTCGGTCGCTCCCGCGGTCTACGACGCCGCCCGCGTCATCTCGGCGCTGTTCCCGTTCCGGCCGACGCTCGACGCGCTCGACGCGGCGCTCAACGACTCCGGTGACCTCGCCGTTCCGCTGCTTCACCTGGCGGCGCTGTCCGTAGCGTTCGGCGCGCTCGCCCGGCTCGCGCTCCGCCGCTTCGCCTGAGGCGCCCCCGGCGTCGAGCCGTCGGGCTAGGATCGCGACGTGGCCACCCTCGACCGCCGTCGCTTCATCGCCAGCTCGGCCGCTGGCGTGGCGGCCGCGACCCTGCCGCTCGACGCGCTCGCGACCGCGGCCGACTTGCTGGCCGGCGAGGCCTCGATCTCGAACCGCGCCCTGCGAGCGCTGCGGTCAGCGGTCGACGGCCCGGTGCTCGCGCCCGGCAGCCGCGGGTATGGGACCGCCCGCCTCGTCTACAACGAGCGCTTCGACGGCCTGCGCCCGCAGGCGGTCGTCGAGCCGCTGAACGCTCGTGACGTCCAGGCGGTCGTGCGTTGGGCGCAACGCTACGGAGTGCGGATCGTCGCCAAGGGCGGCGGCCACTCCTACGCCGGCTACTCGACGCTGAGCAACGGCGTCGTAGTCGACCTGCGCCGTATCGGCGGCGTCTCGCCGAAGTCGGCGAACACGCGCGTCAACGTCGGCGCCGGCGCTCAGCTGATCGACATCTACGCCGGACTCGCGCGGCGCGGCGTCACGGCGCCCGCCGGCTCCTGTCCCTCGGTCGGCGTTGGCGGCCATGCGCTCGGCGGCGGCATGGGTCTCGCAGGCCGCCGTTTCGGCCTGCTGTCGGACAACATGACCGCGGTGACGATCGTCACCGCCGACGGCCAGATCCGCCGTGTCGACCGCGACGCCGATCCCGACCTCTTCTGGGCCTGCCGCGGCGGCGGGGGCGGCAACTTCGGCATCGTCACCGGCTTTCAGTTCAAGACCCACCGCGCCCGCAGCGCCAGCTGGTTCAACATCGCCTGGCCGTGGGCGTCGGCGAGCGAGGCGCTCGAGGCCTGGCAGCGCCTGCTGCCCGGCGCGACCGACCGGCTGACGGCGATCTTCCATCTGATCACCAACGCCGACGGCCCGCCGCAGGTCAGCTGCGACGGCCAGTTCTTCGGCTCCGAGAGCCAGCTGCGCGCCACGATCCGCCCGCTGCTCGAGCACGGCGCCCAGCTCTCGATCGGCACCGAGGCCTACCTGCCGCTGATGCTGCGCTGGGCAGGCTGCCTCGGCGATCCGCTGCGCTCCTGTCACACCCGCCACACCAGCAGCGGCGGCACGCTCCCACGCGCCGCCTTCTACGCCAAGTCCGACTACGTCGACAAGTCGCTGTCGAGCGCCGGCCGCCGCACGATGATCGACTGGATCGAGCGCCGCAACGCCAACCCCTCGCTCGGCTCCGGAGCTCTGCTGCTCGACTCCTACGGCGGCGCGCTCAACCGTCCCAAGCCCGGCGCCACGGCCTTCGTCCACCGCAACGAGCTCTTCTGCATCCAGTACGGCGCCTACTTCGAGGGCGCGACCGCCCAGCGCGCCAGCAAGTCCTGGATCGCCGGCGCCCACAAGGCGATGCGCCCCTACGTCTCCGGCCAGGCCTACCAGAACTACATCGACCCTGCCCTACCCACCTGGAAGCGCGCCTACTACGCCACCAACCTCCCCCGCCTGCACCAGGTCAAGCAGACCTACGACCCAGACTTCTTCT
>DASTKX010000066.1:0-3440 GCA_035715585.1 Thermoleophilaceae bacterium
GCCGTACTCGGCGGTGTCGTGCATCTCCTGGGTGCGGATCTGGATCTCCAGCGGCTGGCCCTCCGGCCCGATCACCGTCGTGTGGAGCGCCTGGTACATGTTGAACTTCGGCATCGCCACGTAGTCCTTGAAGCGGCCGGGAAGCGGCTTCCAGAGCGAGTGGATGACGCCGATCGCGCCATAGCAGTCCTTGACCGAGCCGACCAGGACGCGCATCGCAGTCAGGTCGTAGATCTCGTTGAACTCGCGGTCCTTCTTCGTCATCTTGGAATAGATGGAGTAGAAGTGCTTCGCGCGGCCGGAGATCTCGGCCTCGATGCCGACCGCCTCCAGCTCCTTGCCGAGGTACTCGCCGGCGCGCGACACGTAGCCCTCGCGCTCGTCGCGTTGCTGGTTGACCAGTCCCTTGATCTCCTTGAACTTGCGCGGGTGCAAGGTCGCGAACGCGAGGTCCTCGAGCTCCCACTTGATCGCGTGGATGCCGAGCCGGTGCGCGAGCGGCGCGAAGATGTCGAGCGTCTCGCGCGCCTTCTCCTGCTGCTTCTGCTTCGGCATCGCGTCGATCGTCCGCATGTTGTGCAGCCGGTCGGCGAGCTTGATCAGGATGACCCGGATGTCCGAGGCCATCGCGACCATCATCTTGCGGTAGTTCTCGGCCTGGCGGTCGTCGCGGCTCTGGAAGGTGATCCCGGTCAGCTTCGTGACGCCGTCGACCAGCTGGGCGACCTCGTCGCCGAATTCCGCCCGCACCTCGTCCAGCGACGCGCTCGTGTCCTCGACGGTGTCGTGCAGCAGCGCGGCGCACAGCGTCGCGGTGTCGAGCCGCATCCCGGCGCAGATCTTGGCGACGCTGACCGGATGGACGATGAAGTCGTCGCCGGAGGCTCGCCGCTGATCGGCGTGGCGCTCGCAGGCGAAGACGAACGCCTCTTCGACCTTGTCGCGGTCGACCGGCTCGGCGGCCGCGTCGGCGTGCTCCTCGACCACCGCGAACAGGTCGCCGAGCAGCACCCGCTCGTCCGCGGCCAGGCGGTCTGTCGGCCCCGCCGGGGCCGGATTCGCCGCCAGGTCGACCGGATCGTGCTCGAAAGCAGGATCCACGACCCCTGTCTGCCGCTCGTCGGCCATCGGATCAGTTTAGACCGGCCCCCCGCCGTTCCGCCAGAGCGTCAAACGGCGGCGCGCGCGTCGCTGCGCTCCGGCGCTTCGAGGTAGCGCGTCGCGGCGGCGAGGCGGCTGGCATAGGCCCGGTTGGCGTGCGAGTTCTGAAGGTCGGTGCGACCGACTGCGCCGCGGACGAGGCGGGTCCCGGACGCCTCCCATGCCGCTAGATCGAGCTCGCAGAGGATGCGCACCAGGCGGCCGCAGTGGCGGCCGTCGCGGGGATGCTGTCCGCCGCCGCGCAGCGCGCCTTCGAGATCGGCGCCGGCGAGCTCGCCAGTGGCGTCGAGGGCGCGCCAGAGGTCGATCAGCGCCGGTCTGAGGTCGAGCCGCTCGCGCCAGCTGGCGAGCGTGAAGGCGCGCTCGGCTGCGCCCCAGGCGAGGTGGGTGACGCCGTCGGCGCCCCGGAGCAGTGCCAGCCCGTCGGCGACCGGCGGCGGGTCGAACGCGACGACGTGGTCGAAGCGGGCGGCCAGCGTGGGATCGCCGCCGAGCTCCTCCCACGAGACGACGGGCAGCGGGCCTGCGGCCATGCCGGCGACCTTCGCCTCGAGGCCGGAGCGACGGCGAGCGACGTCGGTAACGACGACCAGCACGCTCTCACCGCTCGTCAACAGATCTCCGGCGATTCCCACGAGGCCCTCGCCCCGGCGATCGCTGACGGCCGGCGACTCGGCCAACGGGGCCGGTCCGAGCGACGGCCACCAGGCGCTGGGATCGGCGGACAGCTCACGCTCGATCGCGGCGGCGAGATCCGGTTCCGAGTCGAGGCATTCAACCTCCCCCGGGGGTGTCGGGCAGAGGCCTCGAAGCACGACGCGCGCCTCGACCGAGCCGTTCCAGCGGTTGCGCTCGAGCGCGACGGCGACGTCCTGGCTCGCCGCGCCGGCGTCGGCGAGCTCGCGCTGGGAGGTTCGGAAGGCGACGCCGCGGGCGCGGGCGACGCCGCCGGTGAGCGTGAAGCGCGCGTGGTCGCGCTTCTCACCCATCGCCGTCACGTGCTCGATCCCGGCGGCGGGGACCATCAGCAGCGGCGCGGGGTTGCCGGCCCCGAACGGCGCGAGGCGCTCGAGCTCCTCGGCCAGATCGAGCGTCAGCGCGCCGGCCGACACCACGGCGTGCGTCTCCTGGCGCGGCATCAGGTCGCCGGGCGCGAGCGCCGCGCCGGCGTGGGCCGCGAGCGCGGCCCGGAAGCCGTCGACGGCGGTCGCGGCGATCTCCACCCCGGCCGCCATGCGATGGCCTCCGTGGCGCAGCAGGTGCTCGCTCGCGGCGCCGAGACCGGCGTGCAGGTCGTACGGATCGATGCTGCGCCCGGAGCCGCGGCCGGTCTCGCCGTCGAGCGCGATGACGACGCACGGCCGCCGGTGGCGCTCGACCAGCCGCGAGGCGACGATCCCGACGACCCCCGGGTGCCAGCCCTCGCCGGCGACGACGATCGCGGCCGCCGCGAGCTGCGGAGCGCAGAGCCGCTCGGCCTCGCCGACGATCCGCTGCTCGGTCTCGCGGCGGTCGTGGTTGAGGCCGTCGAGCTCGCGCGCGATCTCGTCGCCGCGGTCGCGATCCTCGGTCAGCAGCAGCTCGAGCGCCGCGTCGGCGCGCTTCAAGCGACCGGCGGCGTTGATTCGCGGGCCGAGGCGGAAGCCGGCGGCGCGCTCGTCGAGGTCGGCGGGATCGAGCTGCGCGACGGCCATCAGGGCGCGCAGGCCCTGCTTGCGCGTCCGTGCCAGCTCGGTCATGCCCGCGCGGGCGATCCGCCGGTTCTCGCCGACCAGCGGAACCATGTCGCAGAGCGTCGCCAGGCCGGCGAGGTCGAGATCCTCGTCGGCGCCGGACGGATCGGCGCCGGCCGCACGGCGCAGGGCCTCCGACAGCTTCAGCGCCACGGCCGCGCCGCAGAGATGCTCGAACGGATAGCCGCCGAGCGCCGGATGGACGATCGGGCACTCGGGCAGCGCGGCCCCTGGCCGGTGATGGTCGGTGACGACCACGTCGACGCCCAGCTCATACGCGAGCGCGACCTCGGCGACCGCCGTCACGCCGCAGTCGACGGTGACGATCAGACCTGCGCCCTGACCGGCCAGCTCGCGCACCGCGTCCTCGGACAGCCCATAGCCCTCCTCGCGGCTCGGCAGCCGCCAGGCGGGGTCTGCGCCGATCGCTCGCAGCGCCCGGATCAGGATCGCCGTCGAGCAGACCCCGTCGACGTCGTAGTCGCCGAAAACGACGACCCGCGAGCCCGCCGCGACGTGACGCAGGATCGCCGCACAGGCCTCCCC
>DASTKX010000067.1:0-9018 GCA_035715585.1 Thermoleophilaceae bacterium
CGCTGGATCGCCAGCCCGAGGTCGGCCATCTCCTCGCCGACTCCGTTGGCGGCCTCGGAGATCTTGACCTGCGCCTCGGCGGCGGAGTACTGGGCCTTGATGACCTCCTTCTTGGTGCGGAAGGCCTCGATCTTGGCGCGCAGCTTCTTCTCGTTCTGGGTCAGCTGCTCCTGCTGGGACGCGAGCTGCTCGATCTGACTGTCGAGCGACTGCAGCTCGGTCTGGGCGACGGTCTTGCGCTCGAGCGCGGCGCGGGCGAGGTCCTCGCGGCCCTGGGCGAGCGCCTGACGGGCCTGGGTGTCGAGCTTGACGACCGACTGCTCGATCTTCTGCGACTGCATCTGCAGTCGCTTCTTCGAGGTCGTGACGTCAGCGATCCCCTTCTTGACGTTCTGGAGCAGCTCGACCTGCTTCTGGTAGCCGTAGTCGAGCGTCTCGGACGGATCCTCCGCCCGGTCGAGCAACTTCGAGATCTTGGCCTTCATGACTGTGGACATGCGTCCGCCGAGACCTGCCATCACGTATCTCCTTTGGCCCTCTGCAAGGGGTTGGAACGAGCGAGAACCTAGACTAGTGGCTCTGTAATCGGGGAGGGTGAATGGATCGTTCGATGATCGTCAGCTGGGAGGACCCAGAGGAGCTGGGAGAACAGGCGCGCACGATGCGCGGGCTGAGCTTTCTCGAGGCGATTCGCGACGAGGAGCTGCCGCCGGCGCCGATCCAGCGGCTGCTCGACTTCACGCTGACCGAGGTCGAGGAGGGCCGCGTCGTGTTCACGGCGACGCCCGGCGAGCAGCACTACAACCCGATCGGCGTCGTCCACGGCGGCCTCGCGGCGACGCTGCTCGACAGCGCGATGGGCGCCGCGGTCCACAGCACTCTCCCCGAGGGTCAGGGCTACACGACGCTGGAGACGAAGTTCAACCTCGTCCGGGCGATCACCGCCGACACCGGCCCGATCCAGGCCGAGGGGAAGGTCGTGAACCGCGGCCGCCAAGTCGCCACCGCCGAGGGCTACCTGCGCGACGGCGCGGGCAAGCTGCTCGCCCACGGCACCTCGACCTGCCTGGTGATCGGCGGCTGAGCCGCTCAGCGGACGACGGCCGTCCGCTGCCGCTCCTCCGCCCGGTCGTGGTCCTGGGCGGAGCGATAGAAGAAGAACCCGGTCGCGAAGAGCATCACGAGCAGATCGAGGCCGAGCATCATGCCGCCGGCTACCTGCTGGTCGGTGAGCGGCGACCAGCCGTGCTGCTCGGTGTTCCGCACGTACTGGTCGTACGCGGGCGTGTGCATGATGATGAACGCCATCCCGAGGAACATCCCGGCGAGGCGGGCGCCGAGCAGGTAGGGGACCTTCCATAGGTCGCCCGGCAGTCGCCGCTTCTTCGGCTCGATCACCGACCACCAGACGAGCAGCGAGGCGCCGACGAACGAGACGTGCTGGAGCGCGTGGATCCAGTCGTTTCCGAGCGCGGCCTCGAACATGAAGCCGAAGTGCCACGTGTACAGGGTGAGGATCCAGACCGGGATCGCGACCAGCGGCTGGCGCAGGAAGCGGAACGCCGCGCGCAACGGCCTGCAGCGCGCGAGCGGAACCAGGACCGGCTTCGGGATCAGGAAGGCGTAGACGGGGGTGCGCAATCCGACGAGCAGCAGCGGCGCCGCGATGTCGGCGATCAGCAGGTGCTGGCCCATGTGGGCGACGAGCAGGTCCTCGGCGAGCGGGTCGAGCGGACCGAGCAGCGCAATCGCCATGCAGGCGATCGCGACGTGCCAGGCGACCTGCTGCCAGAACGGGACGGCGTAGCCGCGGCGGCCGAGGATCCGCACCGCCCGCACGTAGAGAACCTCCGCGAGCAGCAGGTAGGCGATCGGACCGGGGGCGAGCGACAGCTCCACAGCGTGATTGTCGCGCTATCGGCGACCGCGGCCCCGGCCGGCAGGTGATCCAGCCCCTCGACCTTCAAATCGGGCGCCCGCCCGAAGGTGAGAAGCCGGACCACCCGCCCACACGGCGGCTGGACGTGGCGTGAATTCTAGGCAGCGGCGCCGGACAGCGCGCTGGCGGCGGCCTGCAGCCGCTCCTGGTACTCGCGCCGCTGCATCCGCGAGATCACCAGTCGCTGGACCTGGGCCGTGCCCTCGAACAGCTGGTAGATCTTCGCGTCGCGGAAGTACTTCTCGAGCGGGCAGTCGGTCGACTGGGCGGCCTCGCCGACGAGATCCATCAGCACGGTCGTGGCCCACATCGTGACGTCGCCGGCCTTCAGCTTCGACATCGAACCCTGGCCGCCGGTCATCGGGACGCCGTTGCGACCCATCCAGGACGCGCGCCAGACGAGCAGCCGCGACGCCTCGATCTCGGTCGCGACGTCGGCGAGCACCTGCTGGATGCGCTGCTGCTCCATCAGCGGGCCGTTCTCGTCCGAGCGGTCCTCGAGGTACTCGAGCGTCCACTCGTAGGCGGCCTGGGCGATGCCAAGCGCCGAGGCGCCGACCATCGGCCGCGTGACCTCGAAGGTCGCGAGCGCGTTCGAGGAGCCGCTGGTCTGCCCGGAGCGGGCGCGCTCCAGCTTGCGCTCGAGCTTGTCCATCCCGCCGAGCAGGTACTCGACCGGGATCCGACAGTCCTCGAGGACCAGCTCCGCGGTGTGCGACGCGCGGATGCCGATCTTGTCCTCCTTCTTGCCCTGGCGCAGGCCGGGCGTGTCCTTCGGAATCACGAAGGAGGCCTGACCGCGGTGGCCGAGCTCGGGCGCCACGTTGGCGACGACGACGTTGACGTCGGCGATGCCGCCATTCGTGATGAAGACCTTGGTGCCGTTGAGCACCCACTCGTCGCCGTCGCGCTTCGCGGTGGTGCGCAGCGACTTGACGTCGGAGCCGGCGCCGGCCTCGGTGACCGCGTAGGCGCCGAGCTTGATCTCGTCGCCCTCGCCGTAGCACTGCATCGCCCACTCGCCGATCTGCTCCGGCGTGCCGGAGGCCGCGATGCCGGCGGCGGCGAGGCCCGAGCCGACGATCGACAGCGCGATCCCGGCGCAGCCCCAGTGCAGCTCCTCGGCGTAGATCACGCCCATCATGCCGTCGTTGTCGGCGCCCATTCGCTCGAGCATCGGCGCGCCGTGCAAACCCCAGGCGCGCGCCTGCTTGATCGCGTCCCACGGCACGGACTGCTCGCGGTCGTGCTTGTCAGCGACCGGGCGGATCACCTCGGTGGCGAACTTGCGGCAGTGCTGCTGGAACTCCTGCTGCTCGTCGTTGAGCCTGAAATCCACTTTGAAGAGCCCTTTCCGAAGCGTTGACTGTCCAGTCAACCAACTATTGACTGACTAGTCAACCAATAGCGACGGACCGATGCCGGCGCCGCAGTAGCGAGAGCACGCCGGCTAGTCTCCGCACGGTGCGGGCGAACCGATTGACTGCTGCCACGCTGGTGGCCCTCGCCGCCGCGGCCGCGGGCGGCTGCAGTCTCGGCGACGACGACAGCCGCCCGCCACAGCTCGGTCCCGCTTCGGACGGCGACGAGGCCGCCGCCAAGCTCGGCTTCCCGTCGACGGCGACGCGCAACACGATCCGCGTCGGTGGCGACGACGCCGCCGGCGACGCGGCTGGCGTCGCCAACGCCGCCTTCCCATCCACCACCGACTCGAACCGGCCGAACGCCGTCGTGCTGGTCGACTCCGACGACTGGCAGGGCGCCGTCACCGGAGCGCTGCTGGCGGCGAAGCCGATCGGCGCGCCGCTGCTGCTCTCCGACGGCGACGAGCTGCCGAACGTCTCGGCCGACACGCTCGAGCGGCTCGACCCACGCGGCTCCGACCTCTCCGAGGACGCCCAGGTGATTCGCATCGGCGACGCGCCCGCCAAGCCCGACGGCTACCGGACCGCGCGTATCGAGGGGGCCGACGCCTACGAGCGCGCTGCGGCGATCGACCGCTTCTTCTCCGCCGCGCGCGGGGCGCCGTCGAAGAACGTGGTCGTCGCCTCCGGCGAGCGCGCCGAGTTCGCGATGCCGGCGGCCGCCTGGGCAGCCCGCTCCGGCGACACCGTCCTGCTCACCGAGCGCGACAACGTCCCCGCCGCCACGCGCAAGGCGCTCGCCGCCCACGACAAGCCGAACATCTTCGTGCTCGGCCCGCCGTCGGTCGTGTCGGACAAGGCGCTCGCGCAGTTGCGCAAGCTCGGTCGCACGACACGAATCGGCGCCGCGCAGCCGGTCGCCAACGCGATCGAGTTCGCGCGCTACGAGGAGGGCGACTTCGGCTGGGGGGCCACCGTCCCCGGCTACAACTTCACCGTCGCGGGCGTCTCGCGCCCGCTCAACGCGGCGGCCGCCGCGACGCTCGCCACACGCGGCGTCTTCGCCCCGCTGCTGCTGACCGACAACGCCAAGAAGCTGCCGACGGCGCTCGAGAGCTACTTCCTCAGCGTCCAGCCCGGCTACGAGGACGACCCCGGCCAGGCGGTCTACAACCGCGTCTGGATCCTCGGCGACGACGAGCAGGTCTCGGTCGACGAGCAGGCCCAGCTCGACGCCGTCACAGAGCTGATTCCCGTTCAACCGCAGGCTCCCTAGACTCTCGCGCGTGAGCGAGTACGAGCAGCCCGGTCGCCTGGACCGCGAGCCGACCGTCGAGGACGTCCACCAGTTGATGGGCGCCTCCACCCCGCACTTCGCGCTCCAGATCCGCAACCGCATCCGGACGCTGATCTCCGGCCTGCCCGAAGGCCACCCGGCCCGCGTGCTGGGCGAGCGCGAGATCGCTCGGCTCGAGCTTCTGGCCGAGGGCTCCGAGCGCCGCGGCACGCCCGGCCAGGGCGAGCCGGCGATGCCCTCGCTCGCCGACCGTCCGGCCGTCTAGAAGCTCAGCGCGGCGACGCGCTCGCGGTGCTGCGAGGCCGAGCCGAACAGGGCGCCGTCCACCTTGGCGCGCTTGAGCAGGAAGTGGAGGTCGTGCTCCCAGGTGAAGCCGATGCCGCCGTGGACCTGGAGCGCGGAGGCCGTCACGTTCCAGCCGGCGTCGGAGGCGAGCGCCTTCGCCATCGCCGCCGCCAGCGGCAGCGTCTCCGGCTCGGCGTCCGCCGCCCAGGCCGCCCAGTAGGCGGTCGAGCGGGCGCTCTCGGTCTCGCGCAGCATGTCGGCGCAGCGGTGCGACACCCCCTGGTAGGCGCCGATCGGCCGACCGAACTGCTGGCGGTCGCGGGCGTACTCGACGGCCATCTCGAGCGTCTTCTGCGCGACGCCGACGATCTCGGCCGAGACGACGGCGGCGATCCGGTCGAGCGCCGGTCCGGCGTCGCCGTCAAGTGGCTCGCCGGCTCCAGGGCGTGGAGTGACCCGCGCGTAGCGGCGCGTCTGGTCGATCGTCGCCAGCGGCGCGAGCTCGCAGTCGGCGGCGTCGAGCACGACTCCGCCCGAGCCGTCGGCGTCGAAGAGGACGATCGTCGCGGCGCTGTCGGCGTCGGGAACCAGGGCCGCCACACCGTCGCGCAGCAGACCGGCCGTCGCGCGCGCCTCGCCTGAGGCGATGCCCGGCAGCAGCCGCTCGCGCTGCGCGTCGCTGCCGGCGTGCTGGATCGCTAGGCCGCCGGCGGCGTTCGACAGGAACGGGACCGGCGCCACCGTGTAGCCGAGCTCCTCCGCGAGGATCGCCAGCTCGACGAGGCCGAGCCCCTGCCCGCCGTGCGCCTCGTCGATCGCGATCCCGGCCCAGCCGAGCTCGGCGATCTCGCTCCAGTGGGCGTCCTCGTAGCGCTCGCCCTCGGCCAGCTCGCGCACCGTGTCGGGCTTGAAGCGGTCGGCGAGCAGGTCGTGCGCGGTGCGCTTGATCGCCTGCTGGTCGTCGGAGAAGTCGAAGTTCATCGCAGCCTCGGCAGGTTCAGCACGCGCTCGGCGATGATGTTCTTGAGGATCTCGGTCGTGCCGCCCTCGATCGAGTTTGCGCGGGCGCGCAGGAAGCGGTAGGTCCAGTCGGAGTCGCGCAGCACGCCCTCCTCGCCCTGGATCGCGACGGCCAACTCGGTCAGCCCCTGGTTTACCGCCGACCACTGCAGCTTCGGCAGCGACCCCTCGGGGCCGGGAATGCCCGTCTTCATGATCTGCGTCAGGCCGCGCCAGGCGTTCAGGCGCAGCGCCTCGGTCTCGATCAGCAGCGCCGCGATCTTCTGGCGAATGACCGGATCGTCGGCTACGCCGTTCTCCTTGGCGAGCTCGATCAGCTGGCCGAGGGCGATCTTCACCGACGCCGCCGAGCCGGCGCCTAGCCCGGCGCGCTCGTGCATCAGCGTCGTGATCGCGACCGCCCAGCCGTTGCCGACCCCGCCGACGACGTTCGCGTCGGGGATCCGCGCCTCCTCGAGGAAGAGCTCGTTGAACTCCTCCTCGCCGGTGATCTGGCGCAGCGGCCGCACCTGGACGGCCTCCTGTTCCATGTCCATCAGGAAGTAGGTCATCCCCTGATGCTTCGGGGCGTCCTGGTCGGTGCGCGCGACGAGCATGCACCACTTGGCGTGGTGGGCGAACGTCGTCCAGACCTTCTGGCCGGTGACGACCCACTCGTCGCCATCCTTGACCGCGCGCGTCTTCAGCGACGCGAGGTCGGAGCCCGACTCTGGCTCCGAGAAGCCCTGGCACCAGATCTCCTCGCCGGAGAGGATCGGCTCGAGGTAGCGCTGCTTCTGCTCCTGGGTCCCGTGCGCGATCACGACCGGGCCGCCCATCACCAGGCCGAGCAGGTTGGCGGCCATCGGCGCCTTGGCGCGCGCCATCTCCTCGCCGAAGATCGCCTGCTCGATCAGCGTCGCGCCGCGGCCGCCGAACTCCTCCGGCCACGACAGTCCGGCGTAGCCCTGCTCGTGCAGCTTGCGCTGCCAGGCGAGCCGGAACTCCCACGCCGCCTCGTCGCCCGAAGGCTCCTCGCCGGGATCGTTGTCGGCGAGCCAACCACGTAGCTCGTCGGCGAAGGCCTGCTCGCTCGGCGACAGGGTCAGGTCCACGTCGCGACCCTAGCGCACGATTGGCCGGGCAGCCAGGAACTTCTCAGCGCGGACGCGAGCGCGGCCCGAGCCCATGGAGGAGGCGACGCGCGATGCCTTCGAGCGTTTGCTTGCCGTACTCGTGGCTCGGAAAGCCCGTCATCAGGATCGCGACAGCGACCCGCCGCTTGCCGCGCCGCAGCAGCGCGACCTGGTGGTCTACCTCCCCGTAGTCGCCCCAGCCGCCCTTGAAGTGGAGCGACCAACCGGGGTGCGGCGCCTGCGCGATCCCCCAGCGTTGCGGCCCGATCACCGTGCGCAGCAGCCGCAGCGCGGTCGCCCGATGGCGGCGCACGACGTAGCGGTCGATCCGCAGGAACAGCTTGCTCTGCCCGGCCGCCGTGATCTGTGTGTCGCCCCAGCTCGACGCGCTCGCGAAGCGCCCCATCCCGACGCGATCGGCCAACCGCTCGAGCGCCCCGTTGCCGACGAAGTCGCGCACCCGCGAGGCGGCGCCGTTGTCCGACCGGCGGATCATCGGATCGAGCAGCGCGCGGTCGGCGTCGCCGAGCCTGCGGCCGCGCACGCTCTCGTGGTTCAGATAGGCGACCATCAGCATCGCCTTGACGACGCTCGCCGAGCGATAGACGCGGTAGGCGTCGGAGCGGTAGAGCCGGTGGCGGGTCCGCAGCGCGAATGAGATCGTCCCTGTGCGGGTCTCGGCGTACTCGCGCGCCACCTCGAGCCCCGGACGCCAGCGCTCGGCCTCGGCCGCCGGCGCCGCGAGGACGACCCCAGCCGCCAGCACCGCCAGGACTACCGCGAAGCGCCTCATGTCGTGAAGCTACCCGGCCCGGCTGCGAACATCGATGTCATGGCCACGCCGGACCAACAACGGATCCCGCCCGCGGGGATCGAGGGCAGCGACCTCAAGGGCCCGTTCCCCGTCGGCGAGTACGCCGAAGCGCTACGCACCCGGCTGCGCGAGCTGGCCCGCGTACAGGTCTTCGGCGAGGTCTCGAACCTCGGCGTCCGCGCCAAGGCTGTCTACTTCGAGCTGCGCGACGACCGCGGCGCGCTGCCCTGCTCGATGTGGCGCGACGACTACGACAAGGCGGGAATCGAGCTGGAAAACGGGGCTCAGGTCGTGCTCGCCGGCGGTTGCGACTACTACCCGGGCAGCGCCACCTCTTCTCCGTCTTTCTCCTTCCGCGCCATCGGCATCAAGCTCGCCGGCGAGGGCGAGCTGCTCGCCCAGATCGAGCGCCTGCGCCGCCGCCTGCACAGCGAGGGCCTGTTCGAGCCGCAGAAGATGCTTCCCCGTCCCGCGCTGCCGCGCGCGATCGGCGTCGTCACCGGCGAGGGCGGCAAGGCCCGCGACGACGTGCTCGCCGGGCTCCACCGTCGCGGCTGGGCCGGCCGCCTCGTCTGGGGCTTCGCACCCGTCCAGGACCGCCACGCCGCGCCGAAGGTCGCCCGCGCGATCCAGGACCTCGCCGCGCTCGCCGAGGTCGACACGATCGTCGTCGCCCGCGGCGGCGGCTCGGTGATGGACCTGATGGCTTTCTCCGACGAGACGCTCTGCCGCACCGTCGCCCTGCTCCCCGTCCCGGTGATCGCCTCGGTCGGCCACCACACCGACCGCACGCTGATCGACGACGTCGCCGCCGTCTCCTGCTCGACGCCGACCCACGCCGCCGAGACCGCCGTCCGGGTGGACGTCAACCAGGCCCGCGCCGCGGTGCTCGCCTCGGCTCGCCGGCTTGACGCCTGCGGACGCCGCGCGCTCGTCAGCCGCGCCCGTCACCTCGCCGCCCTCTCCCGCGCCCCGAACCAGCACATCGCCCGCCAGCGAACTTGGCTCCACCAGAAGGCCCGCGAGCTCCGCGCCGCCAGCAACCGCCAGCTCGCCACCCGCACCGAGCGGACCGACCGCCACCGCCTCGTGATCGACCGCAAGGTTGAGGCCGCCAAGCAGGAGCCGGAGCAGATGCTGAAGCGCGGCTACGCGCTGATCGAGGATCCAGCCGGCGAGCTCGT
>DASTKX010000068.1:0-10018 GCA_035715585.1 Thermoleophilaceae bacterium
GTCGCGGCAGCGGCGGACCGGCGCTTCGTCGGCGGCCACCCGATCGCGGGCGCCGAGACGGCTGGTGTGGAGCATGCGCGCGCCGACCTGTTCCAGGGCGCGACTTGGTACCTGACGCCGACGAGCGACAGCTCCGGCGTCCTCTTCGAGCGGCTACACCGCTTCGTGGCCGCGCTCGGCGCTCGCCCGGTGGCGATCGACGCCGAGTCCCACGACCGCCTGCTGGCCACCGTCAGCCACCTGCCGCATGTGCTCGCCAACGCGCTGGTCACCCAGACCGCGGGCGCGCTCGGCGAGGAGGACGCGGCACTGCCGCGCGTCGGCCCGAGCTTCCGCGACGCGACGCGCGTCGCCGGCGCCAACTCGGCGATCTGGACCGACATCTACGTCGCCAACCGCGAGGCGATCGCAGCCGAGGTCGACGCCGTCGTCGAGCGGCTGCAGGACGCCGCGAAGCTGCTGCGCGCCGGCGACGCCGACGCGATCACCGCCTGGAACGAGCAGGCCGCCGACGCTCGCCGCCGGCTGCTCGAGGCCGACCTCGCCGGTGGCGTCGTTCACGAGTTGCGCACGACCGTCCCGAACCGCCCCGGTATCGTCGCCGAGGTGGCGCTGGCGCTCGGCAAGGCAGGGGTGAACATCGTGGACATGGCGCTTGCGCCGGCGCCCGACATGCGCTCCGGCGCGATCACGCTGTGGATCGCCGGCGACGCCGAGGCCGAGCGCGCGCGCCAGCTGATCGACGACCTCGGCTTCCCCGTCGCCGAGGCGTGAGCAACGCGCGCTTCGAGCCGGCGGGACCGCTGCGGGGGGACTACGAGCCACCCGCCGACAAGTCGATCTCGCACCGCGCCGCGCTGTTCGGCGCGATGAGCGATGTGCCGGTCGCGATCACCAACTACCTCGACGCCGCCGACACCCGCTCGACGCTCGACGCGGTGCTGCGGCTCGGCGCCGGGGTCGAGGACGAAGGCGACGGCCGTGTGCTGATCCGCGGCGTCGGACTGCACGCGCCGCTGGAGACGACCGGCGGGCGGCTCGACGTCGGCAACTCCGGCACGCTGCTGCGGCTGCTGCCGGGCTGGCTCGCCGGACAGCCGGGGGGAGAGTGGGTGCTCGACGGCGACGAGTCGATCCGCCGCCGCCCGGTCGACCGGATCGTCGCGCCGCTGCGCCAGATGGGGGCGCGGATCGACGCCCGCGACGACCGCCTGCCGCCGCTGACCGTCCACGGCGGCGAGCTGCACGGCACGACCTACGACCTGCCGATGGCGAGCGCCCAGGTCAAGTCCTGCGTCCTGATCGCCGGCATGCTGGCCGACGGCAGCACGACGATCGTCGAGGGTCGGGTCAGTCGCGACCACACCGAGCGGATCCTCGCCCGCTCGCGCGTCCCGTTCGAGCGCGACGGCCTGAAGATCACCGTCTCGCAGGTCGACGAGCTCGAGCTCGACGCGATCGCCGTCCCGGGCGACCCCTCGTCGGCGGCGTTCATGGTCGCCGCCGCGTGCCTGGTGCCCGACTCGCGCGTCGTGATTCGGAACGTCGGCCTCAACTGGACCCGCTGCGGCTTCTTCCGCATCGCCCAGCGGATGGGCGCCGTGATCGTCGGCGATCTCGAAGAGCCGGGCGGGTTCAACGACGTCGAGCCGGTAGGGGAGCTCGACGTCGCCCACGGCCCGCTGATCGGCGCCGAGGTCGCGCCCGACGAGGTCCCCGCCGCGATCGACGAGCTGACCCTCGTCGCCCTGCTCGGCGCCTTCGCCGAGGGCGACACGATCGTCCGCGGCGCCGGCGAGCTGCGCCACAAGGAGTCCGACCGCATCGCCGCCGTCGTCGACGGCCTCACCGCCCTCGGCGCCGACATCGAGGCCACCGAGGACGGCTTCGCCGTCCACGGCGACGGAACCCCACTGCGCGGCGGCACGATCGACGCCCGCGGCGATCACCGCATCGCCATGCTCGGCGCCATCGCCGGCCTCGCCTCCCAGGAAGGCGTCGAAGTCCTCGGCATGGACTCCGCCGCCATCTCCTACCCCGGCTTCCAGTCCGACCTCCGCGCGCTGCTCGGCGGCTGAGGCGCGGGTAGCCTGCCGGCCATGGTCGTCGCGATCGACGGGCCCGCGGGGGCCGGCAAGAGCACTGTCGCGCGCGCCGCTGCGGACACGCTCGGCTTCACTTACCTCGACTCGGGCGCGATGTATCGCGCGGTTGGGCTGCTGACGCTGGAGCAGGGGGGAGCGGCGTCGGAGGTCGCCGAGCGGCTGGAGATCTCGATCGGCGAGCGGGTGATCGCCAACGGCCAGGATGTGACCGAGGCGATTCGCGAGCCGCGGGTTTCGGAGGCGGCGTCGAAGGTCGCGACCAACCAGGCTGTGCGCGCCGCCTTGGTCGAGAAGCAGCGCGCGCTGGTTGCCACGGGAGACTGGGTCGTCGAGGGCCGTGACATCGGCACCGTCGTCGCACCGGACGCCGCCGTCAAGGTCTTCCTCGTCGCCGACCCCGCGGAGCGAGCCCGTCGCCGCGCCGCCGAGCTCGGGATCGAAGTCGACGCCGTTCTGCGTGACCAAGCGCTTCGTGACGCGCAGGACTCCAGCCGCGAGCACTCGCCGCTGAAGCCCGCAGAGGGCTCCGTGGAGCTCGACACCACCGGTCTGACGGTCGGCGAGGTCGTTGCCCGCATCGGCGAGCTGGTCGTCGCCGCTCGCCGCCAGTAGCCTCACCCGCCCATGTCCCTCCCGAAGGTCGCGATCGTCGGCTATCCGAACGTCGGCAAGTCGACGCTGGTCAATCGCCTGTCCGAGACACGGGAGGCTGTCGTGCACCCGGAGGCGGGGGTGACGCGCGACCGCAAGGAGGTCGAGGCGGACTGGAACGGGCGGCGGTTCCTGCTGATCGACACCGGCGGGGTCGACATGGACGAGACCGACGATCTGGCGCGGGCGGTGCAGCGGCAAGCGCGCAGCGCGCTCGCGGAGGCCGACGTCGCGGTGTTCGTGGTCGACGCCGCGGCGGGGATGCGGCCGGGGGACACCGAGCTGGCGCGCGAGCTGCGCGGGTCCGAGACGCCGATCGTCGTGGCGGCGAACAAGGTCGATGACGCCAAGCGCCAGGCCGACGCGGCCGAGTTCTTCGGGCTCGGCCTCGGCGAGCCGGTGGCGATCTCGGCCGCCCACGGCCTCGGCACCGGCGATCTGCTCGACCGGATAGCCACGACGCTCGAGACCGTTCCCGAGCGCGAGCAGGAGACGGCGACGCGGCTCGCGGTGATCGGCCGCCCGAACGTCGGCAAGTCGTCGCTGGTCAACAAGCTGCTCGGTGAGGAGCGGGTGATCGTCGCCGACCTCGCCGGCACCACGCGCGATTCGATCGACACCCGGATCGAGGTCGAGGGACGGCCGGTGATCCTAGTCGACACCGCCGGCCTGCGGCGGCGGACGAAGGTCGCCGGGACGGTCGACTACTACGCCCAGCTGCGCTCCGAGCAGGCCGCCGAGCGCGCCGACGTCGCGATCGTGCTCTGCGACGCGTCAGAGGGCGTGACCACCGAGGACTTCCGAATCGCCGAGCTGGCGATGAAGTCGAACTGCGCGACCGTCGTCGCGCTGAACAAGTGGGACCTCACCGACACCGATCTCGAGCACACCCGCGCCCGCGTCAGCAAGAAGCTGCGCCAGCGGCCGAAGCTGATGGCGGTGTCGGCGAAGACCGGCCGCGGCCTGACGCGCCTCGTCGCCGAGGCGCTCGACCTCGCTGACCGCAGCGCCCAGCGCATCAAGACCTCACAGCTCAACCGCTTCCTCGCCGACCTCCAGGACATCCGCCAGCCGCCGGCGAAGGGCGGCAAGCGGCTGCGGCTCTACTACCTCGCGCAGTTCGAGACCTCGCCGCCGCGCTTCGCACTCCAGGTCAACGATCGCTCGCTGGTCACGCGCGACTACGCCTACTTCCTCGAGAACCAGCTGCGCGACCGTTTCGGGCTCGAGGGGGTGCCGCTGGTGATCGACATCAAGACCACGGCGGGTCGTCGCAGCTACGGATGACCACTGGGGACTCACGCCCCCAGACCCCCGGGGCACCTGGCCGGTCGGCCTGTGTACCCTTTCTCAACCATTTCAGAGCGTTTTTGAGCGTCCCCGGCCCCGGAGCGAGCCCCTCCCCATGAGCATCACCGATTTCGCCGACAACGAGTTCCTCTTCACCTCGGAGTCCGTCACCGAGGGCCATCCCGACAAGATCGCCGACCAGATCTCCGACTCCGTGCTCGACGCGGTGCTCGCCGCGGATCCGGCCGGTCGTGTCGCCTGCGAGACGCTCGTCAACACCGGCCTGATCGTGATCTCGGGCGAGATCTCGACGACCGCCGACCTCGACTTCCAGGCGATCGCTCGCAAGGCGGTCGACGAGATCGGCTACAACGACGCCGCCTACGGCTTCGACTGCAACACCTGCGCCGTGATGGTGACGGTCGACAAGCAGTCGCCCGACATCGCTCAGGGCGTCGACCAGGCCTACGAGAAGCGCGCTGACGGCTCGGGCGACGACTTCGACATCGCCGGCGCCGGCGACCAGGGAATGATGTTCGGCTACGCGTCGAACGAGACGCCGGAGCTGATGCCGGCCCCGGTCGCGCTCGCGCACCGGCTCGCCGAGCGCCTCGCCGAGGTTCGCCACGACGGCACGCTGCCCTACCTGCGCCCCGACGGCAAGACGCAGGTCTCGGTCCGCTACCGCGACGGCCGCCCGGTCGCGATCGAGAAGGTCCTGATCTCGACCCAGCACGCCGAGGACGTCGACCAGCCGCGGATCAAGTCCGACCTCTGGGAGCAGGTCGTGATTCCGGTGCTCGACAAGGAGGGCGTGCCCTACGACGCCGCGACGCTCAACTCGGGCCACAACTTCCTCGTCAACCCGACCGGCAAGTTCGTCATCGGCGGGCCGATGGGCGACTGCGGGCTGACCGGCCGCAAGATCATCGTCGACACCTACGGCGGCGCCGCCCGCCACGGCGGTGGCGCGTTCTCCGGCAAGGACCCGTCGAAGGTCGACCGCTCGGCCGCCTATGCGGCCCGCTGGGTCGCCAAGAACGTCGTCGCGGCCGGTCTCGCCGACCGCTGCGAGGTCCAGGTCGCCTACGCGATCGGCGTCGCCAAGCCCGTCTCGGTGATGGTCGAGACCTTCGGCACCGAGAAGATCGGTCGCGCGAAGATCGCCCAGCTCGTCGACGAGCACTTCGACCTGCGTCCGGCCGCCTTCCGCCGCGAGCTCGACCTGCACCGGCCGATCTTCCGCAAGACGGCCGCCTACGGCCACTTCGGCCGCGAGCTCGACGAGTTCACCTGGGAGAAGACCGACAAGGCCGACGCCCTGCGCCAGGCCGCCGGTCTCGCCGAGGCCGCGCCCGTCGCCTAGCGCGACCGCCGGCCGCGGCGGGTCAGCTCGACCCGTTGTGGCGGCGCAGCTCGTCGAGGACCAGCAGCAGGCCGTCGCGCTGCGCGCGGACGTCGTCGCTCAGATCCTCGAGCGCGACCCGCGCCGCGCGGCTCTCGGCGCGCACGGCCTCGAGCGTCTCGACGCACTGTCGTGTCAGCTCGGCGTCGTGGTCGATCGAGGCCTTCAGATGGCGTAGCACGTCGCGGTTCTGCTGGAACTCGCGCTGGAGATCGCCGCGCATCCCGCGGATCTCCTCGCGCATCCCGCCCAGCTCCTGGCGCATGCCGCCAAGCTCGTCGTGCATCTCGTCGCGCAAGCCGTGGATCTCGCCGCGCAGGCCGTCCAGCGCCTCGCGCACGCCGCGCAGGTCATCCCGTACTCCGTGTCGCCAGCGCTGCTTCGGCATGACGACGAACCTGCCAGCCGGAGCGTCACAGGCGGCCCTGCTTCCGCGACGGGATAGCGACGGAATCGACACGGCGTCAGTGTGCCAGACGGCCCAGCAGAAATGCTGGCTGGTCCTGACCTCTGGCGATCCCCATACATTGGCCTGGTGATCGCGAAGGTCGAGCCGCTGACCACCGCCCGCGCGCTGCGCGGCCCGTTCGACTATCTGATGGGCGAGGGACTCGTTGCCGACGGCGTCGGGGTCGGCAGCGTGCTGGTCGTGCCGTTCGGGCCGCGGCGGATGCTCGGAGTGGTCGTCGCGACCGCGGAGACCAGCGACCTGGACCCGAAGCGGCTCGCCGAGCCGATCGAGGCGCTCGAAGCCGACGTGCCACCGGAGCTGGTGCGCCTGGGGCTGTGGGTCGCTCAGGAGTACGTATCGACGCCGGCGCGCGGGCTGGCGCTGGTACTGCCGCCCGGAACGGGTACCGGCAGCGGCCGGCGGACCAAGGCGCGCGAGTCGCTCGCCGCCACGTTGACCGCCGCGGGCCGAGCCGCGCTGGAGGACGGGACCCGGCTCGGCAGCCGACAGCGCACGGGACTCGAGGCGTTGGCCGCCGGTCCGCTGAGGGTCAGCGACCTCGCGCGCGTCAGCGGCTGCGACCACGCCAGTGTGCGCCGGCTCGAGGCGCGCGGGCTGCTCGTGGTGGAGCGGACCGTCGAGGAACCCCGCCGCCCGGCCATGCGCCCGGTTGGCGCGCGCGGGGCGGTCGCGAGGCTGACCGACGACCAGCGGGCGGCGGTCGCGCAGATCGTCGCGAGGCTGCCGCGTACCGCCACGCCCCCGGAGCCGATCCTCCTCCACGGCGTCACCGGCAGCGGCAAGACCGAGGTCTATCTGCGTGCCGTCGAGGAGGTCCTCGCCCGCGGGCAGACCGCGATCGTCCTCGTCCCCGAGATCGGCCTCACGCCCCAGACCGCCGGCCGCTTCGTCGAGCGCTTCGGCGACACCGTCGCCGTCCTGCACTCCCAGCTCACGACGCGCGAGCGCTACGACGAGTGGACGCGCCTGCGCGGCGGCGCCGCGCGCGTCGCGGTCGGCCCGCGCTCGGCGGTCTTCGCGCCGCTCGAGGACGTCGGGCTGATCGTCGTCGACGAGGAGCACGACGGCTCCTACAAGCAGGAGGGCGATCCGCGCTACGACGCCCGCACCGTCGCCGAGCGCCGTGCGCGCGAGTGCGGCGCGCTGCTGCTCGTCGGCAGCGCCACGCCGCGACCGGAGAGCGTGCTGCGCTACGACCGGGTGCGGTTGCCACAGCGCGTCGACGGCCGGCCGCTGCCGCCGGTCGAGCTGGTCGGGATGGCGGGAGTCAAGGGTCCGCTGCACCAGCGCACGCGCGACGCGCTCGAGCAGGTGCGCCGCGCCGGCGAGAAGGCGATCGTGCTGCTCAACCGGCGCGGCTGGTCGAACTTCCTCACCTGCGGCGACTGCGGCCGCGTCTGGGAGTGCCCGAACTGCGACGTGACGCTGGTGCTGCACAGGTCAGCGGGGCGGATGTCCTGCCACCACTGCGGCCACCGCGAGGGCGTGCCGGACAGCTGTCCCGACTGCGGCTCGGTGTCGCTGGCCCGTCACGGCGTCGGCACCGAGCAGCTCGGCGTCGAGCTCGAGCGCCTGATGGACCCGCTGCCGGTCATCCGGCTCGACGCCGACACCGCGGTGCGCGGCGGCGCGGCCGAGGCGCTCGAGCGGTTCGAGGCGGCGGAGGGGGGAGTGCTCGTCGGGACGCAGATGGTCGCCAAGGGCCACGACTTCCCCGACGTGACGCTCGGCGTGGTGCTCGACGCCGACGCGACACTGCGGTTTCCCGACTTCCGCTCCGAGGAGCGGACGTTCGCGCTCGTCGCCCAGCTCGCGGGTCGCAGCGGGCGCGGCGGCAGCGAGGGCAGGGTGGTCGTCCAGGCGCTCGATCCCGCCGCGCCGGCGCTGCGCCTGGCGGCCGGCCACGACGCCGACGGCTTCCTCGACGTCGAGCTGACCCGTCGCGAGGCGCTCTCCTACCCGCCCTACGGCTCGCTGATCCGGATCGTCTGCTCGAGCGAGGACGCCGGCCCCGCCAAGGCGGCCGCCGACGCGCTGCTGGCCGCGATCCGCGGCGCGCGGATCCCAGTGCTCGGGCCGGCGCCCCTGTTCCGGCTCAAGGGCCGCGAGCGCTTCCAGCTGGTCGTCAAGGCAACCGACCGGGCGGCGGCGATCGTCGCCGTGCGGACCGCGGTCGAGCAGACGGCCGCCGACCGCTCGCTGGGACCGGTCAAGTACGCCGTCGACGTCGATCCGCAATGAGCGGGCCGCCCCGGTTCGCCACGGTAAGATCGGGATCGATGGCCGAGGAGCACGACAGCGAGGTCGAGGCGGACGAGGAGGAGCAGGAGGGCCAGCTCGATCCCGAGACGCTCGCCCGGCGCGCGGCGGCGATGTCGTTCATCCGCCAGTTCGGCGACCCGGTGCTGAAGAGCCGCGCGATCGAGGTCGACCGCTTCGACGAGGGCCTGCGCCGCCAGGTGTCGCGGATGGCCGGTCTGATGGACGACGCGCTCGGCGTCGGGCTTGCCGCGCCGCAGCTGGGCATCTCACAGCGGCTGTTGGTCTACCGCGTCGGTCCCGGCGCGCCGCTGATCGCGCTCGTCAACCCCGAGATCGAGTGGAGCAGCGACGACGAGGAGGAGGGCGAGGAGGGCTGCCTGTCGATCGTCGGCGTCAACGTCGACGTCGAGCGCCCCGTCCACGTCCGCGTCCGCGCGCTCGACGAGCTCGGCGAGCCGCGGGTCGTCGAGGCTTCGGGCCTCGAGGCGCGCGTGATCCAGCACGAGATCGACCACCTCGACGGCGTGCTGATCCTCGAGCGCACGAGCCGCGACCAGCGCCGCCGGGCGATGCGCGAGCTGCGCGCTCGCGAGCGCGAGCAGCGCGAGCGCGCCGCCGAGCAGGCCGCCTGAGCGGCGGCGTGCGCACCGTCTATCTCGGAACCTCGGACTTCGCGGCAGTCGTCCTCGACCGTCTCGCGACGTCCGAGCACCGGCCCCAGCTGGTGGTCAGCCGCCCCGATCGGCGCCAGGGCCGTGGCCGCAAGGTGTCCCCGCCGCCGGTCGTCGAGCGCGCGCGCGAGCTGGGGATCGACACGTTGCAGCCGGAGCAGGTCAACGATCCCGACTCGCTGGCGCGGATCGCCGCCGCCGAGCCGGAGGCCGCGTGCGTCTGCGCCTACGGCGCGATCATCGGCGACGACCTGCTCGCCGCCCATACCTGGCTCAACGTCCACCCGTCGCTGCTGCCGCGCTGGCGCGGCGCGGCGCCGATCGAGCGCGCGATCGAGGCCGGCGACGCCAAGACCGGCGTGGCGATCATGGAGCCGGTCGCCGAGCTCGACGCCGGCCCTGTCTACCTGATCCGCGACGAGCCGATCCGCCCCGACGACGACTACGGCAGCCTCGCCGCGCGGCTCGCCGCGCTCGGCGGCGACCTGCTCGTCGAGGCGCTCGACACGCTGCCGGCGCCGCGCCCGCAAGGCGAGGACGGCGCGACCTACGCGGAGAAGATCGACCGCCGGGAGCGGCTGCTCGATCCCCAGCTCGATGCCACGGCGCTCGAGCGCCGCGTTCGTGCCCTCACGCCTCACGTCGGGACCTACGTGGAGCCGGACGGCTTCGAGCGCCTCGGCGTGCGGCGCGCCGCTCTCGCCGCTAGCGACGGGGACACCGCTCCGGGCGTGCTCGTCGCCCGCGACGGACATCTGCTCTTCGGCGCCGCCGACGGCGCCCTGGAGCTGCTCGAGGTCCAGCCTGCCGGTGGCCGGCCAATGGACGCGGCGTCGTGGCTGCGCGGCCACGGAGCCGCGCTCGGAGCGGGCTGAGCCCGCCGGTCCGGCTCACCCGCCAGAATCGTTCGATGGCCGACGAGGAACGGATCGACCTGGGACCGCCGTGTCCGTCGTGCGGTGAGCCCTGGCTGCGCGCGACCCAGTTGGCCGGCCGCTACCGCTGCGTCTACTGCCTCAGCCGCTTCGAGCTGCGCTCGCAGTGCCCGGACTGCGGCTCGCACTCGACGATCGCCCGCATGTCCGACCTCGCGAACGTGCGCTGTCGCAACTGCGGCGGCTCGATGCTGACTCCCGTCTGAGCCCTACGCGGCGATCTTCTC
>DASTKX010000069.1:0-11314 GCA_035715585.1 Thermoleophilaceae bacterium
CCTCTCATGCAGCCACCTCCGTCGGGGATGCCACGTCCACGTGGCCAACTGTCGCGATCGGCAGCTGCAGGAAGCGCGTCCCCAGCCGCCTGAAGTCGTCCACGTCCCCCGTCGCGAGGAAGCGGTACTCGCCGCGCCGGTCGTGCGGCGCCGCGGCGCCGGCCGCGTCCAGCTCGCGCTCGACCTCCTCGACGATCGCCTGCCCCGAGGTGACGATCTCGACGCCGCGACCGAGCGTGCGCTGGATCGCGGGGCGGACGAGCGGGTAGTGCGTGCAGCCGAGGATCACGGTGTCGACGCCGGCGGCGCGCAGCGGCTCGCAGGCGCGCTCGACGGCCGCGACGGTGCGCTCGTCGACCTCGCCGCCCTCCTGGATGATCGGCGCCAGCTCGGCTGTGGCGACGGGGTGCAGCGTCGCCGCGCCGCCGGAGGCCTCGCTCAGCGCGCGCTCGTAGGCGCCGCTGGCGACCGTCGCGGGCGTCGCCAGCAGCCCGACGCGGCCGTTGCGCGTCGTCTGGGCCGCGAGGCGGGCCTCGGGATAGACGACGCTGACGACGGGGACGCGCCCGGCCAGCTCGTCGCGCAGCCCGGGCAGCGCCGCCGAGGTCGCCGAGTTGCAGGCCACGACGATCAGCTTCGCCCCCTCGTCGAGCAGGATGCCCGCGAGCTCGCGCGCAAAGGCGCGCAGCTCCTCGGGCTCGCGCGTCCCATACGGGAAGCGTGCGGTGTCGCCGAGGTAGAGGAAGTCCTCGTGCGGCAGCGACACGAGGCACTCGTGCAGGACGGTCAGGCCGCCGACGCCGGAGTCGAACACGGCCACGGGCAGCTCGCGCTGGGACGACACAGCGAGCATCGTGGCATGCGGGTCGGCGGCGTGACCGTCCGCCGCTCAGAACTCGACCTTGCGCACCGCGTCCTTGATCTTGCCGAGGATCACGTCGCCGAGCTCCTGGCCCTCATCCGTCTTGAAGTTCTTCATCGCGGCGACGACGCCGGCCATGATCAGGGCGACGAGCAGGATCAGCGCGACGTACTCGACGGTCCCCTGACCGGCCTGGCGGCGCAGCCGGGCGGACCCCGCGATCAACGTGGCATGGGCGAGTCCGAACAAGCGGTACATGTGACTACCTCCGTGGGATCGGATTGACGGAGAGCCACCCTCGTCGGGCGCGACACACGGTTCGAGACGTGCGTGTGACAGAACTGCGACGGCGCGCTGCGAAGATGCGCGCTGCATGTGCGGCATCGGCGCCCTCCTCGACCCGGCCGGCTCGGCCCCGCCCGACGCCGGGCGGCGGATGGCGGCCGCGCTGCGCCACCGCGGCCCCGACGGCGAGGCGGTCGTCGCGCTCGGGTCGACGACGCTCGTCCACCGCCGGCTGGCGATCGTCGACGTCGCCGGCGGCGACCAGCCGCTGCGTTCCGAGGACGGCTCGATCTCAGTCGTCGCCAATGGCGAGATCTACAACCACGAGGCGCTGCGCGGCGAGCTGGAGGCGCGCGGCCACCGCTTCGCGACCCGCTCCGACTGCGAGGTGATCGTCCACCTCTACGAGGAGCACGGCGACGACTGCGTCCGTCACCTCAACGGGATCTTCGGCTTCGCGATCTGGGACGAGCCGAGGCGCCGCCTGCTCGTCGCGCGCGACCCGCTCGGCGTCAAGCCGGTCTACTGGCATAGCGACGGCCGCCGGCTCGCCGTCGCCTCGGAGGTCGGCGCGCTGCTCGCCGCCGGCCTGGTCGAGCCGCGCGTCGACCGCGTCGCGCTCGACCACTACCTCGCCTGCCGCTTCACCCCCGCCCCGCGCACGCTCTTCGAGGGCGTCTCGAAGCTGCCCGCGGCCTCGATCCTCGTCGCCACCGAGGACGGCCCGCCGCGTGTGTCGAGCTACCGCGCGGCGCCCGCCGCGACGGCCACCGGCCTGCGCGGGCGCGAGCTCGAGGACGAGCTGGTCGCACGCTTCGGCGCCGCCGTCGAGCGCCAGATGATGTCCGACGTCCCCTACGGCGCCTTCCTCTCCGGCGGCGTCGACTCGGCGGCGATCGTCGCGGCGATGGCCAGCCGCTCCCCCACCCCGCCGCAGACCTTCACGATCGGCTTCCCCGGCTACGGCGACGTCCTCGACGAGCGTGCCTATGCGGCCGAGTCGGCGCGCGCGATCGGCAGCGCCCACCACGACACGGCGATGGAGCGCGACGACTTCACCGACGAGCTGGCGCGCGCCGTCACGCATCTCGAGGAGCCGTGCGGGATCCCCTCGGCCCCTGCGCTGATGCAGCTCTCGCACTTCGCCGCACGGTCGGTCAAGGTCGCCCTGTCGGGCCAGGGCGCCGACGAGCCGCACGGCGGCTACGGCCGTCACCAGGCGGCGCTGGCGCTCGGCGCCGCCCGCCATCTCGGCCCGCTGGCCACCCCGCTGCGCGCTGCCGCCGGCCTGCTGCCCGGCAACGAGCGCGCGCGCCGCGCGGCGCGCCTGCTCGGCGACATGACCGACGCCGAGCGGCTGGTGCGGCTGGTCGAGATCACCGGCGAGGACCTGCGCGGCGCGCTCGTCGGCGGCGCCGGCGAGCAGGCCGCGGCGGAGCGCACGGCGCTGGCCGCGGACGTGCTCTCAGACGTCGGCGACCGGCCGCTGCTCGAGCAGGCGCTGTACCTCGACACCCACCTCTTCCTGCCCGACGGGCTGCTGATCTGCGCCGACAAGATGTCGATGTCGGCGAGCCTCGAGCAGCGCGTGCCGTTCCTCGACGTCGAGCTGATGCGCTTCGTCGAGAGCATCCCGGCACGCGAGCGCGTCGGCCCGCGCGCCGGCAAGAAGCTGCATCGCCGCGCGCTGGCCCAGCTCGTCCCACGCCAGATCGTCGACCGGCCCAAGCACGGCTTCTCGACCCCCTACGACAGCTGGCTGCGCGAGTCGCTCGGGACCGAGGTCCAGCGCCGCTACGCCCCCGGCGCCCCGGCCGCCGAGCTGATCGACTCCGGCACGGTCGCCGGGCTGGTCGCCGCCCACCGCGACGGGCGCGCCGACCACAAGCGCATCCTCTACTGCCTGCTCGAGCTGTCGCAGTGGCATCGGACTTTCATCGAAGGAGCGGCATGAAGCGAATCCTCTACGTGCACAGCCGCAAGGCGAGCTTCGTGGCGATCGACCGCGAGATCCTCGCCGAGCGCTACGAGGTCGAGGACTACTACCAGCCGGGCCGCTGGCCGCACCCGCTGCGCCTGATCGCGGGCGTGTGGCGCGCCGACCTCGTCTTCTGCTGGTTCGCGTCCTGGCACAGCTTCTTCCCGATCACGCTCGCCTGGCTGCTGCGCAAACCGTCGGTGCAGATCATCGGCGGCTTCGACACGGCGAACATGCCCGACATCGGCTACGGCCATCAGCAGGGCGGCCTGCGCCGCTGGGCGAGCCGCTGGATCATGCGCCGCGCCGGCCGGCTGGTCACCAACTCCGAGTACAGCCGCTCGGAGATCGCGGCCAACACCCCGTTCCGGCCTGACGACGTCACGGTGGTCCACCACGGCGTCCCGGACCCGTTCGGCCCGCTCGACGAGAGCCGCCCGCGCGAGCGGCTGGCGCTGAACGTCGGCGCGGTCGACGCCGGCACGCTCGTCCAGAAGGGCCAGCTGCCGTTCGTGATGGCCGCCCGGCTGCTGCCCGACGTCCGCTTCGTGCTCGCCGGCAAGTGGCTCGACGACGCGATCGACACGCTGCGCGCGGTCGCCGGCCCGAACGTCGAGTTCACCGGCTGGGTCTCCGACGAAGACCTGACCGACCTATACGCGCGCGCCGGCGCCTACGTCCAGCCGTCCCGCCACGAGGGCTTCGGGCTTGCCGTCGCCGAGGCGATGCTCGCCGGCTGCGTCCCCGTCGTCGTCGACGTGACCGCGATGCCGGAGGTCGTCGGCGACGCCGGCGTGCTGATCGCCTCGCAGGACCCCCAGGCGGTCGCCGACGGGATCGTCAGGGCGCTCGACGCCGGCCCCGCGGGAGCGGTTCGCGCCCGCGAGCGGATCCTCGGCGAGTTCCCGCTCCAGATCCGCCGCGACGGCATCCTCGCCGTCGTCGACGAAGAGCTGGACCTCGCCTAGCCCGCCTTGCCGTGGCCCCCGCCGCCGGGGGTCTCGATCCGCAGCCGGTCGCCGGGCGACAGGGTTCCAGAGGTCTTGGGAGCCAGCTCGGCGCCGTTGAGCAGGTTGCGCCCGCGGGCGCCGGGCTCGCCGCCGGCGGCGCCCGGCGGGCTGTGGCGGCGACGCTCGGCGATCAGCGAGTAGCGCATCTCCGTCAGCGCCTCGAGCTCGCGCGCGACGCCGTCGCCACCGCGATGGCGCCCGTCGCCACCGGAGCCGCGGCGCAGCGCGTACTCGACGGCACGCAGCGGGAACTCGAGCTCGAGCGCCTCGATCGGCGTGTTGAGCGTGTTGCTCATCGCGACGTGGACGGCGCTCGGGCCGTCGGCGTCGGCGCAGGCGCCCTGGCCGCCGCCGAGCGTCTCGTAGTAGGTGAAGTCGTCGTTGCCGAGCGTCAGGTTGTTCATCGTCCCCTGGCCGAGCGCCCGGCCGAAGGCGGCGAGCACGAGGTCGGCGACGCGCGAGGACGTCTCGACGTTGCCCGCGACGACCGCCGCCGGCGACGCGGCGTTGAGCAGGCAGCCCTCGGGCACGGTCACGCGCAGCGGGCGGTAGGCGCCGGCGCACGGCGGGACGTCGGGATCGGCGATCACGCGCAGCGCGAAGTAGCAGGCCGACAGCGTGACCGCGAGCGGGCAGTTGAGATTGCCCGGGTGCTGGGCCGCGCTGCCGGAGAAGTCGAGCTCGATCTCGTCGCCGGAGACGACCGCGCACAGCCGCAGCTCGAGGTCGCCGTCTGACGTCTCGAGCACGTCGGTCGCCGTCCGCTCGCCGTCGGGCAGCGCCGCGATCCGCGCGCGCGTGCGGCGCTCGGCGTAGTCGAGCGTCGCGGCGATGCCGGCACGCAGCTGCTCGACGCCGGTCCGTCGCGCGAGCTCCTCGAGCCGTCGCGCGCCCGCGCGATTGGCGGCCAGCTGGGCGCGCAGGTCGGCCTCGCGCTCGTCCGGGTTGCGCATCTGGGCGATCAGCCCGTCGAGCAGCACGCGGTCGATCTCGCCGCCGCGGGCGAGTCGGGTCGGCGGGATCACGACGCCCTCGTCGGCGAGCGTGCGCGAGCCGGCCGGCATGCTCCCGGGCTCGGGCGCGCCGACGTCGGCGTGGTGGGCGCGGCTGGCGGCGAAGCCGAGCAGCTCGGCCCCGTCGAGGAAGACCGGCGAGATCACCGTGATGTCGGGCAGGTGGGTGCCGCCGGCGAACGGGTCGTTGAGGATCCAGGCGTCGCCGGGCGCCTGCGGCTCGTAGAGGATGGCTGCGACGGCGCTCGGCATCGCGCCGAGGTGGACGGGGATGTGCTCGGCCTGCATCGCCATCTGCCCGTCGCGGTCGAACAGCGCGGTCGAGGCGTCGCGGCGCTCCTTGATGTTCGCCGAGTGGGCCGAGCGGACGAGCACCGCGCCCATCTCCTCGCAGGCCGAGCGCAGCGCGCCGACCATCACCTGGAGAGCGATCGGGTCGAGACTCATCCCGTCTCCTTGCACAGCGTCACACCCGCCGCGTCGGCGGTCCCGGACCAGCCCGGCGGGACGACCAGCGTCGAGCCGGGTAGCTCGACGATCGCGGGGCCGGCGACGGCGCCGCGGCCAGACCCGAAGACGGACGTCTCGTGCCACTCGTCGCCGAAGCGGGCGCGGCGCGTGCCGCGCTGCTCGGCCGGGGGCACGGTGGCGACCGGCGGCTCGGCGCTCGGCAACGCGACTGCGACGCGCACGGTCACGAGCTCCAGCTCGGCGTCAGGGTCGGAGTAGCCGTAGCGGTCGGCGTGGGCGCGGTCGAAGGCGGCGCGCAGCTCGGACGGCTGCGGCGCGGTCCCGGCCTCGACCGGCAGCTCGAACGCCTGGCCGGCGTAACGCAGCTCGTAGGTCGCGCGCAGCTCGGCGTCGGCGGCGCCGAGCTCGGCCCGGCCGCGCTCCCCCAACCGCTCGACCGCGGCGGCGACAGCCTCCCGCGTCAGCTCGTCGCCGGCGAGGAGCACCGACTCGACGAGGTCGCGCCGCCGCTCGGAGACCGCCAGCCCGAGCGCCGACAGGACGCCCGAGGCGGCCGGCGCGACGATCCGCTCGATCCCGATCTCGGCGGCGATCGCCGCCGCGTGCAGCGGTCCCGCGCCGCCGAACGCGACCAGCGTCAGCCCGCGCGGGTCGATGCCGCGCTCGACCGTGACGACACGGGCCGCCTGGGCCATCTCGACCGCCGCGACGCGCAGCGTTCCACCGACGGCCTGCTCGACGGATATCCCGAGCTCGCCGGCGAGCCGTCCGAGCGCGGCCTCGGCGGCCGCGCGGTCGAGCTCGATGCCGCCGGCCAGCGGCGACCCGGCGTCGAGGTGACCGGCCAGCAGACTCGCGTCGGTGACGGTCGGCTCGGTCCCGCCGTGGCCGTAGCAGGCCGGTCCCGGCCGGGCGCCCGCCGAATGCGGGCCGACGCGCAGCGCGCCGCCCTCGTCGCGCCAGGCGAGGCTGCCGCCGCCGGCCCCGACGGTGTGGACGTCGACCATCGGCAGCGCCAGCGAGCGGCCCGCGATCTCGCGCCCGCCGGTCACCGCGACGTGTCCGTCGAGCACCAGCGACACGTCGCACGACGTTCCGCCCATGTCGAGCGTGACCGCCCCCTCGGCGCCGGACTCGCGCGCCGCCGCCGCGGCCGCGACCGCCCCGCCGGCGGGGCCGGAGAGGACCGTCCAGGAGCCGTGGCGGGCCGCGGTCGGCGCGTCGACCACGCCACCGCTCGAGAGCATGATCTCCGGGCTCGGCAGGCCCGCCGAGCGGGCCCGCGCCGTCAGCCGGTCGATGTAGCGGCCGAGCAGCGGTGAGACCGTCGCGTCGACGATCGTCGTCACGCAGCGCTCGTACTCGCGGAAGACGGCGGCGGTGTCGTGCGAGGTGGAGACGTGGACCCCGTCGAGCAGCTCGGCGACGGCCGCCTCGACCGCTTGCTCGTGCTCGGGGTGGCGGAACCCCCACAGCAGGCAGATCGCGACGGCCTCGACGTCGCCGGGCAGCGCGGCGAGGCGGCGGCGCAGCTCGTTGCCGTCGAGTGGCGTCAGCACTCCGTCGGGCACGCAGCGCTCCGGCGCCGCGACCAGCAGCTCGTCTGGGACGATCGGCGCGGGGTTGTCGGCGCAGAGCCGGTATAGCTCGGGCCGGGCCTGGCGGCCGAGCCGCTCGACGTCGACGAACCCCTCGGTGGCGATCAGCGCCGTGCGCGCGGTGCGCCCCTCGAGCAGCGCGTTGGTGCCGACGGTCATGCCGTGCACGAGCCGCTCGACGTCGCCCGGCCCACGCTCGCCGAGCGCCTGCTCGATCGCCGCCATCACGCCGAGCGACTGATCGTCCGGTGTCGTCGGCGCCTTGCCGGTACGGACGCTGTCTGCGTCGATCGCGACAGCATCGGTGAAGGTCCCTCCGACATCGACCCCGAGGATCACATCGGCAACGCTATCTCCGGACGCCCCGAGCGGATGCCCGGGGCGCGAATGCGAATCCTTCGGGGCGGGTTACGCGGCGGCTGCCGCGAGCTGCTGGCGCTCCGCCTCGTCGAGGTGCTTGTGCGACGGGCAGTACTTGCTCGCCGGCAGCGGAACGCGCTGGCAGGACGTGCCCTTGCGGGTCGTCGCGTGGCAGCAGAGCGGGCTGCCGTCGAACGTCACGCCGTCGCGTGCCTGCTCGTCCACATAGGCGACCGCCTCGAGCATGTGCTGCTCGATCGTCCGGTAGACGCGCAGCTGCGCGGTGATCGGGAACAGGCTTCGAACGTCGTTGAACAGGGTCTTGACCGGATGGGCGAAGTAGTGCCGATCGGTCGCGAGCCGCTCCATCGCGGACTCGCACTCGCTGAGCAGTCGCGCCTGTGCGACGGCCCGCCCGCCCGATGGCTGAGGAGTGACGTCCATCGCCAGCTCCCTGTAGATCGCCCGGCTGAATTGGTACATACAGGCCTCCCTACTGCTTGGGCGACTGATCGTCGCCGTTCTCCCACGGGGTCGATTAGACCAACGGCTCATGTACTGGGAACGAATCCAAAGTTAAGTTCGGGTTAACGCCCGAGACTCCGCCGCTTGGCTCAACGGCGGTGAGGGTGCAGCAGCCAGTCCATCCGCCGCCTGGCATAGAGCAGCGGCTCGCCCTGCTCGAGGCGACCAGCCTCGATGTCGCCGATCAGGATCGTGTGGTCGTAGCGCGAGAGGCTCTCGACGCGGCGGCAGCGCAGGTAGGCGAGCGCGCCCGCCAGCTCCGGCACGTCGCCGTCCCAGCGCCAGTCGAGGCCGGCGAACTTGTCGTCGCCGCGCCCGGCGAAGACACGCGCCACCGGCTCCTCGCCCGCGTGCAGGATGTGGACGCCGAAGCGCTCGCAGCCGGCCAGCGCGTCGTGGCAGCGCGAGTCGTGCGCGACCGACACCAGCAGCGACGGCGGGTTCGCGCTGTAGGACGAGACCGAGGTCGCGGCCAGGCCGCACGGCTGTCCATCGGCGCGGCGCGCGGTGATCGCCGAGACGCCCGACGCGAGCGAGGCCATCGCCTCCTGGAACAGGTCGTCGACGTCGCTCACTCCCAGCGCTCCAGCGTCGCGCGGCCGTTCGCGTCGACGACGGTGTGCGTGTGGTCGAGCGCGCCGTCGGTGTCCGGATGGTCGTCGCGCTGGTGCGCGCCACGGCTCTCCTCGCGCGCCAGGCAGGCGGCGGCGATCAGCCGCGCGACGGTGAACGGGTCGTCGAGCAACGGGCGCAGGCCGGCGGCGTCGCGGCGCAGGCCCGCATGGCGCCACAACGCCGCGCGTGTCGCCGCCAACGGCGGGTCCGGCAGCGTCGCGGCGTGGGCGCCGGCGCTCGCTGCCGCCGGCGGCTCCTCGGTCGCCGCCAGGCCGGCGCGGCGGCCGAGCACGAAACACTCGGCGAGCGAGTTCGACGCCAGCCGGTTCGCGCCGTGGAGGCCGGTGCAGGCGCACTCGCCGACGGCGTAGAGGCTCGGCAGCGACGCGCCGCCGTCGAGGTTCGTCGCGACGCCGCCCATCGTGTAGTGGGCCGCCGGCGCGACGGGAACCGTGTCGCGCTGCGGATCGATGCCGTTGCGGGCTAGCACCTCGGCGATGTTCGGGAAGCGGCCCATGTCGACCGGCCGCAGGTCGAGTGCGACCGCACGCGCGCCGCTGCGCCGCAGCTCCGTCTCGATCGCCAGCGCGACCTCGTCGCGTGGCGCCAGCTCGTCGACGAAGCGGTTGCCGTCGCCGTCGAGCAGCTTCGCCCCCTCGCCGCGGACGGCCTCGGTCACGAGGAAGCCGTCGTCGTCGCCGTCGGCGACCAGCGCCGTCGGGTGGAACTGCATGAACTCGAGGTCGGCGAGGTCGGCGCCGGCGGCGTGCGCGAGCGCGAGCCCGACGCCGACCGAGCCCGGCGGGTTGGTCGTCCGCTGCCAGAGCGCCGCCGAGCCGCCGGTGGCGAGCACCGTCGCGCGGGCGAGGATCTCGGCGTGGTCGTCGCCGCGCCGCGTGCGCAGGCCGACGCAGCGGCCCTCGGCGACCAACAGCGCGTCGGCGGTCGTCCCCTCGAGCACCTCGATCCGCTCGTCGGTGGCGGCGAGCGCGGCGAGCTGGCGGGTGATCCGCCGTCCGGTCGCGCTGCCGCCAGCGTGGACGATCCGCCGCGCCGAGTGGCCGCCCTCCAGGCCGAGCGCCAGCGCGCCGTGGCGGTCGGCGTCGAAGCGGACGCCGAGCCGCTGCAGCTCGTGGACGCGCGCCGGCGACTCCTCGCAGAGCACCCGCACCGCGCTCTCGCGGGCGACGCCGCGACCGGCGGCGAGCGTGTCGGCGACGTGGCGCTCCGGCGAGTCCTCGGCCGCGAGCGCTGCGGCGATCCCGCCCTGGGCCCAGTAGCTCGCCGAGCCGTCGAGCGGCGTGCGCGAGACGAGCGTGACGCGCGCGCCTTCGCGCGCGGCCGTCAGCGCGCAGAAGAGCCCGGCGGCGCCGGCTCCGATCACTGCCACGTCCGTCCGGAGCGCTGTAGCGGTCGAGGAGTGCACGGACGCGGGTACGGTAACGGGAACGTGGCGCCGCTCTATCTCCGTCACCCCTCGTCGCTGGATCACGACACCGGGACGCACCCCGAGCGCGCCGACCGGATCCGCGCCGTGGAGGCGGCGCTGGCGGCGCGCGACTGGCTCGGCTGGGAGGTCCGCGAGGCGCCCGCGGCCAGCGAGCGCCAGCTGCTGGCGGTCCACACGGCCGAGCACGTCGAGCGGGTCCGGACGGCGTGCGCGCGCGGCGAGCCGCTCGATCTCGACACGCCGGTCGTGCCGGCGTCGTGGGACGCGGCGCTGCACGGCGCGGGCGGAGCGTGCGCGCTCGTCGACGCGCTGCTCGGCGGCGAGGCGCCGACCGGCTTCGCCGCGCTGCGCCCGCCGGGCCATCACGCCGAGCCGGACCGGGCGATGGGCTTCTGCCTCTTCTCGAACGTCGCCGTCGCCGCCCGTCATGCGCTCGTCGCCCACGGCGCCGAGCGCGTGCTGGTGCTCGACTGGGACGTCCACCACGGCAACGGCACCCAGGCCGCCTTCTACGGCAGCGACGCGGTCCTGTTCGTCAGCCTCCACCGCTGGCCGTTCTACCCCGGCACGGGCGCCGCGAACGAGGTCGGCAGCGGCGCCGGCGAGGGGCTCACGCTCAACCTCCCGCAGGCCGCCGGCTCCGGCGCCGCCGAGTGGCTGGCGGCGATCGACGAGCAGGCGCTGCCCGCCGCGCGCGCCTACCGGCCCGACCTGATCCTCGTCTCGGCCGGCTTCGACGCCCACCGCGACGATCCGCTCGGCGGCTGCCTGCTCGACACCGGCGCCTTCGGCGAGATGGCGCTGCGCGTCGCCGGCCTCGCCGCCGAGCTCGGCGTCCCGGTCGGGGCCGTGCTCGAGGGCGGCTACGACCTCGGCGCGCTGGCCGCGTCGGCGATCGCGACGATGGAAGGGCTGGCCGGCGATCTGTGACCGTGGTCACAGATCCCTTGATTTCAAGACCGTCCTGCGTCACAATCCGTCGCCCGTGCCGCGCCAGCACTGAGTCAACGTCCTGCGCACGGGACTCGGAAGGAATCCCTTTTTCATGCCAGTTGCTTTGAAGGAATGGGCTGTGACCGTGCGCGCTCTAGCGGAGGGTGAGCAGCTGCTCACGCTGCGCAAGGGCGGGATCCGCGAGGAGAACAAG